>CAYVAU010000052.1:0-11230 GCA_964448445.1 uncultured Thermodesulfobacteriota bacterium | reverse complement strand
AGCCATTTAAGTGAAGACCGGGGGCCTTAGCAAGAGCTCGCGGGATTTCCGGGCAAGGCCGCTTACCTCAAGGGGCAGATCCTCCATCTCCCTCAGGAGTTCGGCGGTCTGAAGGATCAATCGCTGAAGATCCCCTTCCTCCATGTCGGCCTCCTCGGCCAATTCCCTCCAGTTCATCCCCTCGGCCCATGCCCTCACCGCCGAAGCCCTCCTTTCGGCCTCGGCCGGCTCACCGTGGGGTTTATAAAGCTCCTTTAAATCCGTGGACGGAATGCCCCACTTGCGCTCAAGGGCTTCCAGCTCCCATATGATCCCCCTGATCACCCTGAGATCGACCCTTTCGATCAGCCTCCGCGGTGCCCTTTCGCTGCCCAGCGAGCCGACCCATCCGGCAAAGGTCGCGGGATCCACCCCCCTCCACAGTCCCCTCCTCACGATCTCGGAAAGCACCAGGGAGTGCTCGTGTCGCAAAAGCAGACACCATTTCCCCTCTTCTGTCACCTCTAGTCCTTCGTCCAGGTAACCCAATTCCTGCAGCAGGCCGATCCGCCTCTCGAAGTGCTTAAGCAGCAGTTTCTTCACCTTCCTCCTCTTCTTCCCGGAACGGATCTGGTAAAGGAGGAAGCTTTTGCCCACGAAATCCTCGGCTTCTTTTAGGGAATAGCGCTCCAAGAGATTAAGGATCTGGTAATACTGGAGCCTGAAGGAGGATCTCAGGGGTTCGGGTTCCCCCCGGGAGAGCCTTAGGCCCGTGAGGCATTCCTTCTTGCCGGCTCCCACCAAGATCACAAAACCCACCCTGTCCTTTCCCCGCCTTCCAGCCCTCCCGGTCATCTGTTGGAATTCCAGGGCGGTGAGCTCATGGCCGTTTCCGGAGCTTAAGGAGCTGAGCACCACGGTCCGTGCCGGGACATCCAGCCCTGCCGCCAAGGTCATGGTGGCAAAAACCGCCCTCAGGAGCCCCTTGGCCAACATCCTCTCGACAGCCACCTTCCATCCGGTCAGGTGTCCCGCATGATGGGAGGCCACACCACCTTCAATCAAGGGCTCAAGGAGGGGGTGGGACCAAAGATAGGGATCATCTCCCGCGACCTCCCTGAAGAGCTCGAGGCGCTCCTGCCTTCCGGGCCAGGGCATCGTGCTGAATCGCTTGGCCATGAGGTCGCAATCCCGCCTCCTGCCGAGAAACCATATGGCGGGAAGCAGCCCCTTTTCCTCCAGGAGATACAGCACCTCCTCCGAGGAGAACCTGGCCCGCTTGAGACCGTAAAGGAACTCCTCCTGCAGGGGCAGGAGGGTGCCCCTGTGGCTCAGGAAGCCGTACCTCAAGGGGACGGGGCGTCCCCGGGCCTTGACCACCTTGGGCTTCCGACCCCGGATGGAGGCCATCCATCCGGCCAATTCCTCCACATTGGATATGGTGGCCGAAAGCAGCAGCAGTTGGGTTTCATCGGGCGAGAGGATTATCACCTCCTCCCAGGTTGTCCCCCTGTCCTCATCGCCAAGGTAATGGGCTTCGTCAAGGACCACGAAATCCGGCCCCCCTTCTCCCCGGTAAAGGACATTGCGGAGGACCTCGGTTGTGGCCACTATGATGGGGGCGGTGGAGTTTTCGCGCCTCTCCCCCGTGAGAATGCCCACATTTTCCGAACCGAAGTGCCCCCTGAAGTCGTCGTATTTTTGATTGGAGAGGGCCTTAAGGGGGGTGGTGTACCAGGTGGTCTTGCCCTCAGAGAGGAACCCCTCCATTGCCCTCAAAGCAATCCAGGTCTTGCCACTTCCGGTAGGGGCCACCACCACCACGTCATGCCCCCGAAGCAGATGCTCAAGCGCACGGACCTGGAAAGGGGAAGGGACAAAATCCCCCCCTTGCGGCTCCCCCATTCCCTCAAGGAGCCTTCTTTCGGCTTCAATGAACCTGTTCTTCGAACCCCTCCTTGCCATCTCCCAACAAAAACACCCTCCTTCTGACGGAGGGTTCCCCTAAAGGATAAACTCGACTGCCCTCCCGCGCAAGGGAATCCACCGCATTGACCTCCAGACCGGGCTTGTGGAAAATGTCAAACACCTCTTCATATGTAAGCAGGGAACTCGAGGAAAAGTTCCTCAATTGAGCCGTGGCCTATTGTCTCCTTAAGCCAGGCAGCGAAAGGCCCATCAAGGGAGGGCATCCCTGGGTTTATGCCGGGTCCCTGGAGAAGGTCGAGGCCGAAGCGGGCCAGGTGGTGGAGGTCTTGGATCACCGGGGCAGATTCATCGCAAAGGGCCACTTCCATCCCCGATCCCCCATTGCCATAAGGATCCTGACCTGGAGGAGGGAGGCGATCGACAGGCGTTTCTTCCGGCGGAGGATCCAAGGGGCTTTTGGCTTGCGCACCTCTCTGCAGCGGATTACCTCTGCCATGAGGCTCATCAACTTCGAGGGGGATCTCCTGCCGGGGCTGGCCCTTGACCGTTATGGGGAGTATCTGTCGGTTCAGATCCATACGGAGGGAATGGACAGGCTCAGGGAGATGTTGCTCGGCATCCTGGGGGAACTCCTTCCCTTTAAGGGAATTTACGAAAGGAGCGATGCGGAGGTGAGGAGGAGGGAAGGGCTTGCCCCCTGCGAGGGTCCCCTTCTGGGGGAGGTCCCCGAGGCCGTGGAGGTCCAGGAGGGGGATATGCGCTTTCTGGTGGACATCCGCGGGGGACAGAAGACCGGTTTTTATCTGGATCAGAGGGAGAACCGCCTCCTGGTGAGGAGGCTTTCGGAAGGTAAGAAGGTGCTTGACTGTTTCTGTTACACGGGGGGGTTTAGTGTGTCGGCCCTTAAGGGAGGGGCCAAGAGGGTCAAAGCGGTGGACAGCTCTTCGAGGGCCCTCGAGCTGTTGAAGGAAAACGTGAGGGTGAATTCCCTTCCGCCGGAGAGGTGTATCGCTGAAAAGGGCGATGTCTTCGACTTCCTCAGAGGAGACCGGGACAGGTACGATCTCATCATCCTTGATCCACCGCCCTTTGCCCGTTCGAGGCAAGAGGTCCAGAAAGCCATAAGGGGGTATATCGAACTCAACCGCCTCGCCATGAGGAGGCTGAATAAAGGGGGACTGCTCCTCAGCTGCTGCTGCACCCAGAGGGTTTCCCGGGAGGAGTTCTTTGGAGCAGTCCTTGAAGCCGGGAGGTCATCCGGCAGGATGCTTCAGGTCCTTCACTGTGCGAGGGCCCCCATTGACCACCCTGTGCTGAGTTCGCATCCCGAAGGGGATTACTTCAAGGCGCTGCTCCTCCGGGTCCTTTAAAGAACCTCGATGATCAGGGCTTGATCGACATATATAAGCCACCCCTTGATCCTTTTTGCGGGGAAGAGCTCCTTAAGTAGCCCCGCATAAAGCCTGACCTGTTCCTTATGTCCCTCCTCCCTCTCCCCCACCTTGTATTCGAGGACGTGGAGGGTGTCCCCATCGATCACCAGGCGGTCCATCCTATGACTCCTTCCACTTCCGTCGATGACCTCCAGTTCGCAGTATCCCTCCTTCTGGAGCCACTGTCTGAACTTCTCGAGGGCGAAGAGCCTGCGGAGGGAGCCAAGGAGTTCCTGTAGGTCCCACTCTCGGGGGGATTCCCCTAAAAGTTCCAAGGCTCCCCTTATGGCATCCTCCAGGTTCCCCGTGATCTCCCAAAGGGCAAGGGCCTGATGGATTATCTCCCCCCTGCGCTTTGCCTTACGCCCAGCAGGTGTCTCCGGCTCATGGGTTACGATCTTCAGTTTTTCCAAGACCTTCATGGGCCTCCAGTAGCTCCTTGAGGATGAAGGAGACATAGCCCCGATCAATGGAATTTCTGGAGCGATAGCAGGTCACATAGAGGTAGAGGGCCTCAACAGCCCTTGTGGTGGCCACATACAGGAGGTTTAGGGACTCCAGGATCTCTTCCATCCTTTTTTTTGCCCTTAGGATCTCGAGATCCTGGGGGAGGGGGTTGGTGAGATACAGGAGTTCGCCCCTTTCGCTGCGGACGATGTTGGGGTTGGTCAGTTTCCAGTTGGTGAGGGGGATGAAGACGACGGGGAATTCGAGGCCCTTTGCCCTGTGAATGGTCATTATGCGGACGGCTTCCATCCCCTCAGGGATACCGATCCTCTGCTCGGCCCCTTCCCTCTCCCAGAACTCCAAAAACCCCGGTAGGCTCAAGATCCCCGACCTCTCGGCCCTGAGGATCACCTCCAGGAACCGTTTGAGGATGGGGACATCCTCTGGGAAACGGCCGAAGAGATCCAGCCGCCCTATGATCTCCTGGCAGAGCTCATAGGGAGCCAGGAACCCCACCCGTTTGAGGAGGGGGTCAAGGTAGAGGCCGAAACCCTCCGGGAACCGGTTCTTGAAGGCCCTGTACAAGGAAAGTTTCCCTCGTTCTTCTCCCAGGAAGGCCTCTATTTCGGTGGAGGGCAGCCCTGGCAGGTCATGAAGGAGACCGCTTGCAAGGGCCCCCCATAGCGCCAGGTCATCCCCGGGGTAGTTGAGGAATTTCAAAAGGGACACCATGCCCTTTATCAGAGGCGAACGCTTGAGCCTGAGGGAATTCTCCGTCACCACAGGGATCCCCGATGCGGAAAGCCAGGAGGCCACCTCTTCGGCCTGTTCGTTGGTCCTGACCAGGATCGCAATCCCCCTTGGGTGATCACCGAAACTGCGGGATACCTCCTCGAGCAGGACTTCCCTTATCTGAGGCAGTATCTCCTCCTTTCTGCCCACGAACTCCCGCCTTATCACCCTGCCTCCCTCGCCCTTGAAGGGTTCCTGTTGGATATCGCTGAAGTTGGCTGCAAGGACCCGGGAGAATTCCCGCAGGGTTCCTTCGGGGATGCCGTCTCCCAGAAGTTTTTTCAGGAGTCCCATTACCCAATCGGGATCCGAGAGGGGCTGAAAGAGGCGGTTGTTGAAATCGACGATTTCCCTTAGCGACCGGAAGTTCCTGCCGAGGAATTCCCTTCTCCTGCCCTCAGGGGGAACCGATGGGAATTCCTCCTGCAGCACCTCTTCCAGTAACCTCCAGTTTCCCCCTCGCCATCCATAAACGGCCTGCTTCTGGTCGCCGACATAAAGGAGCGTTCCCCCCTCCGAGAGGGCATTCTCGATGATGGGCCTCAAGGTATGCCACTGGCTGTCGGACGTGTCCTGGAACTCATCTATCAGGATGTGCCTTATGGGGAATCCGAGCTTGTAAAGGGCATAAGGGACCCCTTCTCGCTCAAGGTGTTCTTTGAGGAGGCGATTCCAATCCCCCCCCAGCAGAAGCCCCTCCTGTTTTGCCATCTGATCGAGCTCCTCGCGGAGATGGCCCAAAAGTTCCACATAAGGCCTGAGCCTCGCCCTGGCCCTCTCCCTGAGATACTGATCCCTCAGGCGGATGAGCTCAAGGTAGAGGAGCTTGACGCTCCCCGATGGCCCCTTGAGGCCCCTTCCCCTCCAAAAGGCATAATCCCTGTCGAGGTGCCTCAAAGGTGCCTCAAGGATTTCCCTCGTCTTACCCCTGCCATAGTCGGAGGGCTTAAGGCACAAAAGGAGCCTCTGGGCCAGCTCCTCGATCCTCCTCCCCACTTCCTCCAGGTCGGAATCCCCGGAGACGGTGAGGTCTCCCTTTTCGAAGAGTTCCTTGATCCTCTGCCTGAGGGATACCTCCACCTTCAGGCCGCTCCTTTTCTCCAGCTCAAGGAAGCACCGGAGCAGTTCCGAAAGCACCCTCTCCAGTTCCGACCCTTCCCCCCATTGGACCCTGGCGAGGATCCTGTCGAGGCACCGGTCGAGGATCTCATCCCTGTCGAAGGTGACCTCCAGTTCGGGCTGTCTGCCGAGCTCAAAGGCCAGGGCCTTTACAAAGGTGAAGACCAGGCTGTCGATGGTCCGGACCTGTAGGTCCCCATAACGTTCCAGGATGAGCTCCAGCCATTCCCGGGCCAGCTTCCGCCCCATCCACTGCTGCAAACCAAGGGCATTCCTCTTCAATTCCCCGATGATCCTCTCCCTCATCTCTTGGGCGGCCTTGTTGGTGAAGGTTATGGCGACGATCTGCCTCAGGCGCTCCCTGTGGGGAGGGGAGGAGGAAAGGAGGGAGAGGAATTCTCCCGTCAAGCGGTGGGTCTTACCGGCCCCTGCAGATGCCTTGAGACAGAGGATCGAGGGCGAGCCTCCCATCTCCCCAGGATCATTATCCCACAGCCAGGGACCCAAGTCACAGGGTCCGATTTACATGGCGTCCTCGGTGTGATAAACCCTCCAGAGCGGTGAAGGATCTGCTGGAGGAGAAAAGGAGGAGGGTCAAGCAGGGTCCCCTGCCCAGGCATGTGGCCATTATCATGGATGGCAATGCCCGTTGGGCGGAAAGGAGGGGGCTTCCGAGGATAGAGGGCTATTCCAAGGGGATTGAGGCTGCCTGGAGGGTGGTGGAGGTGGCCGATGGTTTGGGCATAGGGGTCCTCACCCTTTATGCCTTTTCCAAGGAGAATTGGCGTCGTCCAAGGGGCGAGGTCGAACAGTTGATGAAGTTGCTGGAGGATTATCTTCGGGCCGAAAAGGAGAGGTTCATCCGCTCGGGCATGAGGCTCAGGGTGCTTGGTGACCTTGATGACTTACCCCTGACCGTCAGGGGTCTCCTGCTGGAGACCATCGATGCCACCCGGGAGCACACGGGGATGCTCGTGAACCTGGCTCTGAGTTACAGCGGTCGGTGGGAGATCGTGAGGGCCGTGAGGGAGGTGGCAGAGAGGGCAAGAAGGGGGGAACTTCTGCCCCAGAGGATAACCGAGGAGGTCTTCTCGGGATTCCTCCTCACCTCTGATCTGCCCGATCCCGACCTGATGATAAGGACAAGTGGGGAGAAGAGGCTCAGCAACTTCCTGCTCTGGCAGATGGCTTACACCGAATTTTACTTCACGGAAGTCCTGTGGCCCGATTTCGGGGAGGAACACTTCCTGGATGCGCTCTTGGATTTCCAATCCCGGGAGAGGCGCTTCGGGCTGAGTCGTTCCCAGCTGAGGGAACGGAGGGAGAAGGCTTGAGGGAGAGGATCCTTTCGGCCCTTATCCTTGCCCCCCTCCTGATCCTGGCAGTGGCCCTTGGGCCGAGGGAGGTGCTTTTGGGGATCCTAGTTCTTGTGGCGATCCTCGCCCTGAGGGAACTGTTGATGATGACCACGGGAGGGAGCCCCTGGATACCGGTGCTTTTAGGAGCGCTTCCTCTCCTTGGGGCTTGGTACGGACCTTCGGCATTACTCTTGGGATCGGCGATGGCGCTTTTGGGTTCCTGTCTGTACTCCTTTTGTAGGTCCGAGCTCCAGGTGGGGTTTAAGACCTTCGTTCTTTCCGGTTTCGGGCTCCTTTACATAAGCCTGCCCCTGGCCTTCCTCCTCATGATCAGGGACCTTCCCGATGGTCCGAAGTGGCTCCTGGCCCTTGTGCTGGGCATTTGGTGCGGGGACAGCGCGGCCCTTTTCGCCGGAAGGATCTGGGGGAGGAGAGCCCTTGCCCCCAGGATAAGCCCCAAGAAGACCGTAGAAGGTGCCCTGGCCACTTTCGTAGGGGTGGCCTTCGGATTCTCATTGGTGAAGGTTTTGCTGCTTCCCGGAGGGGAAACCTGGCGGATCCTTCTGGCGATCCTAGGGGTGGGATTCCTCAGCCAGGTGGGGGATCTTTCCGAATCCCTGATAAAGAGGGCTTCCGGGGTCAAGGATTCGGGGAGGTTGATACCGGGGCACGGGGGGATGCTCGACAGGATCGACAGCTTTCTGTTTGCCTCTCCGTTCCTGTATTATCTTCTGAGGCTCCCATGAAGGAAATTGCGATCCTCGGCTCGACGGGCTCCATAGGGAGACAGGCCCTTGAGGTGATATCCCTTTTCCCGGAGCGTTTTCGGGTCCGCGCCCTGGCGGCCGGAAGGAATATAGAGCTGCTGGAGGAACAGATAAGGACCTTCTCTCCGAAGAAGGTGGCTGTGGGCGACAGGCAAGGGGCCTCATCCCTCAGGGGAAGGGTGGGGGTTGAGGTCCTGTGGGGTGAGGAGGGCTTGATGGAGCTGGTGAGGGAGGAGGGGGTGGATCTGGTGGTGATGGCCCTAAGCGGGGCCATTGCCTTCAAACCCACCCTTGAGGCCATCCGTGCGGGGAAGGACCTGGCCCTGGCCACCAAGGAGGTCCTGGTGATGGGGGGGGAAGTGGTCATCTCCTTGGCCAAGCGCAAAGGGGTGAGGATACTGCCCATAGACAGCGAACACAGCGCCCTTTTTCAGATCCTTCAGGGGAGAAAAGGGGAGGAGGTGCGCAGGGTCATCCTTACGGCCTCAGGGGGTCCTTTCTACGGGAGGAGTCCTGAAGAGACAGAAGGGGTTACCCCCGAGGAGGCCTTGAGACATCCGGTCTGGAGAATGGGCCCGAAGATATCGGTGGATTCGGCCACCCTCATGAACAAGGGCCTGGAGGTGATCGAGGCCCACTGGCTTTTCGACATCCCGGCCTCAAAGATTCAGGTGTTCATTCACCCCCAGGGGATAGTCCATGGGATGGTCGAGCTTTTGGACGGGGTAATCCTGGCCCACATGAGCTCGCCGGACATGAGGATCCCCATAGCCTATGCCCTGTCCTATCCGGAACGCCTCCCCTTGCCCTTTCCACCTGTGGGACCTGAGAGGCTCAGCGGGCTCCTCTTCGAGGAGGTCGATCCCGAGAAGATCCCCGCCTTGAGGCTTGCCTATTGGGCCCTTGAAGCGGGGGGGACCATGCCCGCGGTGCTCAATGCCTCCGATGAGGTGGCGGTTGAGGCCTTCCTGAAGGGGAGGATAGGATTCAACCGGATCGTCCAGGTCGTGGAGGAGGTCATGGAGGAACACAGGGTGTGTCGGGTCCGGGCGGCAGAGGACGTCCTTGAGGCCGACCGATGGGCGAGGGAGGTGGCCAAGAAAAAGGTGGAGAGGGATAGATGATAACCTTCCTTGCCTTTTTGTTCGTCTTGGGAGCCTTGATCTTGGTGCACGAACTGGGGCACTTCGCCCTGGCCAAGGCCTTCCGCATAAAGGTCCTCACCTTCTCCTTCGGCTTCGGGCCCAAGATCCTGAAGGGGCGCCGAGGGGAAACCGAATATGCCCTTTCGCTCTTGCCCCTCGGAGGATACGTGAAGATGCTTGGGGAGGAACCTGATGAGGAGGTCCCCCCCGAGGAGAGGGGCCGTTCCTTTACCCATCGTCCCCTATGGCAGAGGGCCCTGGTGGTTGCGGCCGGTCCTTTCTCCAACCTCGTCTTCTCCTCCCTGATCTTTGCCCTGCTCCTTTATGCGGGTATCCCCAGGCTCCTCCCCGTGATCGGTCAGGTCATCGAAGGATATCCCGCCCATAAGGCGGGCTTAAGGGAAGGCGACAGGATCCTTTCCATAGACGGCCGGAAGGTTCTCTGCTGGGAAGACCTCCTTGAGATCATTCCCAAAAGTGAGGGGCGACCCCTCAGGTTTGTAATAGAGAGACAGGGGAGGGTATTCTCCCTGCGGATCGCCCCCCGGGCTGCACGGGCGAAGAACATCTTCGGTGAGGAGGTGCATTTTTATCAAATAGGGGTAACCCCGCGCGGGGACACCACAACGGTGCGCTACCCACCCCTTCAGAGCATCGGGCTCGGCTTCAAGCAAACCTTGGCGGTCTCCGAACTGGTGATCACCAGTATTTACAAGATCCTGAAGGGGGTGATCTCGGCAAAAGCAGTGGGTGGGCCGATAATGATAGCCCAGCTTGCAGGCAAGGAGGCCAAAAAGGGGATTCAGCGCCTTCTGTTCTTTACGGCCATAGTGAGCGTCAATCTCGGTTTATTGAACCTCTTTCCCATCCCGATCCTCGATGGGGGACATCTTGCCCTTTTGGGGCTTCAGGCCATAATCCGACGTCCCCTGGACCCGAGGAAGCTGGAGGTCGTGCAGAAGATAGGCCTCATGCTCATAGTGGCCATCATGCTTCTGGCCTTCTACAACGATATCCTCAGGATCTGGGGGACGGGCAAATGATCGTGCTGGGGATAGAAACCTCCACAGAGGTGGGAAGCGTGGCCCTGATCAAGGACAAGGTGGTCCTTGGTGAGATAACCCTGAACCAACCCAGGAACCACTCCGCCCAGCTCATCCCCGCCATCGGGGCCCTCCTGAGCCTGCTGGGAGTTGACCTCGAAGACCTCGAAGGGATCTCGGTCGGCCTCGGTCCGGGATCCTTCACCGGATTGAGGGTGGGTCTCAGTACCGCCAAGGGACTCGCCCTCGCCTTGGGCAAACCCCTTGTGGGGATACCCTCTCCTGATGCCCTTGCCCGGAATTTCCCCGTTGAGGGACTTTTGTGCATCCTCATGGATGCCAAAAGGGGGCTCCTCTACATGGGCCTTTACAGGGACGGGGAGAGGATCGGTCCGCTCAGAGCAGTGAGCCCCCTGGGGGCCCTTGAGGCCTTGAGGGGGAAGAAGGTCACCTTGGTAGGAGATGGCGTAAGGCTTTACCCAGAGGTATTCGAGGATGTCCCAGGATTCAGGATATATCCCCCCCTGGTGCACCCCAGTGCCGCAGCAGTGGCCCTTCTAGGGGAAGAAAGGCTCAGGCACGGTCAACCCGATGACCTCTCAGGCCTCACCCCCCTTTACCTGCGCCCTCCCGATGCCGAGCTGAAAGAAGAAAAAAGGGGAGACCCATAGCCTCCCCTTTCTTGAAGAAGGACTTGCCTTACCCTCAGGATTTCTTCTGGTGGCAGTCGTTGCACTTGGTGGTGGGACCAGTGGGTTTGCCCTGTTTCTTCAGCTCCCTGTGACAGCCCATGCAATTTTTGTGATATGCCCGCATCAGACCCAAGACCTTACCCCGCTTTTTCTCCTTATGGCACGTGCTGCACTTCTTGGGCTGGGTGCCCTTTTTCTGATTCCACATATGATGGCACTCGACACAGGCCACCTTGTAATCCACCGCGTGTTTCTTGTGGGAAAGGACCACCGGTCCCTTCTTCTTAACGGTGTACTGATTGTCAATGGTGACAACCTCAGTGACCCCCGCGGCAAGGGCTATAACCGCCCCAAATAAAACCGCCAGCCCCGCTCCCACCCATTTTTTCATCATGTCCCCTCCTTTGTTAAGATTTTCACAATAATTTTAGAAAATAGGCCTTGCTTGTCAACCCCTTGTATTGCATAGGGGGTGCATGGGTATGGACATAGGTACCACCCTGGGGAAGGAGGGTTGGGGAGGGCA
>CAYVAU010000051.1:0-11274 GCA_964448445.1 uncultured Thermodesulfobacteriota bacterium | reverse complement strand
TACCTTGACGCGGTAGAGGTCGGCGGTTCGAAACCGCCCGTGCCTACCATAGGGCTTGACTCCTGAGGATTCCCTAAAGTAAAAAGGGGAGGCATTACCGGCAAAGGGGTGCCTCCCCTTTATAATTACCGGTGGGAAGGAAATGGGAAAAGAGGAGCTGGAAGTTCTTCGGCATAGCACCGCTCACGTGATGGCCCAGGCCGTAAAGGAACTTTACCCCCAGGTAAAGCTCGCCATAGGTCCGCCCACCGAGGACGGCTTCTATTATGACTTCGATTTCGATGGATATTTCAGCGAGGAGGATCTCTCCAGGATCGAGGAGAAGATGAGGGAGATTATCGCCCGGGACATCCCCTTTGTGAGGCAGGAGGTCAGCAAAGAGGAGGCGAGGAAGATCTTTCGGGAGAGGGGAGAGACTTACAAGCTGGAGATCCTGGACGATATCCCCGATGAAAAGGTAACGCTTTACTGGCAAGGGGACTTCGTGGACCTCTGCAGGGGGCCCCATCTTGAGTCCACGGGCAAGGTAAAAGCCTTCAAACTTCTGAGCGTGTCCGGGGCTTACTGGCGCGGTGATGAGCGCAACAAGATGCTGCAGCGGATATACGGTACAGCCTTCTTCACCGAGGAGGAACTCAAACAATACCTTGAGAGACTTCAGGAGGCCAAAAGGAGGGACCATCGCCGCCTGGGGAAGGAGCTTGAGCTGTTTTCAACCCACGAGGAAGTGGGGGCCGGTCTCGTCATATGGCACCATAAAGGGGTGATCCTCAGGTGGATCCTTGAGGAGTTCGAAAGGCGCGAGCACCTGAAGCGTGGATATCAGTTCGTGATAGGGCCCCAAATCCTCAAAGCCGAGCTCTGGAAGCAATCGGGACATTACGACTTTTACCGCGAGCACATGTACTTCACCGAGGTGGAGGGACAGCAGTATGCGCTGAAGCCCATGAACTGCCTCGCCCACATTCTGGTCTACAAATCCCGCCACAGGAGTTATCGGGAATTGCCCCTCAGGCTTTTCGAGCTGGGAAGGGTTCACAGGCATGAACGCTCGGGGGTCCTGCACGGGTTGCTGAGGGTGAGGGAATTCACCCAAGATGATGCCCATATCTTCTGCCGCCCGGATCAGCTCGAGGATGAGATAAGGGGTGTTTTGCACTTCGTACAGGAGGCCATGGAGCTTTTCGGGTTTTCCTATGAGGCGGAACTGAGCACCAAGCCCGAGAAGGCGATAGGCAGTGAGGAATCCTGGCAAAAGGCCATCGATGCCCTGAGGAGGGTCCTCGAGGATGAGGGTATCGCTTACAAGGTGAACGAAGGGGAGGGGGCCTTCTACGGTCCCAAGATCGATATAAAGCTTGAGGATGCCCTTGGGAGGAAGTGGCAGTGTGCCACCATCCAGTGCGATTTCTCCCTGCCGGAGCGGTTCGACCTCGCCTATATAGCCCCTGATGGCTCCAGACAAAGGCCCGTTATGGTACACCGGGTGATCTTGGGGGCCTTGGAGAGGTTCATAGGGATCCTGATAGAGCATTACGGCGGGGCCTTTCCCCTCTGGTTGGCCCCCGAACAGGTGAGGGTGATGAGCATAACCGACAGGCACATACCCTATGGGGAGGAGGTTTTGGGGAGGATTGAGGCCCGCGGAATAAGGGTTAAGGGGGACTTCCGCAACGAGAAACTTGGATATAAGATACGACAAGCTCAGTTGGAGAAGGTTCCCTATATGGTGATTGTGGGCGATAGGGAGATGAGGGAGGGAACGGTGGCTGTAAGGAGCAGGGAAAAGGGGGATCTGGGGAGCATGCCCCTTGATTCCTTCATAGAGAAGATATGGCCGCAATGTCAGATACCATCCTTAAAGGGGGGTGATAGGACATAGAGAAGCAATACAGGGTCAACTGGCAAATAAGGGCTAAAGATGTCAGGGTCATAGATCCGGATGGTAAGCAAATAGGGATAATGCCGTTGGGGGAAGCCTTAAGGAAGGCTGAGGAATATGGGTTGGATCTTGTGGAGGTTGCGCCCAATGCCGATCCGCCGGTATGCCGGATTATGGATTATGGGAAGTTCAAGTACATCCAGAGCAAGAAGGCCCAGGAGGCGAAGAGAAAGCAGCATGCCGCTACCCAGATAAAAGAGATCAAGCTCAGGCCTTCCACCGATGAGCATGACCTTCAGATAAAGCTCAAGAAGATAAAGGAGTTTCTGGGAGATGGCCACAAGACCAAGGTGAGGATAATATTTCGCGGCAGGGAGCTGGCCCATAAGGAGGTGGGCGAAGGGTTAATGCAGCGGATCCTGCAGGAGGTAAATGGGATGGGGAAACCCGATTATCAGCCGAAATTCGAGGGCAGGCAGATTGTGGTCATGTTGAGTCCCCTGTCCTCCAAGGGTTGAGGGGGTAGATATCATGCCCAAGATCAAGACCAATCGTTCAGCTGCCAAGAGGTTCAAGGTGACCGCTATGGGGAAGATAAAGAGGTACAAAGCGTGTGCCAGTCACCTGATGAGGAAGAAGAACGCCAAAAGAAAAAGGCGCCTGAGCAGGCCTGCCCTTGTAGACAGCGCCAACCTTAAGGCCGTGAAGAGGCTCATTCCCAATGCGTTCTGAAGGAGGATCCCATGAGGGTTAAGGGAGGTCCACGGAGGGCTAAGCGGAGGAAGAAGATACTGAAGCTCGCCAAGGGTTACTGGGGCAAAAGGGGTCGTGCCTTTCGCATTGCGAGGCTTACCGTCCAGAAGGCCTTGCAGTACGCCTACCGTGACAGGAAGGTCAGAAAGAGGGAATTCAGGCGCCTTTGGATCACCAGGATAAATGCCGCGGCCAGGGCCCACGGGATGAGTTACAGTCGCTTCATGGAGGGATTGAGGAAGGCCAATGTGACCATCAACCGCAAGGTCCTGGCCGACATGGCCATAAGGGATCAGGAAGGTTTCGCCAGGCTCGTGGAGATAGCAAAGGCCCATGTCTCCTCTTGAATTCGAAAGTCAACTGAGGGAGATAGAGCAGGAGGCCCTAAGGAGTCTGGAGGCGATCTCGGACTTAGGGGCCCTTGAGGAGCTGGAGGTCAAACTTTTAGGGAGAAAGGGGAAGCTGACCCAGCTTCTGCGGTCCCTCAAAGATATACCCCCTGAAGAGAGAAAGCGTCTTGGGGAGGCCTCCAACCGTTTGAAATCCCTTCTTCAGGAAAGGATAGGGGAGAAGCGTCAGAGGCTTATTGAGCAGCAGAGGCTCGATTCCCTGAGGAAGGAGCGGGTCGATATAACGCTTCCCGGCATGCCCCTCCCGCGGGGGAAGTTTCATCCCATTACCCTGGTCCTCGATGAAATGATCGAGATTTTTGTGACGATGGGGTTCAGGGTGGCGGAGGGTCCGGAGGTGGAACTCGACTATTATAATTTTGAGGCCTTAAACATCCCTAAGGACCATCCAGCACGAGACATGCACGATACCTTTTATTTCTCACAGGAGGTACTTTTACGCACCCATACCTCTCCTGTGCAGGTCAGGGTCATGGAGAGGCAGAAACCACCCATACAGATCATCTCCCCGGGTGTCGTCTATAGAAGGGACTCGGACATCTCCCACAGTCCCATGTTTCATCAAATTGAGGGGTTGTGGGTGGATGAGGGGGTTTCGTTTGCCCACCTGAAGGGGACCCTAGCCTACTTCGTGAGGGAATTTTTCGGCAAGGACACCAAGATGCGTTTCCGCCCCAGTTTCTTCCCCTTTACCGAACCCAGCGCCGAGGTCGATATAAGCTGTGTGATGTGTAAGGGTCGGGGTTGTAGTGTCTGCCGGGGGACGGGATGGATAGAGATCCTCGGCTGCGGGATGGTCCATCCGGAGGTCTTTAAGGCTGTCGGCTATGAGTTCGGCAAAATCACCGGTTATGCCTTTGGGCTGGGTGTTGAAAGGATAGCCATGTTGCGTTACGGCATAAACGACATCCGCCTCTTCTTCCAGAACGACCTGAGGTTCATCGAACAGTTTTAATCCCGAGGTGAAACCATGAGGATTCCCCTTTCATGGCTCAGAGAGTTCGTGGACATAGACCTGGATCCCGAAAGGATCGCCGAGATCCTCACAATGGGTGCCGTAGAGGTGGAAGGGGTGGAGGAGGTAGGCCCTGAGTTCAGGGGAGTGGTGGTGGCTGAGGTCGTAAGGGTTTGGCCGCATCCCAATGCCTCACGGCTCTCCCTCTGTGAGGTCAGGATCCCCGACAGGGTCCTTCAGGTCGTCTGTGGCGCACCGAACCTGAGGGAAGGCACCAAGGTGGCCTTTGCCCTCCCGGGGGCCGACCTCGCAGGGATGAGGATTGAGGCACGGAGGATAAGGGGTGAGCTTTCCGAAGGAATGATATGTTCCGAGGCGGAGCTCCGGATTTCAGAAGATGCCTCGGGAATCATGATCCTTGAGCCCGATGCCCCCTTGGGGGCGGATCTGGGAGAGTACCTCGGGTTAAAGGACTACATCCTTGAGCTTTCTCCCACCCCCAACCGGGGGGATTGCCTCAGTGTGCTTGGGATAGCGAGGGAGCTTTCGGCCTTGACCGGGGTACCGTTGCGGCTTCCCGATATCCGCTTGAAGGAAGAGGAGGTGGGGGCGGAGGAGTTCATAAAGGTGGAGATCCTCGCCCCGGATCACTGCCCCCGCTATACGGCGAGGTACCTTTGGGATGTAAAGGTGGGTCCCTCTCCCTTCTGGATGCGCTTGAGGCTCATGAGGTCGGGGATGCGCCCCATCAACAATGTAGTCGACATAACCAATTACGTAATGCTGGAACTCGGCCAGCCCCTGCATGCCTTCGATTACGACAGGCTGAGGGAACGGAAGATCGTGGTGAGGCTGGCCGAGGATGGCGAGAGGTTCGTGACCCTGGACGGAAAGGAAAGGGTTCTGGACCGTCAGACCCTTATGATATGCGATGCCGAAGGGCCTGTGGCCATCGGAGGGGTAATGGGAGGACTCGATTCGGAGATAGAGGAGGGGACTCAGAGGGTCCTGCTTGAAAGCGCCTTCTTTGCCCCATCCTCCATAAGGAGGACTTCCCGCTTCCTCAAGCTTGAGACCGAGGCATCCCACAGGTTCTCCAGGGGCGTTGATCCAGAACTGGCCCCTTATGCCTCCGCCAGGGCTGCCGATCTCATGGTGCGATATGCGCAGGGAAAGTTGGCCAAGGGGATTGTGGATGTGTATCCAAACCCCTGGAGACCACCCAAGGTTTACGTGGATATCGGATGGATCAGGGACTTCTTGGGGGTGGACCTTACCGAAGAGGAGGCGAAGGATTATCTCGGCCGTTTGAACATGAAGGTAGAGGTCCTTTCCGAGGGCAGATGGGAGGTTACCCCTCCCTCCTATCGTTTCGACATTCAGAGGGAGGTGGATATAGCCGAGGAGGTGGGGCGGCTAAAGGGATATGGGGAGATCCCCGAGAAGTTGCCGAGGCTTCTGCCACTGTCCAGGGAGGTCGAAAGGAGCGATCTGGAGAGGAAACTCAAGGAGATGATGGTGGGCTATGGCTTTTATGAGGTGCTCACCTACAGCTTCATATCCCCGCGGAGCATGGAGGTTCTGGGGATAGGCGAGGGACTGAGGCTTTTGAACCCCCTTTCGGAAGAGGGATCGGTGATGAGGACCAGCCTGCTGCCTGGATTGCTGGAGGTGGCAAGGTTCAATTCCAACAGAGGGATAAAGGATCTCCGGATCTTCGAATTGAGAAAGGTCTATTTGCCCCAAGATGGGGAACTCCCCCGGGAGGAGAAGCGCCTGGCGGCCCTGGCCGCAGGGAACTTCTGGCCCCGGTGGTGGCGGGAGAAGGGAAGGGCGGTGGATTTTTACGTGATGAAGGGATGCGTGGAGGGGATCCTCCGGGAATTCGGGATAGCAGATGTCGAATTCGTCACCCCCCGGGATATTTCCTTCCTTCATCCCGGTCAGGGGGCCCTCTTGCGGCTCAAGGACAAGGAGATGGGTTTCTTGGGGAGGCTTGCCCCTCAGGTGGAGGAGGCCTTCGAGCTTCAGGGAGTGTACGTCCTCGAGTTGAACGTAGAGGAACTTCTCCAGAGGGCAGAAAAACGCAAGGTCTACAGGCCCCTCCCCAGGTTCCCCGGGATATACCGCGATATTGCCCTTTTGGTGGACGAGGATATGGCGGCCGAAGAGGTCATGAAGCTGGTCCTTGGGTGTAAGCCGCCTTTCCTTGAGAGGGTGGAGTTCCTGGACTGCTACAGCGGACCGCCTCTTCCACAGGGGAAGAAAAATCTGGCCCTGAGACTGTATTTCAGGGCAGAGGACAGGACCCTTACCGATGAGGAAGCAAACGAAGGGCAGAAGAGGGTCATAGAGGCCCTGAAGGGGGCAGGTCTCCAATTGAGGTAGAAGTGATGGTTAAGGCGGATTTGGTGGACAAGGTCTACGAGAGGGTCGGGTTCTCGAAGAAGGAGGCCGCAAGGGCCGTTGACGTCCTGCTGGAGATAATGAAGGAAGCCCTCGAACGGGGCGAAAGCGTGAAGCTTTCCGGCTTTGGATGCTTCCTGGTGAGGACAAAGGGATCAAGGAAGGGCCGCAATCCCAAAACCGGTGAGGAGATAGAGATATTGCCTCATAAGGTCCTGATCTTCAAACCCAGTCCCAGTCTGCGCAATCTGCTGAACCAGCGGAGGGAATGAAGGGGCAGAAGCTTTATTACCGAATAGGTGAGGTGAGCCAGCTCCTCGGGGTAAAGCCCCATGTGATAAGGTACTGGGAACAAGAATTCGGGCTCCGTCCCAAAAGGGGCCTCGGAATGCAGAGACGTTATACTCCCGAGGACATAGAACGCTTAAGAACCATCAAGAAACTCCTGTATGAGGAGGGGTACAAGATAACGGGTGCAAAAAGGAGACTGAAAATTCCCTTCGCTTCAAGAGACCAAAACTACAGGGACCTACTCATGGAGATCCTCATGGAGTTGAAGGAGATAGGCAAGCTTCTCCGCTAGGTTCAACCTCCTTCCTGACTTCCCTTATGAATTCCTCCGAGGTCATGATGCGTAGAAGGGGCCAAAGGGCGAATTTCCTGTAAAGGTTCAGGGTGGCTTCGTGCACTTCCCTCTTATGAGCCGCACAGCAATCCTCAAGCCATACCACATAAAAATCATGGCATAAGGCATCCATGACAGTCATCAGAACGCATACATTGGTGGTTATCCCTCCCACGGCAACCGTATCCACACCCCATGTCCTCAGGGTCTGATCGAGGTCGGTCTTAAAGAAGGCGCTGAAGCGCCTTTTGGGAAGGTAGACATCGGAAGGGCGAACGATTATCCGTTCCGTTACCTGCGACCCCTCCGTTCCCCTCAAGGCATGGGGCTTCATTTTGCCCTTGAAGATAAAATCGTCGGGCAGGAAGGAATCGCATGCGAAGATCACAGGCATCCCCAAGCTCCGAGCCTCTTCAAGGAGGCGGTTGATTCTGGGGATTATCGCTTCGGCCTCTTTGGCTATGGGAAATTCGGGCCTCATGTTGTCCTTCACCATGTCGACTATTATCACCGCCGGCCTCATTTCTCCCTCCTCGGATTCATCTCAGTTTTTCGATGTCTTCCTGTTTGCCGAGTACATAAAGGATATCGCTATCCTTTATGACGAAGTCGGCTCCGGGATTTATGATCAACTTCTCGGGGATAAGCTGTTTTACAGCCAGCACATTTATGCCAAACCGTCCCCGCAGGTGCAATTGCCCCAGGCTCTTTCCGATGAATTCTTTGGGAGGGGCCAATTCGATGATGGAGTACTCGGGAGAGAGGGGGAGGAAGTCCAAAATATTGGGGGCCGTTAAGGCCTGGGCAAGCCTTAAGGCCATGTCCCTTTCGGGGAAGACGATATCGGTTGCCCCCACCCGCTCCAGGACCCTTCCATGGTCCTGGCTGGCTATCTTCACCACAATCCTTCGGGTTTTCAGATCCCTGAGATAAAGGGTCACAAGGACACTTGCCCCAAGATCCCTTCCGAGGCTCACCACCACCGCGTCCATCCTGTTCAGGCCGAGTTCCTCAAGGACTTCCTTCTGGGTCGCATCGGCGATTATAGCCTGAACGGCGTATCTTTGGACTGCCTGGACCCTTTCCCTCTCCTTGTCGATGGCTACGACCTCGTGGCCATCCTCGGCCAATGCGCGAACCAATGTTGCCCCAAAATTTCCCAGCCCGATTACGGCGAACTTCACCACCTACCCCACCATGATGTTTTCCTCTGCATACCTAAATACAGGCTCCCGCACCCTCCTGGCAAGGGCATAGGCCGTTGTAAGGAGGCCCAAACGCCCAACGAGCATGGTCACAATGAGGATGATCTTTCCGACATCGGTCAGTGTGGGTGTAAGACCCGTGGAAAGCCCCACGGTGCCGAAGGCAGACGTCAGCTCAAACAGCAGCTCTATGAAGGTCCCCCCCTGGGGAGATCCCCCTCCGTGGAAGATGAGCAGCAGAAAGAGCATAAGGGAGAGGAAGAGGAAAGAACCCATGATGAGCGATATGGACCTTATGACCGTTTCCGATGGCACGGTGCGTCTGAACATGATGGCTTCGTTTCGTCCCCTTAAGCGATTGTAAGCCAGGGAAAACAGGATGGCCAAATTGGTCGTCTTCACGCCCCCTCCGCAGGAGCCAGGGGAGGCTCCGATAAACATCAATATTATCAGCAGGAAGAGGGCGGCGTCGCCCATTTTGCCTATCTCCACTGTGGAAAAACCCGCAGTCCGCGCACTGATGGAGTGAAAGAGGCTCACCAGGACCTTTTCGCCAAAGGGTTTGCCCTGAAGGACGTTACCCCTTTCCATCACTCCAATGAGAAGGGCCCCCGTAAGGACCAAGACCAGAGTGGTCACAAGGACGACCTTGGTGTGGAGGGAAAGCCTCCTTCCCTTAAGGAAGCGATCTTTGATCTCGATTATCACTATGAAGCCTATTCCCCCCAATACAATCAAGGAGCTGACGACCAGATTGACAGCCCAATCTCCCCTGAAGGAGGAGAGGGAGTCGGAAAGAGGGGAAAACCCCGCGTTGCAGAAGGCAGAAACGGAATGAAAGATCGAAAGATAAAAGGCCCTCTGCAGGGGAAAGAACTTAGACCACCTCAGCAAAAGCAGTAGAGCCCCGATGGCTTCGAAGGAAAAGGCGATGAGGATCACCTGTTTTGCCAGAGAAAAGACGTCCCGTAAGGGGCTGTAACTGAGGCTGCTCTCAAGGGCCATCTTCCCCCTGAGGGATATGTCCCTGCCCAGGAGGTTCCAGAAGAGGACCGAAAAGGTCATTATGCCGAGACCACCGAGCTGAATGAGGGTGAGGATCACCAGCTGCCCGGTGAGGGAGAAATCCTTTCCGGTATCAAGGACCACCAGCCCCGTCACACACACGGCCGATGTGGCCGTGAAAAGGGCGTCTATGGTCCGGATAGATCCCGATACGGTACAGAAGGGCAACTTCAGGAGCACGGTCCCGGCAAGGATCATTACGGTAAAGCTTCCCAGCAGCATCCTTTCTGGGGTCAGGAATCTGGACCAGCTGCTGATCTTCAAGCGAGGGCCTCCGTGACAGAAGAATAATGTAAAGCACATGAACCGGCTCCTGTCTACCGCCCAAAGACCCGTGCACCGGGGCAGTTGTGGGTGTAAAATAGGGAAATCTCAAAGGGGAGGTTTGGGATGTCTGCGAATGTGGCTGTGGTGAGCATTGAGGAGGAGATGAAGAAATCCTACCTCGAGTACGCGATGAGCGTCATCGTGGGGCGTGCCCTCCCCGATGTGAGGGACGGGCTCAAGCCCGTGCAGCGGCGAATCCTCTACGCCATGTACGAGATGGGACTTGACCCCAGTAAACCTTATCGCAAGAGCGCGAGGATCGTCGGCGATGTGCTGGGGAAGTATCATCCCCATGGCGATATGGCCGTTTACGATGCCCTCGTGCGTATGGCCCAGGATTTTACCCTCAGATACCCCTTGATAGATGGGCAGGGCAATTTCGGCTCCGTGGATGGGGACCCCCCGGCCGCAATGAGATACACCGAGGCGAGGCTCACGCCCATCGCCATGGAGATGCTGGCTGATATTGAAAAGGACACCGTGGACTTCATCCCCAATTTCGACGGCTCCATGGAGGAACCCGCGGTGCTTCCGGCCCGCATCCCCAATCTTTTGGTGAACGGTGCCTCGGGAATTGCAGTGGGGATGGCGACCAACATCCCTCCCCACAATCTCACCGAGACCGTAAAGGCCTGCTTGGCCCTGCTGGAAAACCCCGGGATGAGCGTCGATGAATTGATGCACATCATCCCTGGACCGGATTTCCCAACGGGGGGCATCATTTGTGGAAGGGAAGGCATAGAGAGCGCTTACCGCACCGGCAAGGGGGTGATCCAGGTCAGGGGGAAGGTGAGGGTGGAGAGGACGAAAGGCGGACAGCGACTGGTCATAACCGAGCTCCCCTACCAGGTGAACAAGGCCTCCCTCGTGCAGAAGATAGCCGAGTTGGCCCAGTCCCGGAAGATAGAAGGGATCCTGGAGGTGAGGGATGAGACCGACAGGGAGGGCATGAGGGTCGTGGTGGAGATAAGAAGGGACGAAAACCCCGACAGGATCCTGGCCCAGCTTTACAAATTCACGCCCCTTCAGTCCTCCTTCGGGATAATACTTTTGGCCCTGGTAGGTGGCCAACCCATGGTCCTCGATCTCAAGCAGATGCTCGGGCTGTTCCTCGAACACCGAAAGGAGGTCATCCGTCGCCGTTCGAGGTTCGAATTGAGGGAGGCGGAACGCAGGGCTCACATCCTGGAGGGGTTCCTAAAGGCCCTCGACGTGATTGACGAGGTGATAGCCCTCATAAGGTCATCCGAAAGCCCCAGGGATGCCAAGGAAGGCCTGATGGTCCGCTTCGGCTTCTCGGAAACCCAGGCCCAGGCGATCTTGGAGATGAGGCTTCAGCGACTCACGGGCCTCGAAAGGGATAAGATCGCTGAGGAGTTCGAGCAGGTGAGCCGCAAGATCATAAGGCTCAAGGAAATCCTGGGATCGGAGGAGGTCCTGAAGGAGGTCGTTGCTGAGGAACTCAGGGAGGTACTGCGCCGTTACGGTGATAGACGTCGCACCGAGATACAGGCCCAGGTTACTTTCCCCAATTTCGAGGAAATGATTCCAGAGGAAGAGGTGGTCATCACAATCACCCAGTCCGGGTACAGAAAGCGCACCCCGGTGGATCAATACAGGAGACAGGGCCGCGGGGGAAAGGGGAA
>CAYVAU010000050.1:0-11304 GCA_964448445.1 uncultured Thermodesulfobacteriota bacterium | reverse complement strand
GATGCTCCTTGAAAATCATCCCGAGTGCCAAAGGTTATGGACCAATACAAAGCCTTGAAAAGGAAGGGAGGCGGAGGTACCTTCCTTGGGGGAGGTGTCCGATGGCGGCCAATAAGATCCTTGCCCAGATGTTTTCCAAGATGGCCAATGCCCTCGAATTTTTGGGGGAGAACCCCTTCAAGGTGGGGGCCTACAGGAAGGCCTCCAAGGTCCTCGAGGATTATCCTGAGGACGTCGAGGAGGTTTACAGGCGAGGAGGAGCCGAGGCCCTCATGGGGATTCCCGGCATTGGGGAGCGCATCGCCAAGAAGATCGCCGAATATCTGCAGACCGGAAAGATGCGCAAGTACGAGGAGGTCATCTCTCAGGTCCCCGAAGGACTTCTGGGCCTCATGGAGGTTCAGGGGATAGGGCCGAAGACCTTGAAGCTCGCTTACGATCGCCTCAAGGTCCGTACCCCGGAGGACTTCAAGAGGGTACTTGAGGACGGTTCCTTGCAGAAGCTCCCCGGAATGGGTCCTAAAAAGGTGGAGAACATAAAGAAGGGACTTGAGCTTTTCGAGAAGATGAGCGAGAGGATCCCGTTGGGCCTCGCTTATCCCCTGGTTAAAGAGATCGTTGATGCCATGGTAAGGCTTCCTTGGGTGGAGTCCATTTCGGCCTGTGGGAGCTTCAGGAGGATGAAGGAGACGGTAGGGGACCTAGACATCCTCTGTACCGGCACAAATGGCCCCAAGATTATAGAACACTTCGTGAACCTTCCCGGTGTCACTCGGGTATTGGCCCAGGGGGATACTAAGGGATCGGCCATCTTTCAGGATCGCTATCAGGTGGATCTGCGGGTGGTGCCCAGGGGGGCCTTTGGGGCAGCCCTTCAGTATTTCACGGGTTCGAAGCAACACAACATCCATCTCCGGACCATAGCCAAGGGGCTTGGTCTGAAGATATCCGAATACGGCGTCTTTCGGGGGGAGGAAAAGATCGGAGGGGAGGCCGAGGAGGACGTTTATGCTGCCCTGGGCCTCCTATGGATACCCCCGGAACTGAGGGAGGACTGGGGGGAGATAGAGGCCTCACAGTCGGGCAGGCTCCCGAGGCTCATCGATTACAACGAGGTGAAGGGGGACCTGCATGTCCACTCCAGGTACTCGGATGGCACCATGACCCTGGAGGATCTCTTAAAGGAGGCCGAAAGCCGAGGGTGGCAGTATATAGGCGTTTGCGATCATTCCCAGAGCGCAAAGTATGCCAAGGGCCTTGACGAAAGGAAGCTCCTGGAAAAGGTTGAGGAGATCAGGAAGTTGAACAAGAGGTCCAGGGGGCCGAAGCTTTTGGCAGGAGCCGAGGTGGACATCCTTCCCGATGGCAGCCTCGATTATCCCGATGAGGTGCTGAAGGAGCTTGATCTGGTGATAGCGGCCGTTCACAGCTGGAAGAAGGAAGAGGATGTGACCCCTCGAATTCTGAAGGCCATGGAGAATCCCTATGTCCACATCATTGCCCACCCCACCGGAAGGCTCATCTCCAGCCGGGAGGGATACAAGGTCGACATAGACGCCCTCATAGAGAGGGCCAGCGAGACGGGCACAGCCCTTGAAATCAACGCCTACTATGACCGCCTGGACCTAAACGACATCAACGTCCGCAAGGCCAGGTCCAAAGGGGTGAAGCTAGCCATAGGGACTGATGCCCACAACCTGGGCCAGCTCTGGATGATAGACCTGGGGGTGGGGGTTGCCAGGCGAGGATGGTGTGAGCCCGAAGATGTGCTCAACGTGATGGATTATGAGGAGCTGATAAGGTGGACGCGGGAGAAGACGAGATCTTCATGAAGATGGCCTTAAGGCTCGCCAAAAGGGGAGAGGGGTGGGTGAGCCCCAATCCCTTGGTCGGGGCCGTTATCGTTAAGGACGGCAGGGTGATTGCCCAGGGGTACCACAGGCGCTATGGGGGTGATCACGCCGAAGTGGATGCGATAAAGCGAGCCCGCGAGCCCTTAGAGGGAGCTACCCTCTATGTGAACCTTGAGCCATGTTGTCACTGGGGGAAAACCCCTCCCTGTACCGACCGGATCTTGGAGGCCGGGATAAAACGCGTTGTAATATCCAATCTCGATCCAAACCCGTTGGTCTCCGGCAAAGGGAAGGAACTCTTGGAGGGACATGGCGTCTCCGTCCACGTTGGGGTCCTCGAGCAGATGGGTCGCCAGCTGAATTATGCTTACTTCAAATACCACGAGGAAGGCCTTCCGTTGGTGACCCTCAAGTGGGCCCAGAGTCTCGACGGCAGGATCGCCACCTTAGGGGGTGATTCAAGGTGGATAAGTTCGGATCGAGCCTTAAGGTTTGCCCATAGGCTCAGGGCCATCCACGATGCCGTACTCGTCGGGATAGGCACAGTGCTCAGGGATGACCCTCAGTTGACCGTAAGATTTACAAGGGGAAGGGATCCCCTCAAGGTGGTCCTGGATTCGAGGCTCCGCATCCCCCCTTCGGCGAGATTGCTCCGGGATCCCGCAAGGGTGATCCTTGCCTCAACCAAAAGGGCTGACCCGGAGAGGGTGGAGGAGATGAGGAGGAGGGGAGCGGAAGTGCTTTTGCTAGGCCAGGAGAGGGTGGATCTCAGGGGCTTGCTGAAGGAGCTCCATCGGAGGGGAGTTCAGTCGGTACTGGTGGAGGGGGGCAGCGGGATTCTGACCTCCTTCCTCAAGGAAGGGCTTGCCGACAGGGTCATAGTCATCCTCTCGCCTAAACTCATCGGCAAGGGGGTGGAGGCCATAGGTGACCTGGGAATAAGGATGGTGGGAGAAGCTCTGAGGTTTCGGAGGGTTTCCTTCAGGAGGATCGGCCATGACCTCGTCTTGGAGGGCTGGCTGAGAGGATGAAGAGCAGGATCGAAAGCCCGGGGAACCAATCTCCCAACCTCATGTAAATGGTCCTCTCGTCCGAGAGGCCAAAAGGGGCTGTGAAGGCCAGGCGTTTGAAGAGGGGGCTCTCGGCTATTATCCTTCCCCTGGGATCTATTACTGCGCTCACCCCGGTGTTTGCTGCCCGTAGGACCCAGCGCCTCACCTCTACCGCCCTGAGTACCGCTTGGGCCAGATGCTGGTAAGGGGCTGAGGTCTTCCCGAACCACGCGTCGTTGGTGATGGTGACGAGGAAATCGGCCCCACGCCTTGTCGCAGATCTGGAGAGCTCGGGAAAGATGATCTCAAAGCAGATGAGCACCGAGAAACGCCCCAAGGGGGTCTCAAAGACCTCGATGGTCCTTCCCGGGGATATGTCTCCAGGAACGGCCTCCTCGAAGGAGCCAAAGAGGTCCTCCAGGAGGTCTCTGAAGGGAAGGTATTCTCCAAAGGGAACCAGATGGACCTTGTCGTAGTGGCCTCTGATCCTCCCCTGAGAGATCAGGAAGGCACTGTTGTAAACCCTGCCGGACTCCTCCCTGAGGCTGCCGAAAAGCATCGGGATTTTCCCCTCCCGCGAAAGTTCTATCATTTTGCCCGAAAGCTCGTCTTTTGGAAAATACCCGGGGAAGGACGTTTCGGGCCAGAGGATGAGATGGGGGTTTTCCTTCAGGATCTTCACGGTGAGGGCTTCGTGGACCTGAAGAATCTTCTCCCTGAGGTTCCTGTTCCACTTTTCACTCTGGTCCACATTCCCTTGGACTATGCCGACCTTGAAGGGAGCTTCTGGAGGAGGTCCTTTGAGCTTGAAGAACCCATATCCCAGCACAACCCCACAGAGGGCCATTGTCAGCGCAAAGGCTTTCCACTCCCCCCTTGGGTTTGTGAGGAATAGATAAAGGGAGAGGTTCACCGCGCAGAGGAGGAAGGAGAGGCCATAAGCCCCCGTCAAATCGAGGACCTGAAGCAGCGGCAGGACCTTCCATTGGCTGTGCGAAAGCATGGCCCAGGGAAAGCCGGAAAGGAGATGTCCCCTCACGTATTCGAGGATCACCCACAGGGCGGATCCTCCCAGAACGAGACGCATCCCACGAAGGTAAAGGAGGCCGAGGCAGAAGACGCCCCAATAAGACCCCAGGTACAGGCATAAAAGCAAAAGCACGGCAAAGGCCCCGGGGAGGGCTATCCCTCCATAGCGGTTCACCGCCACAATGATCCAATAGCATGTGGTCAGGAAGGCCACCGTGCCCCCGAGGAGCCCTGCGAGGAAGGCCTCCCTTGGGCCCTTTCCCTGCACCGAGAGGATCAGGGGCAGGAGGCAGAACCAACCTAGGGGCCAAAGGTCGAGACCGGGCTGGCAAAAGCCATAAAGAAGCCCACTAAGGGCGGAAAGCAGAACGTCTCTGTTGGAGAAAGCCGACGATCTGTTCAACGACGTACTCTTGGGCCTGAGCGGGGATTTCCGGATAGATGGGTAGGGCCAAGACCTCCCGGGATGCCCGCTCCGCCTCGGGGAGGTCTCCCTCCCTGTAACCCAAAAACCTGAGGCACGGTTGCAGGTGGAGGGGGAGGGGATAATAGACCTCGGTCCCTATCCCCTTTTGAGCCAGGTGGGATCTCAGCTCGTCCCTCAGAGGGGTCCGTATGACGTATTGATGGAAGATGTGACCTTCGGAGACCCTCGGATACCGGATCCCCAGTTCTTCGGCCTCCGATTCCCTGAAGAGCCTTTCATAATAGGCGGCCCTTTTCCTCCTTTCTTCATTCCATTGGTCAAGATAAGGGAGTTTGACCAAGAGGACAGCCGCCTGGATCTCATCCAGGCGGCTGTTTATACCGACGGATTCATGCACATACTTATCCCTCGCCCCATGGACCCTGAGGATCCTCAACTCTTCAGCGAGTTCATCGTCATCGGTGGCTACAAGCCCCCCATCTCCGGCTGCTCCCAGGTTTTTGGTGGGATAAAAGGAAAAGCAACCAATATCTCCCACTGTGCCAGCCTTCTTACGGCAGCCATCAACGATGATATCCGCCCCCAAGGCCTGGGCCGCATCCTCCACCACCTTTATATCCTTTCCCTTTACCTCCCGTAGAATTCCCGCCATATCGGCACAAAGGCCGAAGAGGTGGACGGGTATGATCGCCTTGGTCCTTTCGGTTATAGCCTCCGGGAGTCCCTCGGGGTTGATGTTGAAGGTTTCGGGATCTATGTCCACAAAAACAGGCCTTGCCCCAAGCCTCACAACAGCGCTCACCGTGGAGAAGAAGGTGAAGGGAGTCGTGATCACCTCATCCCCTTCTCTTATCCTTATGGCCATCAGGGAAAGCAGGAGGGCGTCGCTTCCGGAGGCCACACCTATCGCGTGCTTAACCCCCAGGTATCTCGCCAACGACTCCTCAAGGGCCCTGACCCTCGGGCCCATCACAAACTGAGCGCTCCCAAAGATATCCCTTAGCTCCCTTTCGATCTCCGCACATAGCCGATGGTAGGGGGTCCTCAGATCTATGAAGGGAACCTTCACCTTCGATTCCTCTTCAGGGGTTTGGCGTTCTTGCATCGGGGAAAGGAGGAACAGGCCAAAAACTCCCCGTACCTCCCTCGCCTGGGCACCATGGGACTCCCACAGAGCTCACAGAGGGTTTCATCCCCAAACATCTCCGAGATCGCTTTGCGCAGTTCCCGACGGAAAGACTCGTAAAACCCCCGCAGAACCTCTTGCCAGGAAACCTTCCCCTCCTCCACCCTGTCCAGGTCCTCTTCCATCCTCGCGGTGAATTTAACGTCCATTATCTCCGGAAAGTACCGGATGAGAAGTTCGACCACGGTCCTGCCGAGCTCGGTCAGGTGAAATTTCCGGTCCTTAAGGACCGCATAGCCCCGGTCAAGCAAGGTGGATATGATGGTGGCGTAGGTAGAAGGTCGTCCTATACCTCGGATTTCCAATTCCCTCACCAAGGAGCTCTCAGTGTAACGGGGCGGAGGTTGGGTGAAATTCCGCTTGGGGATGAAATCCCTGGGAATCAATTCATCGCCCTCTGTGAGACCCGCAAGTTCTTCGGATTTCACCCTTTCTGCATCCCAGATTACCATAAAGCCGGGGAACTTTACCACAAGGCCCGAGGCCGAAAGCAGATAATCCCCCGCCGAGATCTCGATGGTGGTCGATTCGAGCTGTGCTTGGGCCATCTGGGATGCCAGGAAGCGGTCCCAGATCAACTTGTAAAGTGAATACGCCTTCGCCTTAAGGTAAGGTCTTACGCGTTCGGGCGGAAGGTCCATGAAAGTAGGCCTTATGGCCTCATGGGCCTCCTGTGCGGCCCTTCCGCTCCTGAAGTTATGGGGACGCAAGGGGAGGTACTTCGGGCCGTAACGGGCTTGGATAAAGGCCCTGGCAGCCTCAACGGCTCGGGGGCTGATCCTTACAGAATCGGTCCTCATATAGGTGATCAAACCCCTTTTTCCGAGGGGGCCGAGGTCGACGCCCTCGTAAAGCCTCTGGGCGATGGCCATGGTCTCTTTCACCGAAAACCCCAGGCGTTTTGAAGCCTCCTGCTGCAGGGTGCTCGTCGTGAAGGGAGGAGGGGGGGTTTTCCCTTTTTGCTTCCTCTTTACGGTCTTGACGACGAACCTCTGCTCTCGCAAGGCCATGAGGATTTCCTGTGCTTCCCTTTCGGTTCGAATTCTGAGCTTTGATCCTCTGCGCGCCCTCAGTTGGGCCTTGAAGGCGGGGGGCTTTTGGGGATGTTCCAAGAGGACACTCAGCGTCCAGTACTCCTGGGGTTTGAATTCTTCTATCTCCCTCTCCCTTTCCCAGATAAGTCTCAAGGCGATCGATTGGACTCTCCCTGCCGAAAGTCCCCCTTTGAGTTTCCTCCACAGCAGGGGGCTTATCTGATAGCCCACCAACCTGTCCAGGATTCTCCTGGCCTGCTGGGCCCTGAAGAGGGTTTCCCTCAACCCCATGGGGTGGGCCATTGCCTCCTTTATCCCCTGAGGGGTGATCTCGTGGATAAGCACCCTCTTAAGGTCCTTGCCTCTCCCTATCTCCTCGGCTATATGCCAGGCTATGGCTTCCCCTTCTCTATCCGGGTCGGTGGCAAGCAGCACCGTTGAGGAAGAGGAGGCCAAACGCTTCAGGCGTTTCAGGATCTTTTCCTTTCCCTTTATGATTTCGTACTTGGGCAGAAAACCCCCTTTTATGTCCACCCCTAGCTCGCCTTCCGGAAGGTCCTTTATGTGTCCCAAGGAGGCCTCAATTGCAAAGTCCTTCCCGAGGATTTCCCTTATGGTCCTCGCCTTGGTGGGGCTCTCAACGATGATGAGGGTCTTGGCCTTCATTGCAGTATGTAGAGCCTTCCGGGCAGTTGCCTCAGGAGGCCTTTGAGTTCCATCCGGGTGAGAAGGCTCAAGGTTTCCGGGACCGGCTTCATGAGGATCCGCGTTATCTCGTCTATATGCCTCGGCCCCTCCTTGAGCACCTCCAAGACCCTCAATTCCTGCTCGGACAGCCCTCCCTGAGGCTTCCCAACAGGGGCCTGCAGTTGGGGGAGGATTTCCTCGAGGACGTCCTCTGGCCTCTCCACCAGTTTCGCCCCTTCCCTTATCAACCTGTGGGTGCCTTGGCTTACCCAACTTCCTGCAAGTCCCGGAACGGCAAACACGCACCGTCCCTGCTCAAGGGCCAAAGAGGCGGTAATGAGGGCCCCGCTTTTTGAAGGGGCCTCAACCACCACCACTCCGAGGGAGAGACCGCTTATTATGCGGTTCCTCTGGGGGAAGTTCCACCTTTCGGGGGGCGTGCCAGGGGGGAACTCGGTAAGGACGGCACCTGAGCCCGCGATCTCCCTCGATAGGGCCGTATTCTCCGGGGGATATATCCGGTCCGGTCCCGATCCCAAAACGGCGATGGTCCGTCCCCCCGCCCCCAAGGCACCGCGATGGGCCTCGGTGTCAATCCCCCTGGCCATACCGCTTACGATCGTCACCCCCACCTCGGCCAATGACCCGGAAAGCCTCCTTGCAAAATCCCTCCCGTAGGTGGAGCAGCGCCGCGATCCCACCACGGCAACGGCCACCGAATCCTGGGGTAGGATTTCCCCTCTGATGAACAGCACGGGCGGAGGATCGAAAATTTCCCGCAGGTTCGGGGGATATTGAGGATCTTTCAGGGTGAGGACGCGGAAGCCCAGGCCTTGAGCCTCCCTGTAAATCCTTTTGCCGACCGCCAGGGGATCGGTTGCTTTTATGGCCCTCATGACCCGGCTACTAATCCCCTCAACAGCCCTGAGTTCCTCTTCTTTGGCTTCAAAGATGGCTTGGGGGGAGCCGAAATGATCAAGGAGCCTCCTCCTCAATACCGGCCCAACCCCCGGGACCTTGATGAGGGCAAGCCAAAAATAAAGCTCCATCGGGATTCATTCTGAGAAGAAAGGGCAAGGGGTGTCAATGGGAACAAAAAACTGGTGGCGGTGCAGGGACTCGAACCCCGGACTCTGCGGATATGAGCCGCATGCTCTACCAGCTGAGCTACACCGCCACCCTAATTAATGATTGACCTGTCGCCGATTCCTTGTCAAGCCCCATAAGGCCCCCATGGAGATCAGCCGGAGGAAAGTAAGGGGTGCTTTTAGGGGGAAGAGGGGAAGGGCCGAGAGGAGGCTATCACGGCAGATCTTCCCCAAAAATTTGCAACCCTCCACGGCCCGAAGCAGTTTCCTGTAATCCTCGATGTCGAAGCGGTTAAGGATTTGCCTTAACCAATGGTGGATCAGCAGTTCCCTCCTCAAGGAGGAAAGCTCTCTGAGGTAATCCCTTCCCTTGAGCAGGGCCTCAACGCAAGCTTTGGCTCCCCTTATACCCGTCACGGTTCCACCGACTGTCGTCACCTTGACATGTCCCGCTGCATCCCCGAGGAACATCACCCTTCCCTGCCTCGGACGGAAACGGGGATCAAAGAGGCTCACCCATCCCTCTTCATAGGACTCCGGCTGTAGGCCTTCTTGTATGAGCAGCTCTCGGAGACCCTCTTCAGCCTCCTCTCTATCATGGGCTATTACCCCGAGGACCCCTCCGCCCTCCGAATCCCGAAAAAGCCAGAAAAAGTAAGGGGTGATATGGGGTCGGAACCATATGGTGGACACCCCCTTCCCATATCCCCGGGGCAGCTTCACCTTCGCCTGCTTCAGGTAGACCAGCCGGAGGTCCCTTCCCAGGGACCTCCTTACGGCACTCTGGGCCCCATCGGAGGCCAGGTACCAGTCGGCTTCAAATCCCTCCCTGCCCTTAGGGGTCAGAAACTCGGCCGTTCCATCCCCTGTCCACCCCAAGAAGGTCCACCCTGAAAGGTATCTTGCCCCATAACCCTGGGAGGCCGAAAGGAGATGGCGGATGAGTTCCCTCCTCTCTATGACCAGATCGGGCTCCTTTAGGGGGACGAAGACCTCCATGTCTTGGACAACGAGCCTGTAGGCATGGACTTGGTAGAGGACCCTGGGCGGCTTGAGGTCAAAGTGGCTGAGGAAGAGAGGGGTGACAATGAGCCTCCTCTCGATGTCCGGACCCTCCCCTCTTTCCAAGATGGCCACCTCAAGACCGGCTTTGGCGAGCTTGAATGAGGCGTAAAGGCCGCTTATGGAAGCGCCTATTACCGCGACCTTCATAACAACACCAAGTTGTCCCTGTGGATCACCTCGTCGGCATACTTGTAGCCGAGGATCTCCTCTATCTCATGGCTTCTGTGGCCCATTATGCCGCGGATTTCCCGAGAGCTGTAGTTCACCAGGCCCTTGGCGAATTCCCATCCATCGGGTCCCGCTAAGATGACGGTATCTCCCCGCTGGAAATCGCCCAGCACCTCCTTTACACCCGATGGCAGTAGGCTTTTCCCCCTTTGCACGATGGCCTCCTTTGCCCCCTCATCAACGATCAAGGTCCCGCGGGGCTTGAGGTTGAAGCCTATCCATCTCTTTCTCCCCCTGAGTCCCCCGGGGCCGGGCAGAAAGAGCGTCCCCCGGACTTCGCCTTCGAGCAGCTCGGTCAGTATCCCCGGATCGGTGCCCTTAGCCACAATGGTCGAGATACCGGCCTTTGAGGCCAGGGATGCCGCCCTCAATTTGGTGATCATGCCCCCCGTCCCTACTTCGGTGCGCGGTCCTGCGACCGAGGCCTCAAGGTCCCTGTCTATTTGCCTGACGAGGGTCAGGAGCCTTCCCTCTCCCGGCTGACCTATGAAAAGCCCCTCCACATCGGTGAGGATTATCAAGAGCTGGGCATCCACCAAGCCGGCGGTTAAGGCCGCGAGAGTATCATTGTCCCCCAACTTTATCTCCTCAATGGCCACCGAGTCGTTCTCGTTTATCACGGGAATTATCCCAAGCTTCAAGAGGGTGAGCAGGGTCCCCCTGGCGTTAAGGTAACGCCTTCGATCCCTAAAGTCCTCGTGTGTGAGGAGGACCTGGGCCACCTGGATTCCCTTGGAGGCGAAGGCCTCCTGGTAAAGGTGCATGAGCAACCCTTGCCCCACAGCGGCGGTTGCCTGAAGTTCGGAGATGCTGGAGGGACGCCTCTTGAAGCCGAGCCGTTCCATTCCCGCGGCTATGGCCCCCGATGAGACCAGAAGGACCTCCTTCCCCCTTTCCCTGAGCTTCGCGATCTCGGAGGCTAGACGATCGAGATATGCCCTGTCTATCCCCTCCCCCAGATGTACTAGGAGGCTTGAGCCCACCTTTACCAGCAACCTTTTGGCCCCTTTGGCGATCTGCCTCCTAAGGGCCCTCTCTTCCATCGCCCTTCCCAAGCCTTTTCAGGATCTCCTCCAAGAGCCCCTCTACCCCCTCGCCGGTCAGGGCGGAAATGGCCAAAAAGGGGATCCCCTTCCGGGAGAAGATTTCCCCCACCTCTTGGACGCGCTCCCTGACCTCCGGGAGATCGATCTTGTTGAGCACCACTATCTCGGGCTTTCGCAAAAGTTCCGGATTGAAGAGCCCGAGCTCTCGCCGGATCCCCTCGTAAAGCTCAAGGGGGATTCCCCCTTGGCTTATATCTATAAGATGCAACAAAAGCTTAGTTCTCTCTATATGCCTCAGGAACCGGCTCCCCAATCCCAAGCCCTTGTGGGCCCCCTCTATAAGGCCGGGGATATCGGCCATGACAAACTCCCTCTCCCCGATCCTCACCACCCCCAGGTGTGGCGTTAAGGTGGTGAAAGGATAAGGAGCGACCTTTGGCCTGGCCCTGCTGACTTTGCCAAGGAGGGTGGATTTCCCCGTGTTTGGATACCCCAGAAGGCCCACATCGGCCAGAAGCTTCAACTCTAGCTTGATCCACCGTTCCTCTCCCCGCTGGCCGGGTTCGGCATACCTCGGGGCCTGCTTTGTGGGCGTTGCAAAATAGGCAT
>CAYVAU010000049.1:0-11630 GCA_964448445.1 uncultured Thermodesulfobacteriota bacterium | reverse complement strand
GGAGGGGTGGGAAGGGGAAACGGAGGCACGCCTCAAATCCCTCCGAAAGCCATGGAAGGTGGTCAGGGGAGGGGCCACGCGGCAAGAGTCCTCCTTGAAGGGGCTTTTGGCCTTGAAGGATTCCCCTCCTGATTACGTTTTCCTCCATGATGCTGCTCGGCCCTTCGTCAGTCCGGAATTGCTTTCTCGGCTCCTCGGTTGTGCTCCTCAGGCCGTCATCCCCGCCATAAAATCCGTGGATTCCTTGGTTGAGGTCCAAGGGGAATGGGCCCGGGGATTCCTGGACAGGGAAAAGACCCTCTGCGTACAAACCCCCCAGGGCTTTCCTTATCAGAGGATCCTCGATGCCCATCTCCGTGCCCAGGCCGAGGGGATACACGATGCCCCAGATGATGCCTCCATCTACCTGCACTCGGGAGGGAGGGTCAGGGTTGTAGAAGGGGATAGGCTAAACTTCAAGATCACCTTACCCGAGGATCTGGAAAGGGCAAAGGGCATCGTCAATGGAACTCTTCTGCGCTCCCTTTGAATCCCCGATAGGGACCTTTTGGCTTCTGGGAAATCGGAGGGGAGTGGTGGCCCTCAGGTTGGCAGAGAGCGATCCCTTGGGAGAGATGGAGGGCCTCTTTGGTAAGAGGCCCAAGGTGGATCCCATCGTCCTTTCTCGGGCCCTGGAGGAACTCAGGGGTTACTTCCGAGGGGATACCCGATCCTTCACCATACCCCTGCGCCCCCAAGGGACCCCTTTTCAGTTGCGGGTCTGGGATTTCGTGAGGACCATCCCCTGGGGGAAGACGGCAAGTTACCAAGAGGTGGCCGAGGCCATAGGCTGTCCCAAGGGGGCGAGGGCAGTGGGTCTGGCCTTGAGGGCCAATCCCCTTCCGATCTTCATCCCCTGTCACAGGATCTTGAGGGGAAACGGACAAATCGGGGGTTTTTCGCTGGGACTCGAAAGGAAGAGATGGCTCTTAGAACACGAAGGGGTGAAGGTCCCGTGGCCGGGGAAGATCTCAAGGCAAAGATAAGGGAGATGATCTGGCAAAAGTTCGGCTTCCACGGTCTTATCCCCCCCTTTGAGGAAGGGGGCAGGGCTGCCGAGAGGTTGAGATATCTCCCCGAATACAGGTCTTCTCGCCGGCTCATGGTCCCTCCCGATCAGGCCCAACTGCAAGTCCGCATAAATGCCCTGATGGACGGCAAGGAGCTGATCGCCGCCTCCCCCGGCCTAAGGGAGGGCTTTTTCCTTATCAGGCGCGATTTTCTCAAGCCCAGAGATTGGGCCAAGGCCTTAAAGGGTTCCAATATAGCTCGCTACGGAAGGCCCCTGCCCATCGGGGAGATCGGCAAGGTGGATCTGCTGGTCACCGGAGCCGTTGCCGTGGGGCTCAACAGCGGGAGGATAGGAAAGGGAAAGGGATATTTCGATCTCGAATACGCGATCCTCAGAGAGGTGGGGGCCGTCGGAGAGAATACGGTGATAGTGGCGGTGGTGGACGACAGCCAGGTCCTGGAGGAGGTCCCGGTTGAGGAAGAAGATGTCTCGGTTGACATCATCGTGACCCCTACCAGAACCCTTCGACTTGAACACCTGCCGAGGCCCGAGGGGATCCGCTGGGAAAGGCTCCCCCTCCGTTTGATCCGCAGGATGAAGCCCCTCTGGGAACTTTACCGCCTTAGGGCTTCAGGATGAGGGATTGCTGCTGGGGTTCCTTGAAGATCTCCAAAGCCCTCAGGAAGATCTCCCTAAGAAGGGCATTGGAACCAAGGGCACTGGGAGGCCTCTCCACATCCAGGGCAGCAGCAAGGGCGACCTCTGCCGTATCTTTCCCTTGATTTTTGAAAAGGATAAGGGCCAGCTCCTCCAGGGCCCTCTTCAACGACCTCCTCACTTCCTCGGGAAAAAGATCCTCAAGGGCCCTAAGGATTATGCCATCGAGCCTTTGGGCCTTTTGGGCCTCGGTCAGGGCAAGGGGGCTTTCTGATGCGCCCCGGAGTTCCTCATAGTGAGGCCTCAACTTCTCCTCCTCCAGGGTCCAAAAGCCGAAAAAGGGCACAATTTCAAAGATCTCTCCAATCCTGCCGAGCAATGAGGGACGATCCCGAACCTCACCGGGGGGGATGTGTTCGTAAATCAAAGGGAAGGGACCTCCATACTGCAGGTTCCCCAACTCCCTAAGACCAGCCTCAAAGGCGGGTGGGGCCTTCTTACGGCCCATTTCCCTGAGGAGCTCGAGGCAATAGCCCGGCGGGATCTCCACAGGGGGAAGGAGGCGGGATTTTCCCTGTTTACCGATGAACTCCTTCCAGGCCTTTTTTGTCGTTTCGGTACAAAGAAAGTCCAGGAGCCCCTCTTCAGGGGAACCAAAACCAAAGCAACCCAAAAGTCCCCTGGGGGTTTGCCGTTCGATGGCCAGGGATAACCTCCCGGAGGGGTCCCAGAGCCCGAGATATCCCTTTGGCTCCGGCAGCTTCACGGGGCGGAGGACGGAAGGGGGAGGAGGGGGTTCCTCCACCTCGATCCCCTTCTGCTTGAGTTTGAAGATGGCCCTCTTTATGACCCTCAAACACCGCTTTTCCCCCTGGTAAAGCCCGAGGAGCTCCTTCAGGAGGGAGACCGCCCTCTCGGAAGGGTCCTTCAGGAGCCCGTTCAAGAGCTCCTCGAGGATTCTCGGATCTCCTCCTGCCCTTTCCTTTATCCCTTTGGCATCCATTATTCGATCACCGACAGAACCCTATAGCCGGCCTGTTCGATGTCCTTGGCTATGCTGCGGACGTCACACTTGGTGAGGCGCAAAAAGTAAACCCTTTTGCTCTTGTCCTCCGGTCCGGATATCCCAACCGAGATGATCTCGGCCCCGTGACGCCGGATGATCTCGGAAACCTCTTGGAAGGCATGGGGCTTGCCACCGAGGATCACGTCTATCCTGGAGCTCTCCCTCAGAAAGCCCATGAGTTCGATGAAGGCAGCCATTATGTCCCTTACGGTAAGTACTCCCACCACCTTCTTGCCCTCCACCACGGGAACCCCGCCTATGCCATGCCTGTAAAGGATCTTTGCCGCCTCCTCCAAGCTATCATCTGGATCGACCCTTATGGGATCCTTTATCATCACGTCCTTTATGCGGATATCCTCTATGAGGGATGCCAGATAGGCCCCGCGAATATCCGCCTCCGAGACCCACCCGATAAGTTCCTCCCCCTTGACCACGGGCAGGTGGCGGATGGAGTGCCTGCGCATGAGTTCGATGGCCTCCTGGAGACCTGCCTCCGGAGAGATCGTCACCACCTTCTTGCTCATCCAGTTCCTGACCTTCACGAGGGGCTTAATATCACAACTCTCCCCCTTGGGCAACAATAAGGGGAGTTTGTACGGGTGGTGGAAGGTGTTAAATTTCGAAATGATGAAGCCAGTGGTTGCCATAGTGGGACGGCCCAATGTGGGTAAGTCCACCCTCTTTAACGCGATCCTGAAGAGGAAGAAGGCCGTGGTGGAAGACACCCCGGGTGTCACCAGGGACCTAAACTTCGGCGAGATCACTTACGACGGGAAAAGTTTCCTTTTGGTGGACACGGGGGGCTTCCAACCCGAGGCCAAGGAGGGGATTGCGTCCCTTGTGGCCAGGCAATGCCAGGTGGCCGTCGAGGAAGCTCATATCATCCTCTTTGTGCTCGATGCCAAGGACGGACTTACGCCCTTGGATCGGGACATAGCGAATTTGCTGAGGCGCAAGGACAAAAAGGTCCTTCACGTGGTCAATAAAGTGGACGGCTCCAAGGAACGCAGGGCCTCTGGGGAATTTTTCGAACTCGGCCCAGAGAGACTCTTTCTCGTATCGGCTCTACACCGCAGGGGACTGGACGACCTCTTGGAGGAGGTCGTAAAGCATTTGCCCGAGACAGAACCTCCCCCCCAGCAAGGGGATGAGGGGATAAAGGTTGCCATAGTCGGAAGGCCCAATGTGGGGAAGTCCAGCCTCGTGAACCGCATCCTCGGTTTTGAGCGGGTGATTGTAGACGAACGGCCTGGGACGACCCGCGATGCCATCGATACGGCCTTTGGCTTCAACGGGAAAAACTATGTCCTCATAGATACCGCCGGGATCAGGCGAAGAAGCCGCATATCCCAGAGGCTGGAGTGGTACTGCGTGTGGCAGGCCCTAAGGAGCGTGGAACGGTCCGATGTGGCCCTTTTGGTCATCGATGCCCTCGAGGGGCCAACCGATCAGGATGCAAAGATAGGGGGCGTGATCCACCGGCGCGGCAAAGGCTGCATCGTCGTGGTCAACAAATGGGATCTGGCCATGGGGAAGGTATCCCACAGGGAATACGAGGAGGCCCTGAAACGGAAACTCCATTTCTTGGATTATGCCCCGGTGATGTTCGTGTCGGCGAAGACAGGCCATGGCGTGGAGGGAATCCTCAAAAAGGTCGACCTCGTTTTCTCGGAGGCCAGAAAGCGGATCAACACAGGGAGGCTCAACCGCTGGTTCCGCGAGGTCCTTTTGGAGCATCAGCCCCCCATGTGGCGCAATCGCCAGGTCAAGCTTTACTACATCACCCAGGTCCAGACGGCTCCCCCCACCTTCGTGATCTTCGCCAACTATCCCGAAGGTGTGAAAGAAAATTTCCAGCGCTTCCTGGTCAGGAGGTTGAGAGAGGATTTTCGTTTTGTCGGAACGCCGATAAGATTGATCTTGAAGAAGCGGGAGTAGATCTCAGGCAAGGGATAGAATCAGGGGCCCTTCTTCGGTAATGGCCACGGTGTGTTCGAAATGGGCCGAGAGCCCGCCATCTTCTGTAACAACCGTCCAACCATTGGGAAGGATCTTCACTCTCCAGGTGCCCGTGTTCACCATGGGCTCTATGGCTAGGACCATCCCGACTTGAAGCCTCGGTCCCTGATTGGGAGGGCCGAAATTGGGGACCTGGGGCTCCTCATGGAGCTGGCGACCTATGCCGTGCCCGACGAAATCCCTGACTACCGAAAAGCCCGCCCCCTCCACGTGCTTCTGGATAGCGTGCGAGATATCTGTCAGGCGATTCCCAGGCCTTGCCTGCTCTATTCCCTTGTAAAGGGCCTCCTCGGTGACCTCCAAAAGCCTCCGGGCCCTCTCGGAAATCTTGCCCACTGCTACCGTGATGGCCGCATCCCCGTAGTAGCCGTCCATGACCACCCCGAGATCGAGGCTGACGATATCCCCTTCCTTCAAGCGTCTCTTACCGGGAATGCCGTGGACTACCTCCTCGTTCACCGAAACACAGAGGCTGGCGGGATAACCCCTGTAGCCCTTGAAGGCGGGCTTCCCTCCATGCCGCAGGATGTATTCCTCTGCCATTCTATCCAGTTCCCGGGTGGTGATCCCGGGCCCTATCACTTCCTTGAGCAGGCGAAGGGTTTGGGCCACAAGGCGACAACTCCTCTTGATCTTCTCGATTTCCTCCTTGGACTTGAGGTAGATCATGATCCATCCCTTTCCCTCGAGGACCCATCTTCGAATTTATGGTGTTTGATCACCTTCCCCTCCACCATGTAAATTACATCCTCACAGATGTTGGTGGAAAGATCCGCGATCCGCTCAAGACTACGGGATATCCTCAGCAAGTGCAACGACCGCTCTATGGTGGAGGGATCTGAAGCCATGTAGGTGACAAGCTCCCTCAGTATCTGATCCCTCAGGCCGTCCACCACATCGTCCCTCTTGCAGACGCTGCTGGCGAGGGTCGTATCCTCCCTCACGAAAGATAATAGGCTATCCCTCAGCATCCCCATGGCTTCCTGGGCCATCCTGGGGATGTCTATCAGGGGCTTCACCTGTGGCCTCTCTATGAGGAAAAGGGAGCTTTCGGCGATGTTCACGGCCTCATCCCCCATTCTCTCCAAGTCGTTGTTCATCTTCAGGATCATCAAAATGCTCCTCAGGTCCTTCGCCTGGGGCTGGTAACGGGCAAGAAGCTCGATACAGATCTCCTCTATCTCCAGTTCCAACTCATTCTCCCTCACCTCATCCTTCTCCATCACCTCAAGGAGAAGGTCACGAACCCTCTCGCTGAGACCCTTAATGCTTTTGCCTATCATGCCCTCAACCAAAGAGGCGCTCTCCATGAGCCGCTCTTTCAAGGCGTGAAGTTCCTCCTTCAGCATCCCTCCCTCCTAACCGAATCTGCCCGTGAGGTAACGTTCGGTCCGCTCGTCCTTGGGGTTGGTGAAGACGCGGGCCGTCTCCCCAAATTCTACAATTTCCCCCAGGTACATGAAGGCCACAAAATCCGAAACCCTCGCTGCCTGCTGCAGGTTGTGGGTGACTATGACGATGGTGTACCGCTCTTTGAGCTTGTGGAGCAACTCCTCCAGTTTTGCCGTGGAGATGGGATCAAGGGCACTGGCAGGCTCATCCAAAAGCAACACTTCAGGCTCAAGGACCAGACATCTGGCGATACAGAGCCGCTGCTGCTGCCCTCCGGACAGTTCAAAGGCGCTCCTTGAAAGCTTGTCCTTCACCTCCTCCCAGAGGTTGGCGTCCTTTAAGGCCCGTTCCACCCGCTCCTCTATCCCGTCCCTTATGCCGTGCACCTTCAGACCGTAGGCCACGTTTTCGAAGATAGACTTGGGCAAGGGATTGGGCTTCTGAAAGACCATCCCCACCCTCTTGCGGAGCCCGAAGACATCGGTGCCATCGCCGTAAATATCCTCCCCGTCAAGGAGGATCCTCCCTTCAAGTCTTGCCCCTTCAATCAAGTCGTTCATCCTGTTGAGGCACCTGAGGAAGGTCGATTTGCCGCAGCCAGAAGGGCCCATAATGGCGGTGATCTTTCTCTCGGGGATCTTGATGTTTATATCCTTTAAGACCTGCAAGTCCGAAAACCAGAAGTTGAGATTTTCCACCACGATCTTTGGCCTCTCTACCATTTCTTTCCCCTCTGGAGGCGGTATCTTTGGATTATAGCCACAAGGTTCAGCGAAAGCACAAGGGCCAAAAGCACAAGGGTGGCCCCAAAGGCGATCCTGGTGTGCGCCTCAGGGTTGGTCCCCTCGGTCATAAGGGCGAAGATGTGAAAGGGCAGGGCCAAGGTCTCATCAAGGGGCGATCTCGGCAGCCTGGTAGCATAGAAGGAAGCGGCAGTAAAGAGGATGGGGGCGGTCTCCCCTGCGGCCCTGGCAAGGGAGAGGATCACCCCTGTGAGGATCCCGCCCGAGGCCGCAGGGAGGACCACCCTGCAGATGGTCTGAAGCTTGGTGGCCCCAAGGGCATAGCTTGCCTCCAGAAACTCCTTCGGGACGGCCTTTAAGGCCTCCTCTGAGGCCTTGATGATGATCGGAAGGATCAGCAACCCCAAGGTCAGGGCGCCCGAAAGTATCGAGACCCCGAAGCCGAGGGTTTTAACGAACAGGGCAAGTCCGAAGAGTCCAAAGACTATGGAAGGGGTCCCGGCCAGGTTGCTGATGCTCACCCTTATGGCTTGAGTCAAAGGATTGCGCGGGGCATAGAAGGTGAGGTAGATGGCGGTCATCACCCCCAAGGGGAAGGCCACAAGGACCGCTCCCAAGCTGAGGCAGAGGGTGCCCAGGATGGCGGGGAAGATCCCCCCTTGGGTCATTCCCTCCCTCGGCGGCTGGGTGAGGAATTCCCAGCTGATCACCCTCGCTCCCTTGAGGCAGAGGATCAGGAGAAAGGCAAGGAGGAAGGAGAGGACGAGCCAGGCAGCGGCTCGAAAGACGGTAAACCACATTTTCTCCTGGGCGACCCTTGAAATCATCCAAATTGCCCCCTGAAGCCTTCCTTTAGCCGTTCGGCCACTATGTTGAAAAAGAGGGTGATGAGGAAAAGCACACCCCCTATGGCGAACAGGGCCCTGTAGTGAGGCGATCCCTTCACCGCCTCCCCCATCTCCAGGGCGATAGTTGCCGTGAGGGTCCGTACGGGTTCGAGGTATGAGGTGGAAAAGATGGGGGCGTTTCCGGCCACCATCAAGACCGTCATGGTCTCACCTATGGCCCGCCCCATCCCCAAGATGAAGGAGCAGATGATGCCCGAGGAGGCGGTGGGCAAAAGCACATGCCTTATGGTCTGCCAACGGGTTGCACCCAAGGCCAGGGAGGCCTCCTTGAAGGCCTTGGGGACGGCCGACAACGCATCCTCTGACACACTTACTATAGTGGGGAGGGCCATAAGCCCCAAGAGGATCGAGGCATTCAGGGCGCAGAGACCCGTGGGTATCCCAAAGACCTTCTGGAGCAAGGGCCCAAGGATCGCCATCCCGAAGAAGCCAAAGACCACCGACGGTATCCCCGCCAGGACCTCAAGGGCGGGCTTAAGCATCCCCCTGACCCTGGGGGAGGCCACCTCCGCTATATAGATGGCCAGCGCCAACCCCAAAGGGATGCTGAAGGCGAGGGCCCCTGCGGTCACCATCAGGGAGCCCCAGATCAGGGGGAGGATGCCGAAGGAGGGGGGCTCCGAGGTCGGAAACCAGTTCCTGCCAAAGAGGAAGTCGTCAAGCCCTACAACTTCCATCAACCCCGCCCCCTCTTTGAAGAGGAAGAAAAGCATCCCCCCCAAGGCGAGAAGGCAACCGAAGGCCACCGCCCCAAGGGACCATTCTATAAGCCGCTCCCCCCTCCTCATCTCACTTAACGGGGATGAAGCCCATCTGCTCGACGATCCTCTGTCCCTTCTCCGAGAGCACAAACTCTATGAACTCCTTAACCAGACCCGTGGGTTCCCCCCTGGTGTACATGAAAAGGGGCCTCTGTAGGGGGTAAGTTCCCTTTAAGACCGTTTCCTTTGACGGATAGGCACCCCCCACCTTCAAAGCCTTTACCTCCTCCGTTAGGTAACCCAGGCCGATATAGCCGATGGCCCCTTTGGACTTTGAGACCGCCAGCAGCACCGCCTTGTTTGATGCCTGATAGAGGGCACGAGGGGTGAGGCGGGCCCCCTTAAGCACCAGCTTGTTGAACACCTCAAAGGTTCCTGAGGCCGTATCCCTCGAGACCACAACGATCTTGAGATCAGGCCCCCCAAAGGCCTTCCAGTTGGTGATTTGGCCTGTGTAAATCTTTTTGAGGCCCTCGAGGGTGATCTCATCCAAGGGGTTTGTCCGATGCACAATTACAGCGATGGCATCCCTAGCGATTACAAACCCCTTCGGGGTGAAGCCCCGCCGCTTGGCCTCCTCGATCTCCATCCTCTTCATTGGGCGGGAGGCGTTAGCGATGTCACAGGTCCCGTCAATCAGCCCCGCGATCCCCACACCACTTCCACCTCCCCTCACCGAGATGTCCACCTCCGGGTGGAGTCTCTTGAACTCCTCCGCACACCTCTGGGCGATGGGAAAGACGGTGGTTGAGCCTTGAAGGACTATTTGCCCTTTGGCCAGGGCGAATTCCAGCAAGGTCAGAATCGACAAAATCCCCACCAACTTCCTCATACCTCACCTCCTTTTTAGGATCTGTTTTTCGAAGATGGACCTTATGTGTTAGCCGAAAATGAACCTTCTGTTAAGTTTTTGTTAAGAGGTTCCTCGGCAGCTATGAAGGTCAGAGGGGAAGACGGACCTTGAAACGGGTTCCCACCCCCGGGGTGCTTTCCACCTCTATCTCCCCTCCGTGCAGCAACACGATGTGCTTCACTATGGAGAGTCCCAGGCCCGTACCCCCCAGGCGGCGTGAGCGGGATTTGTCCACCACGTAGAAGCGTTCAAAAATCCTGCCCAGGTGCTCCTTGGGGATACCGATGCCCGTATCGCTGACCTCTATCTCCATCCGGTCCCCTTCTCTGCGGGCGGTTATGCGGACCTCGCCCCGCTCCGTGTATTTGACCGCGTTGTCTAAGAGGTTAAAGAGGACTTGACCGAGCCTGAAGGGATCGGCCTTAAAGGATCCAAGGTCCCGAGGGATCTCCACCGAAAGCCTGAGTCCCTTCTCCCGGGCCTTCTGCTCGAAGGGGGGGAGGATCTCCTTGAACACCTCCCTGAGGTCGGTCTCTTGCAGTTCGAGCTTCAATTCTCTGCCCTCAAGCTCGGACAGCACCAGCAGATCCTCCACGAGATTAGCAAGCCTTTCAACATGCCTCTTAATCACCTCAAGGCACTGCGACCGCAGCTTTTCGTCCGTCTCCTCCTCCAGAGTTTCCAAAAACCCCTTTATGGCGGTCAAAGGGGTCCGGAGTTCATGGGAGACACTGGAGACGAGATCGCGCTTCATTTCCTCCATCCTCTTGAGCGGGGTTATGTCGTGAAGGAGCACAAGTGTTTGGCCCGTCACCGGGAGGAGACTGGCGCTGAGGAGAAAGACCCTCCCCCCTATTTCCACCTCCTCCTTTAAGCCCCCTTTTCTTTTTGCCCGACTTAATGCCTGTCTGAGGGCGGGATCCTCCACCTCCCAAAAGGACACACCCTGCAAAGTCTTTCCGAGGACCTCTTCGGCCTTTTTGTTGGAAAACAACACCTTACCTTCCCTATCCATCACCAGCAATCCATCCTGAAGGGCGGAAAAAATGCCCTCGAGCTCCTCGCGCCTGCGAAGGTTTTCCTCAAAGAGCTCCTTCAACCTCTTGGCCATCTCGTTGAAGTGTTCCGAGAGTTCCCCCACCTCACCCTTTCCCTGGAAGGGAACCTCAACGTCGAAGTCGCCCTTGGCCACCCTGGAGGTAGCCCTGACCACCTCCTTAATAGGCCTGGAGATCCTGCAGGAGGAGAAATAGGAGTAAGGGAGGATGAAAAGGGCGAAAATAAGGGCGGTCAGAAAGAGCCGTCCCTTCAACTTCCCCAAAAATTGCCTCACATCCCGCAGGAAAAGGCTGGTCCTAAGGACACCCCGTCCATCGGGAAGCTGAAAGGGGATGGCCACATAGAGCATCTCCTCCTTCAGGGTCGTGCTGAAACGCATAGATACCCCTACCTTCCCTTCCATGGCCTCCTTCACCTCGGGGCGCCCCCTGTGGTTTTCCATCCGCGCAGGGTCCTCCTCGGAGTCGGCCAAGACTACCCCCTTGGGGTCTATAACCGTTATCCTCGCCCCAGTTTCTGCCTTCGCCTTTTGAACCAGGCTTTGTAGGGCCTTGAGGTTCCCCTGCCGGGTCAATTCTTCGACCTTGGGTCTCAGACCGTAGGCGAGGTCCCGAAGGTGGCCTTTGAGAAGTTCAAAGGAGAAGTCCTCACTTAAGTGCCAGGAGGTAAAGGCCACCGCCCCGGTCAGAAGGAGGACTATCGTCAGATGTCCGAGGAGGATCTGTCTGAAGATGGATCCCTTCACCCTTCTTCCAACTTGTAGCCCACGCCCCGCACGCTCTTTATGAAGGAACCCGCCTCACCCAGCTTCTCCCGCAACCTCTTGATGTGCACATCTATGACCCGCTCACTGACCGCCTTCTCGTTGCCCCAGAGGTGATCAAGCAACTGCCCTCGGGTGAAGACCCAGCCCTTTCGGGAGGCGAGGATCGCCAGGATCCGAAATTCGGTGGGCGTAAGTTCAACCCGCCTACCCTTAACCAAGGCTTCATAGCGCCGGAGGTCCAAATAAAGGATTCCGCCCACCCATATGCCCTCCTCAGGCTGCCTTCCCCGTCTCAGGACCGCTTTCACTCTGGCCACCAGTTCCCGGGGACTGAAGGGCTTGACCACGTAATCGT
>CAYVAU010000048.1:0-11974 GCA_964448445.1 uncultured Thermodesulfobacteriota bacterium | reverse complement strand
TAGAACAAAAGGGATTTTATGTAGCTCGTGACCAAGGCCCTTTGAGGGGAAAGGATTCCGACGTCGACGGGTCATGATACCTTAAGACTTGACAAGGAGTGAGGAGAAGGATCTAATATAAAGCCAGATTGTGAAGAGGATCACATCCGAAGGGAGGAGGGTAGTTATGGCGTATGATCCCACCAAGATGGCCGATTGGCAGATAGCGGCTGAGGCAGAGAAGGCGATGCCCGCGCCTGAGGAGTGGCGGGAGAGGTTGGGGTTGCAGAAGGACGAGGTCATACCCTACGGGCGTATCTGCAAGCTGGACTTCCGCAGGATTTATGAGCGCCTCAAGGCCAAGCCCGATGGGAAGTACATCGAGGTAACGGCCATAACCCCGACCCCCTTGGGCGAGGGAAAGACCACGGTTACGATGGGTTTGATAGAGGGACTTGGCAAGCGTGGGAAGAACGTCGGTGGTGCCATTCGTCAGCCTTCTGGAGGGCCCACCTTCAACATCAAGGGTACTGCTGCAGGGGGTGGGAATGCGCTCCTCATCCCCATGACCGAGTTCTCCTTGGGTCTGACCGGCGATATAGATGCCATCACCAATGCCCACAACCTCTGTATGGTTGCCTTGACGGCGAGGCTTCAGCATGAGTTCAATTATTCGGATGAGGAATTGGCCAAGAGGAACCTCAGGAGGCTCAACATCGATCCTCGCAGGGTCGAGATGAGATGGGCGGTGGACTTTTGCGCCCAGGCCCTGAGGAGGATCATCATAGGCTTGGGTGGCCGGATGGATGGTTTCATGATGGAGTCCGGTTTTCAGATCTCTGTTTCCTCGGAACTCATGGCCATATTGGCCATTGCTACCAGTCTGAAGGACCTCCGCGAAAGGATCGGGCAGATCACGGTGGCCTATGACAAGAAGGGCAATCCCGTGACGGCCGAGGATCTGGAGGTCGCTGGTGCGATGGCTGCCATAATGCGCAATACCATCAACCCGACATTGTGCTGTACCGTGGAGTACCAGCCTGTGATGGTTCACGCCGGACCCTTCGCGAACATCGCCGTGGGCCAGTCCTCCATCGTGGCCGATTACCTCGGGCTCAAGATGTTCGATTACCATGTGACCGAGAGTGGCTTCGGCGCTGATATCGGCTTTGAGAAGTTCTGGAACGTCAAGTGCAGGATCAGCGGGCTCAAGCCCAATGTGAGTGTGATAGTCTGTACGATAAGGGCCCTGAAGATGCACGGTGGTGGTCCCAAGGTAGTTCCCGGAAGACCTATTCCCGAGGAATACACGAAGGAGAACCTGGAACTGGTGGAGAAGGGCTTTGAGAACCTAAGGCATCACATAGGCATTGTGAAGAAATCCGGTATTAAGCCCGTGGTTTGCATCAATAAGTTCCACACCGATACCGATGCCGAGGTCGCCTTGGTCAGGAAGCTGGTCGAACAGGAAGGGGTCAGGTGTGCGGTGGGAGAACACTGGCTCAAAGGAGGCGAGGGGGCCCTTGAGCTCGCCGATGCGGTGATAGATGCCTGTGAGGAGGAGGTGGAGTTCAAGTATCTTTACCCGGTGGATATGCCCTTGAGGCAGAAGGTTGAACTTTTAGCCAGGGAGGTGTATGGAGCAGATGGTGTCAGCTGGACTCCTGAGGCCGAGGAGAAGGCAAAGGCCTTCGAGAGCGATCCGAAGTACAAGGACTATTATGTCATGATGGTGAAGACCCACTTAAGCCTCTCCCACAATCCCGATTGGAAGGGCGTTCCCAAGGGTTGGGTCCTGCCCATAAGGGACATACTGCTGTTTTCGGGTGCCAAATTCCTCTGCCCCATGGCCGGGACCATAAGCCTCATGCCCGGTACGGGATCCGATCCCGCTTTCAGGCGCATTGACATCGATCCCGAGACCGGTTTGGTCAAGGGGCTCTTTTAAGGAAAGGAGGAGGAAGGATGGCTGCCAAGATCATAAAGGGCACAGAGGTGGCCAAGGAGATAAGGGAGGAGCTAAAGAGGGAGGTCGAGGAGCTCAAATCAAAACATGGGGTCACCCCCGGCCTGGTCACCATCTTGGTCGGGGAGGATCCCGCTTCGGTGAGTTATGTCACGGCAAAGCAAAGGACGGCCCATGATCTGGGGTTTTACTCGGTCCAGGACAATCAACCCGCCGATATCTCCGAGGAGGCGCTCCTTGACCTCATCGACAAGTACAACAAGGATCCCAAGATTCACGGGATCCTCGTGCAACTTCCCTTGCCCAAGCACATCGATGAGACGAGAGTTCTTTACGCCATCGACCCGAAGAAGGATGTGGATGCCTTCCATCCGGTCAATGTCGGCAAATTGCTGATAGGGGAGCCGGATTTTTTGCCCTGTACTCCCCATGGGATCTGGCAACTCTTGATCCGTTCGGGTGCGAAGATCGAGGGAGCTGAGGTGGTGATTGTGGGGCGCAGCAACATCGTTGGAAAACCCATGGCTGCCATTCTCATGCAGAAGCACCCCAATGCCAATGCCACGGTGACAGTCTGTCACACCAAGACCCGCGATTTGGCTTTCCACACTCGTAGGGCTGATATCCTGATTGTGGCTGCCGGTCGTCCCAAGGCCATAACCGCTGACATGGTAAAGGAAGGGGCTGTGGTGATCGATGTAGGGGTGAACCGCATTGGTACGACTCCCGAAGGGAAGGCCATCCTCTGTGGAGATGTGGACTTTGACGCTGTCAAGGAGAAGGCCTCCATGATAACCCCTGTCCCTGGGGGTGTGGGGCCCATGACCATTACGATGCTGATGTACAATACCGTGAAGGCGGCAAAACTTGCGGCTGGCATAAAGGACTAACCTGATGGGCTTTACGGTAGCGGTTTCGGGAAAGGGTGGCACGGGGAAGACGACCCTTGTGGGGCTTCTGTTGAAGGAATTCCTCAAGAATGGGCGTAAACCCGTGCTGGTGATAGATGCAGATCATGACGGTAATCTGGCCGAGGTCTTGGGAATCAAGGAGGGGAGGACCGTGGGGGAGGTAGTTGAGGAGTTGCAGAGGAAGGTTTCTGAATTTCCCCCCGGTTTTTCCAAGGATAAATGGCTTCAGGCGAAGCTTTCAGAGGTGATGGTCGAGGAAAGGGGTTACGATTTCCTCAGCATGGGACGCGGTGAAGGGCCTGGCTGTTATTGTTATGTGAACAGCGTGTTGCGACATATAATGGACAGTCTGGAAAAGGAATATCCCTATGTGCTCATGGACAATTCAGCGGGAATGGAACATCTGAGCAGGCGCACGACCAGAAACGCTGATGTCCTCTTTATCGTCTCGGATCACTCGAGGAAGGGTGTGAGGAGTGCCATAAGGATAGCCGATTTGGCCAAGGAGCTCGAACTTGGTATAGGGAGGATGGGGCTCGTTGTGAACAGGGTCTCCGGAAGGGGTGTGGATCCGAGGTTAGCCGAGGAAGCCAAAAAAGGGGGGCTTGAGCTTTTAGGGGTTGTTCCGGAGGACAGGGAAGTGGAGAGGTTTGACATGGAGGGCCGCAGCCTGTTGGAACTTCCCGAAGATAGCCCTGCCGTTAGAGCGGTGAGGGGGATTCTTTGGAAGGTTTTGAATTAAGTCTTCAGGAGGAGGCAGGATGGTAATAATAGGTGAAAACATCCACATTCTCTCGAAAGCAGTTTCTGAGGCCATCAACAACAAGGACAAGGCCTTCATCCAGGACTTGGCCAAGAGACAGGCGGAGGCCGGGGTGGATTACATCGATCTGAACATAGGGCCTGCCCGCAAGAACCCCGAGATAATGGCCTGGTTGGTGGAGACGGTCCAGGAGGTGGTGGATCTCCCGCTGTCCTTGGACAGCACCAATCCCAAGGCCATAGAGGAAGGTCTGAAGGTCGCCAAGAAGAGGGCCCTTATCAATTCGGCCTCGGGAAAGACCGAGAGCAAGGAGCAGACGATGCCCCTGGCGGTGAAGTACGATGCCGAGATCATCATCTCGGTCCTGAACGATCAGGGGATCCCTGCTGATGCGGAGGCGAGGGCCGAAAGCATTCTGGATGCCGTCTCCTATGCCAACGAGCTCGGGATAGAGAACGAGAGGATCTGGGTGGATCCGATAATCATGCCGGTTAGCGTGGATCAGAAGGCGGTCAGGGAGGCACTTGAGTTCATGAAGACGCTGGAGGAGATGCTTCCCGGGGTTAAGTCCACGGTGGGTCTTTCCAACGTGTCCAACGGAACGCCCAAGGAATTGAGGGGGATCCTCAACAGGACGTATATGGTCATGCTCGATCTCTGCGGTTGTTACTCGGCCATAGCCGATGCCTTCGACCAGGAGCTGATGGCCCTTGCCCGTGGTGAGATGTCCGAAATAAAGGAGCTCATCCGGAAGGTTATGGAAGGGGAGGACGTCGACCCCAATTCCTTGCCCCCGAAGGAAAGGGATTATGTGAAGACGGCCAAGGTCCTTTGGGGGGATGTGCTTTATTCCCACACCTGGCTTGAGCTTTAAGGAGGTGGAAGATGGCCCAGTGGAAGGCACCCGTTGAGACTTATAAAGGAAGGATCCTTGAGGTGACCATAGGTAAGGGTTCCAAGGCCGTGAAGATCGGAGGGGAAAATGTCTTTGCCTTTAATCAGACCTTCGACGAAGGGCAATGGCCCAATTCTCCGAAGGTGGCAGTGGAGGTATGGGATAGGGAGCCTTTGGGGTGGAGTGAAGGGATCCTAAAGGTTTACGGCGATTCGGTGAAGGATCCGGCCCAGTGGGCGAAGAAGGTCGTAGATGAGCTCTCCCCTGATCTGCTTTTCTTCTACCTGATAAGCACTGATCCCAATGAGGAGGACCGTTCCCCCGATGAGGCGGCCCGTGTCGTTAAGGCCGCTTATGAGGCTGCCGGAGGGGTTCCCTTTATCGTATATGGGGTGGGAAATGACTCCAAGGATCCCGAGGTGTTGAGGAAGGTTGCCGAGGCCCTGAAGGGGGAAAACCTCTTGATCGGTCCGGCCATAAAGGAGGACTATGAGCCCATAGCCCAGGCTGCCAAGGATTTCGATCATTGTGTGAGTTCTCAGGCCCCGATGGACATAAACCTTCAGAAGGAAATGGACGTTAAGCTTTCGCGGATCCTGCCCAAGGAGAAGATCGTGCTTGATCCCCTTGCTCCCTGTGTGGGTGTGGGATTGGAGTATGGATTTTCGATCTTTGAGAGGCAAAAGCACGCTGCGGTGTCCTTTGGGGACGAGATGATGCAGATGCCCATGCTGGCCAACTTCAGCTTTGAGGTCTGGAAGACAAAGGAGGCCAAGGAGAACGAGAAGATGGGCATTATGTGGGAAGAGATGACGGCCATGGCCTATTTGGTGGCAGGTGCCAACATCCTCGTTGTAAGGCATCCCGAGACCTACCGGAGGGTCAAGGGAATGATTGAGAGCTACAAGGCTTGATTAGGAAGGAGGGAACCATGAAGGGGACCAAGAGGTTGGAGGAAATAAAGGAGATCATAAGGGCTGAAGAGGATTGGGAGCCTGTAGGCCCCACACCAATGCCCCATGTTCCCGATCTCAGGGAATGGGACAGGAGGTTATTGAAGACTTACAAACCCTTTTACGCCCCTTTTTGTGATCTCTGCTGTCTTTGTACTTATGGGAAGTGTGATCTTACAGGCACGAATCGAGGGGCCTGTGGGATAGATATTGCGTCGCAGCAGGGCCGTATGGTTACCATCGCCTGTTGCATGGGGATGGCCGCCCATGCGGGACATGCGGCCCATATCATCGAGTATCTGATTGAGAAGTACGGAGAGGACTATCCCATAGATCTCGGGAATCAGGTGAATGTGGAGTGCCCCAACATCAGGCTCGTGCTCGGCATGAAGCCCAAGACCCTGGGCGACCTCAAGAAGGCCGTAGAGTATGCTGCAACGGAACTGGTCCACGTACTTTCCTCCACTCACACGGGTCAGGAAGGGGATCCGGTGGATTATGAGTCCAAGGCCTTACACATATCTATGCTTGACCATGTCTGCATGGAGGCCGCCGATGTGGCCCAGATTGTGGGGTTTAAGTTTCCGACTTCCAAGGCCGATACTCCCATAGTGGATATGGGTTGGGGGTCGGTTGACAAGTCCAAGCCGGTGATCCTCGTTGTGGGACACAACCCAGCCTGTTCCACCGAGATCATCGATTATCTGAGGGAGCAGGGGCTTGAGGACAAGGTCGAGGTGTGCGGAATCTGCTGTACGGCCCTTGAAACCACTCGTTACAGCGACAAGGCAAAGATCATCGGGCCGTTATCAAGGCAGCTTTTCTTCGTCCGCACGGGGATCGCCGATGTCATTGTGGCCGATGAGCAGTGTATCAGGACCGATCTGACCGTAGAGGCTTCCAAGGTCGGCTCTGTGGTGATTGCCTCCTCCGATAAGGCCTGCCGAGGACTCGAGGAGGCCAGCGAGAGGCCGGCCGATGAGGTCGTCAAGGAGATGGTGGAGCAGAGGAAGCACTTTTTGATTCTCGATCACCGAAAGGCTGCCGAGGTGGCGGTCAAGGCCGCCATGGAGCTTGCCCCTCGTAGAAAGGAGGAGAAGCCTTTGATGACGAAGGAACAGGCTCAGGAGGCTGCCAAGGCCTGCAAGGCCTGTCGCAACTGCGAGCAGGTCTGCCCCAACCTTTTGCCGCTGTCAGAGGCTATCCAGAAAGCAGCAGAGGGGCGGTTTGAAGAATTAAGGGCTTGTTTTGAGCGCTGCATAGGCTGTGGAAAGTGTGAGGAGGTATGTCCACAGGATGTGCCTATCCAGAAGATGTTCCAGTCAGTGGCCAGTTGGGAGACTTGGAAGTGTCGGGCGGGCCGTGGTCCTGTGATGGACACCGAGATCCGTAAGGTGGGTGCCCCCATCGTGCTCGGCACCATCCCCGGGGTGGTCGCTTTTGTGGGTTGTAGCAACTTCCCCGAGGAGATAGATGAAGTGGCTGAGATGGCGGAAGAGTTCGCCCGCAGGAAGTACATCGTGGTCTTGACCGGTTGCTCGGCCATGGTCGCGGGGATGAGGAGGGACAAGGATGGACTTACCATCTACGAGAAGTTCCCTCCGGACTTCGACGCCGGCGGTGTGGTCAACATAGGCTCCTGTGTGGCCAATGCCCACATATCGGGGGCTGTTATGAAGATCGCCAACATCTTCGCCAACCTGCCCTTGAGGGCCAACTACGAGGTGATCGCCGATTACGTCCTGAATCGCGTCGGTGCCTGCGGGGTGGCCTGGGGGGCCATGAGCCAGAAGGCGGCCTCCATCGGTACCGGCTTCAACCGTCTGGGGGTTCCCGTGGTCCTTGGTCCCCATTCCTCCAAGTACAGGAGGCAGTACCTGAGCCGCAAGGAGGAGGACGACTGGACGGTCATGGACGGAAGGAAGAAGGAACTGGTGGACACCAAGGAGCCCACCCCTGAGCACCTCTGTATTGTGGTTGAGTCCAAGGAGCGGGCCATGGTCACCATCGCCAAGCTCTGCATGCGCAAAAACGATACGCCCCAGGGGCGACAGATAAAGCTCACCCATTACATAGATCTTCACAAGAGGCTCATAGGGGGGCTTCCGCCAGATCTTCACCATTTCGTCAGGACGGAGCGGGATATACCGATGTTCTTCAAGCGCGAGGTCATGGAGTTCCTGAAGCAGAAGGGATGGCAAAGAAAGCCCGTACTGAGCCTGCCCACCCTTATCGGGACCTATCCGAGCAAGGTCTCGGTGGATGCGGTGGTGGGCGGGAAATAAAAGGAAAGGAGGTAAGGAATGGCCCTGCCATACCATAAGGTGAATGTCTTGACGGGATTTAAGGCTGCGGCCGAGATGAAGGACCCGAAGGCCTTGGCCAGGGTTATAAAGAAGGCCTCAAGGCCCCTTTTGGTGGTGGGTCCTAAAGCGCTGAGCATAAAGATCGGGGAGAAGCTCTTCATCGAGTATCTGGTGGAGATCGCCAAGGCGGGCAATATCCCGGTTTGTGCCACTGCCCATACAAAGGGGAAGCTGGAGGAGCTGGGGCTTGTGCCTGATAGTACTTATGACATCATGGAGATCATCAACCATTTGAAGGATCCGGAATGGAAGGGGGTGAAGGGGGAAGGAAATCACGACCTCGTGCTCTTTGGGGGCTTCAGGACGGATCTGGGCAATCAGGGGCTTTCGACACTCAAGCACTTCGCCCCCCATCTCAGGACCATGACCCTTTGTAAGTTCTATTACCCCAATGCCACCTTCTCCCTTCCCAACATGAGGAAGGACGAAGACTGGAAAGCCCTATTGGAGGGGCTTGTTGAAGAACTGAAGACATCTTGAAAGACTCCATGAAGGAGGGGCAGAAATGATGCAGTTTCACGTAGACATAGGTCCACAGTATGAGGGAGAGCGTGTGAGGAAGGAGGACATGTATGTTGAGTTCGGCGGACCCAAGGTGGAGTATAAGGCCGAACTCGTTCAGATGAAGGACCCTTCTGAAATAGAGGACGAGAAGGTTTTTGTGGTCGGACCCGACATCAAAGACCTTGAGGAAGAGGGGAGCTATCCGCTGTTTATCGAGATTTTTGTGGCAGGGGCGGGGCTTGAAAAGGATATGGAGCCGGTGATCGAGCGGAGGCTTCACGATTTTTGCAACTACATCGAAGGCGTCTACCACATGAACCAGCAAGACGAGATCTGGATCCGGCTTTCCAAGGACGCTTACAAGAAGGGCTTTGTGAGCTTCGAGGAGTTCGGCCAGATCCTGATCTTCGAATACAAGAACGACATTCCCTTGATCGAACAGATGCAGATCACCTTTTATACCGATCCCGATAAGGTGAAGGAAAAGGTGGAGTTCGCCAGGCAAATTTATGAAGAGCGCCGTGCAAGGGCCAGGGGGTTGAAGGAGGAGGATGTGGAGGAGTTCTATGGGTGTGTGCTTTGCCAGAGCTTCGCCCCAACGCATTGCTGTGTGATCACCCCCGAACGGATCGCCAACTGCGGTGCCATCAACTGGTTTGATGGCCGTGCTGCCTCCAAGATGGACCCCGAAGGTCCCATCTTCCCTGTGCCCAAGGGGAAATGCCTGGGCAAGATCAGGGGCGAATATGAAGGGGTGAATCAGGTGGTTTATGAGCGGTCCATGGGTGGGACCGAGAGGGTCTGGATCCATTCGGCGTTGGAGTATCCCCATACTTCTTGCGGGTGTTTCCAGGCGCTTTGTTTCTACATCCCCGAGACGGACGCCTTTGGAATTGTGCATCGTGACTACAAAGGCATGACCCCATTGGGAATGGCCTTCTCCACCATGGCCGGTGAGGCCTCCGGTGGCCGGCAGGTGGAAGGGATGTGCGGTATGTCCCTGGAGTATCTCTATTCTAGGAAGTTCATGCAGTACGATGGTGGCATCAAGCGGGTGGTGTGGATGCCCAAGGAGATAAAGGAGCGGTACAAAGACGCCATCCCTGAGGATCTCTATGACAAGATTGCTACTGAGGAGATAACCACCGATCCGAACGAATTGGCCGAATGGCTTCAGGCTCAGGGACATCCGTGGATTACCGGTGAGGCCCAGGAGGAGCTGGAGAAACTGAGGGAGCAAGACGAGGCTGAGTAAATAACGTTTTGGAGGTCTCCAGATGGCGATAAAGGGTGGTGATTTGGCAAAACTTTTGCCGAAGAGAAAAGGGTGCAGGGATTGCGGTTTTCCCACCTGTTTTGCCTTTGCGATGAAGGTCGCATCGGGGGCCGAGGACATAGACAAGTGTCCCCATCTGGATCCCAAGGTCAAAGAGCAGATCCGGGAGATGCTTGCTCCGCCCATCCTGCCCGTGACCTTGGGCAAAGGGGAGAGGGCCTTTACCATCGGCGAAGAGGAGGTGGTCTTCAGGCACGAGAAGACCTTCTATCATCAGCCGGGAATCGGCGTCCTGATAAGCGATAGGGAGTCCGAGGCCGATTGGGAGAGGAAGCTCAAGGCGGTCCTGGAGATGTCCTTTGAACGGATCGGGCGGGTATTGCGGCCCGATCTCGCAGTCCTCTGGGCGGAGTCGGGCGATGAGGGCAAGTATCTGGAGCTGGTCAAGAAGGCATCTGAGGCTTCGGCCGATCTCCCCCTGGTGCTTATGGCTTCCCTTGATCTGGCCCTGAAGGCCCTGGAGGTTTGCGGCAAGGACAGAAGGCCCTTGATCTACGCGGTGACCAGAGCCGATCTGGATGGATACCTTCCCAAGCTCAAGGAGGCGGGTGTTCCTGTGGCGGTGAAAGGAGGACTTGAGGAGTTGCCCGAGGTCACCGAAAGGCTTAAGGCCGAGGGTATGAAGGAGATAGTCCTTGATACCGGAAGCAGAAACCTCTGGGAGGTGGTCAAGGAGCAGATCCTCTTGAGGCGTGCGGCCATAAAGCAGGGGTTCAGGCCCTTGGGGTATCCGACCATAGTCTTTCCCTGTTTCATGTTTGATGACCTTGAGGGTCAGTATATGGCGGCCAGTGCTCTGGTTACCCGGTATGCCGGGATAGTAGTCCTCAGCAATTTTGTCCCCGAGTATCTCTATCCGCTGCTCACCCTGAGGATGAACATTTACTCGGACCCCAGGGTGCCTATGACGGTGGAGGCCAAACTTTACGAGATCAATGCTCCCAGCCCTGACTCCCCGCTCCTTGTCACTACCAACTTCGCCCTCACCTATTTTGCGGTGGCTTCGGAGGCCGAGGCGACGAAGGTGCCCTCCTGGCTCTTGGTCCAGGATACCGAGGGGCTCTGTGTGCTGGCTGCCTGGTCCACGGGCAAGTTCAACGGTGAGACGATAGCCATGGCGGTCAAAAAACTCGGGGTGGAGGAGAAGGTCACCTCCAAGAAGATCGTCATTCCCGGGCTTTTGGCCCGTATCAAGGGCGAACTGGAGGACGAGCTGCCAGGCTGGGAGGTGGTGGTTGGACCGAGGGAAGCTAGTGGGCTCTCCAGTTTCCTGCCGGAGTTTGCCGGGAGAGGGTGAGGTGAGCAAGGAGGAGGTCGAGGCAGTAGGAGAGGTTCTTGGTGTTTGTCCCCGTGAGCGACGTCATCTCATAAGGATCCTGCAGGCAATACAGGAAAAATTGGGCTACCTTCCCGAAGATGCCTTGAGGGAGGTAGCCCTTTTTTTGGGCATCTCCCCCGCTGAGGTTTACGGAGTTGCCACCTTTTACAACCAGTTCAGGTTTGTCCCTCTGGGGAAGTTTCACATCGTGGTATGCATGGGTACGGCCTGCCATTCCATGGGTGGGGCCCTGGTGCTCGATGCCTTCCAGAGGGAGTTGGGGATAAAGGTGGGCGAGGTTACCCCCGACAGGAAGTACAGCCTTGAGAGGGTCGGCTGTATCGGATGTTGCACCCAGGCCCCGGTAGTGGTGGTAAACGGTAGAATCTTCCCCAAGATGACCCCCTACAAGGTCGAGGAGGTCCTTGCCAAACTCAAGGCAGAGGATGAATTGGGAGGAGATAAAGAGCAGGGCTGAGGCAAAGTGGTCGGCCTTAGAGGAGGTCCCCATCCACATCCGCATCGGCACGCCCACCTGCGGGAGGGCGGCAGGGGCCCTTGAGACCCTGAGGATCTTTCGCGAGCACATAAAAAGGGAAGCATTAGAGGTTTCCTTGACGGAGGTGGGCTGTATGGGCCTCTGTTTTGCCGAGCCGTTGGTTATCATCTCAAAGCCCGAAAGCGGTTTTCCACCCATATGTTACAAGAACGTCCGCTTCGACGAGGCCCAAAAGCTCATCAACGATTTCATCCTGGGAGATGATCCCTGCCTGGAGATTGCCCTGGGGACGGTGGAGCTTGGCCAAGACGGTGCCCCTGTGATACCGGAGCTTGAGCGCTTTGAGATAGAGAGGAGGCTTGTTCTCAAAAACTGCGGATGGATCGATCCCGAGGACATAGACCATTACATCGCCAGGGGTGGCTATAGCGCCTTGAGGGAGGTTCTGCTCAGTAAGGATCCCGAGCAGGTCATAGCCGAGATC
>CAYVAU010000047.1:0-12071 GCA_964448445.1 uncultured Thermodesulfobacteriota bacterium | reverse complement strand
CCCCCTGACCACCTGCAGTGTCTTTCCGGCCTCACGTTCCTCAAGGCGTTCTCCAACACATACAATGGCCTTCAGACCTGCCCTTAGGACAGCCTGAACCTTTCTGTTGACCGTTTCATCGGTCTCCCCGAAATATGTGCGCCTCTCCGAATGGCCTATTATCACATAAGTGCAACCGCAATCCTTAAGCATGAGGGGAGAAACTTCGCCAGTGAAGGCCCCTTCGTTTTCCCAAAAGACATCCTGCGCACAGAGCTTTATCGACGAACCCTCGATGACCTCCCGTACGGGAACGAGGGAAACAAAGGGGGGGGCAATGACCACCTCGACATCCCTTATCCCCACAAGGGCCTTGACCAGATCCAACGCAAAGGCCTTGGCCTCAGAGGGGCCCTTATGCATCTTCCAGTTTCCCGCAATTATAGGAGTCCTCATCTCCACCTCCTATCTGTCCAGGGCCTTTACCCCTGGCAACTCCCTCCCCTCGAGGAATTCAAGGGTAGCACCTCCACCGGTGGAGACATGGGTCATCTTGTGGGAAAGCCCGAAGAGGTTTACCGCGCTGACGGTATCCCCCCCTCCGACAACGCTCATCGCCCCCGAGGAGGCTATGGCCTCGGCCACACGCCTTGTCCCTTCGGAGAAGGCTTCCTGCTCAAAGATTCCCATTGGACCATTCCACAGCACGGCCTTTGCCCTTGCGATTTCCTTGACGAATTCATCGACGGTGCGAGGGCCTATGTCTACCCCTATCATATCAGGGGGAAATTGTTCGTTGGTCACTGTGAGCACCTCCTCCCCCTCCCTTATCTCCCTCACCACGCGGTGGTCCAGAGGGAGCAAGACCTTAATTCCTCTCCTTTTGGCCTCCTCGAGGATATCCCTGGCCTCCTGAAGCTTCTCTTCCTCCAGAAGCGACCTTCCCACCTCGTATCCCAGGGACTTGAGGAAGGTATAGGCCATCCCCCCGCCTATGAGGAGGGCATCCAGCCTGCCGAGGAAATTCCTTATAACACCCACCTTGTCCGACACCTTCGCACCACCCAGCACAGCAACAAAGGGCCTCGGAGGATCCTTCAAGAGCTTGCCCAAGGCATCCAATTCCCTCTTCATGAGGAAACCACAGCCGATGACCTCTATAAAGTGGGTTATGGCCTCAATGGAGGCATGGGCCCTATGGGCTGCCCCAAAGGCGTCGTTAACGTAAACTTCGGCAAGTTTTGCCAATGCCTTCGCAAACTCAGGATCATTTTTTTCCTCTCCAGGATGAAATCTCAAATTCTCGAGCAAAAGGACCTCTCCTTCACCGAGACCACCGGCGAGTTCCTCGACCTGGGGGCCGATGCAGTCGGGGGCCATCTTGACGGTGCTTCCCAACAATCCTCCCAAAACATCGGCCACAGGTTTCAAACTCAACTCGGGGACCACTTTCCCCTTTGGGCGGCCGAGATGGGAAGCGATGATCAATCTGGCTTTCTTCTTCAGGGCATACTGAACTGTGGGAAGGGCAGCCTTTATCCTCGTCGGATCCTTGACCTGTCCATCCCTGATGGGGACATTGAAATCCACCCTCAGGAACACCCTCCTCCCCTCAATGGGCAATTCATCAATGCACCGTATGGACATCCCTTATACCCCCTTTTTGGCGATGTACTGAAGGAGCTCGACGATCCTGGTAGAGTAGCCCATCTCGTTGTCATACCAGGCCAATACCTTCACCATCTTGTCGATAACCATGGTGCTTAAGCCATCCACAACGGCCGAAAGGCTGTTGCCATTGAAATCGACCGAAACGAGGGGTTCTTCTGTATAGCCCAGTATTCCCTTAAGCGTCCCTTCTGCCGCCTCCTTGAAGGCCCTGTTGACCTCTTCGACGGTTGCCCCCTTGTCCAACTCCGCCACAAAATCCACAAGCGATACGTTGGGAGTGGGGACCCTTATGGCCATCCCGTTAAGCTTCCCCTTGAGTTCCGGTATCACCTCGCCTATGGCCACGGCCGCTCCCGTCGTGGTGGGAATCATGGAAAGGGCAGCAGCCCTTGCCCTTCTCAGATCCCGATGGGTCAGATCGAGGATCCTCTGATCGTTAGTGTAGGCATGAACGGTGGTCATCAATCCCCGCTTTATTCCGAAGTTGTCGTGCAGGACCTTGACCACTGGTGCAAGGCAGTTGGTGGTGCAGGAAGCATTGGAGATGATATGGTGGGAAGAAGGATCGTACTTTTCGTGGTTTACGCCAAGCACCACCGTTATATCCGGATTTTTCGCAGGGGCAGAAATAACGACCTTTTTCGCCCCTGCTTGCAGATGCAGGGCGGCCTTTTCACGCTGCGTGAACAGTCCTGTTGATTCCACCACTACCTCCACCCCCAGATCCCGCCACGGCAACTCTCCAGGATCCCTTACGCTCAATACCTTGATCCGCCGTCCTCCAACGATCAGGCTGTCATCGCTGACCGCCACTTCCGCGGGGAAACGACCATGGACCGAATCGTATTTCAACAAATGTCCCAGGACCTTGGCATCAGTTATATCGTTTACAGCCACAAACTCGAGATCATCAGCGCCTTTAAGCACCGCAGCCCTGAGGACCAACCTGCCGATCCTGCCGAAGCCATTAATCCCTACCTTCATCTCCACCCTCCTCTAAGATTTGACCCTCCTCGGGCTCATAAACGAGCTCGGGAGGTTCATATACCTGCTCACCGATCTCCTTCTCGGCGGCCTCAAGCATCTTCACCCTCGCCTCCTCAAGCTGGGCCTTCTCCTCTTTAGATATGGGAAGGACCTTGCTTGCCGCGATCTCCCGCAAGGCGGTGACAATCGCTTTGTTGTCGCATTTAACAAGGGGAGGAGCCCCTTGCAGAAGCATCTTTGCCCTTTTTGCAGCTACTACAGCCAAACCAAAGCGGCTTTTAACCTGTCTCAAGCAATCTTCAACAGTTATACGCGCCATCCAAGACCCTCCTTAAGAACCCTTCGAGTTCTACACCTTTCTGCCAAGATTATGCTTGAAAGATACTGTAAAGCTTTATCTAATTCGTCATTTACTACAATATAATCGTAAAGCCCAACCTGATCAAGCTCCTTACGGGCATTGGAAAGGCGCTTCCGAATTTCCTCTTCCGAGTCCTCTTTTCTCTCCCTTAAACGCCTTTCAAGTTCGTCTATTGAAGGTGGAACAATAAAGATCAGCACTGCATCGGGCCTGATTTCCTTGACTTGCTTTGCCCCTTGTGGATCGATATCAAGAAGTACATCGGTACCGGGCTTGGGATAAAGGTTTTCCTTGGGGGTTCCGTAAAGGAAGCCGTGTACGCGTGCCCATTCGACGAACTTTCCTTCCCGCATCATCCTCAAGAACTCCTCTTCGGTCACGAAATGATAATCCCTCCCATTGACCTCCCCTGGCCTTGGGGGCCTGGTGGTGTAAGAGATCGAATATGACAGCCCCGATATCCTCTTGAGTATCTCCCTTATCAGGGTGGTTTTCCCGGCCCCGGAGGGAGCGGAAATGACAAAAACGATCCCTCTGCCCTGCATCTCTTTACTCCACATTCTGGGCTTGCTCCCTCAGTTTTTCGACCTCCTCTTTAACCCTGATAGCCCCTTGTACGATCGCAAGGTCGGGGCTTTTGGAAGCAATGGTGTTGGCCTCGCGATGCATCTCTTGCAGCAGGAATTCGAGGGCCCTGCCTACGGGCTCCTCCTTTTGCAGCTGATCCCTGAAGGCCTGAATGTGGCTTTTCAGCCTCACCAGCTCTTCGGTTATATCGGCTTTATCAGCCATATAAGCCACCTCCTGCTCGAGCCTCTCCCTGTCCAGTTCCACTCCCTCGGTGAGCCTTCTGATGCGATTAAGGAGCCTTTCCCTGTAAGCCTCAGGGACCCGTTGGGCCATGGATTCCATCTGTCTGATCGTGTCACCGAGGATCTCGAGTCGTCCCCTCATATCCCGACAGATGGCCTCTCCCTCGCGAAGGCGGCTCTCCAGAAGTTCCTCCAAGGCCCTACGCACTATGGGCTCCATCTCCTCCCATACCCCTTCCTCCACCTCCATCTCCTCAAGGGAGATGAACCCAGAGCGGACCAAGTGGTCCAGAGATGGCTCGCCTGAGAGGCCAAAGCGGGCCTTCGCTTCCCTGAGGATGGCCACATATGATGCGGCCAAGTCCCAATCCACCCCGAGGGACAGGGGAAGCTTTTGGTCGGTGCGGTCAAGGCGCAGGGTCAGATCGACCTTCCCCCTGGCGATATATCTCCTGACCATTTCCCTTACCCTTAACTCGAAGGGCGAAAATTGGCGGGGCAATCTAACGTTCAGCTCCAAAAATCTGTGGTTCAGCGATCGTATCTCGACCCTAATGGTCCCAAGGGAGGTCCTTCCTTCGGCCCTCCCGTATCCGGTCATGGATCTGATCATCCTCGGTTCCTCAACTGGTTCAAATAAGTGCGCCTTATCCCTTCGAGCATTCCCCTCATTTCTTCCGATGCGTAATCGGGGTAGGTCCACCGCAGTGGCTCGAATTTACCATACCGGTAAATCAAGGTTAAGTCGGCGTAGATACCCCGTCCCAAATAGGGCCTGTGAGGCGCTTCCTTTGTGGTAGCAAGGATGAGGTGGTGTTGGGTGATGTATCCGGGGTCCACATTCAATCGGCGTCTTCCGTTCTGGCTGAAGAGTTCCTCCAGCTGGTTGGTCCAAAGTTTTATCCTGACCAATTCCTCCCTGGGAACGAGTTCCCGGAAGGAGACGAGCCTCCTTGTCAGGCCCTTGCCCATTTCTCGATCGTAGTAAGTAGTCCAGTGGAAGGGGAGGGGAGGGCTTTTGAAATCGATCTCTCCCAGGCGCTCGCCCATGATCTCCAAGGCCGAATGGATGAGGTCATCCGAAGGGCTTATCAGGCTCGAGATGAGTTTGGCCGGTTTGGGGTTCCTTGGCTTACCCATCTTTTTTGATATAAATGAAAAACTCCCTGTTCCCCTTCGGTCCAAGAAGGGGTGATTCCATTACGCCCTGTGGACTCAAACCCAACGATTGGACGAATTCCCGGATTTCCCGAATGACCTTCTCGTGCTTCCGTGGATCCTTCACCACACCTCCTCTTTCGACCTCTCCTTTGCCAACTTCAAACTGAGGCTTTATAAGGGCGATGATTTCGGCCTGTTCTTTCAAGAACTTGAGGACCGCCGGGATCACCAATTTCAGGGAAATGAAGGAAGTATCGATGGTGGCCAGATCTATCCCCTCTGGGATTTCCTCCTTTGGTAAATACCGTATGTTCCTCCTTTCCAGAACCACCACCCTCGGATCGTTTCTCAACTTCCAGTGCAGCTGTCCCCAGCCCACATCCACCGCATAGACCCTCTCTGCCCCCCGCTGAAGGAGACAATCGGTAAAGCCCCCGGTGGAGGCACCGACATCCATGCAGATCTTCCCCTCGACGGGGATGGAAAATCGATCGAGGGCCGCCTCAAGCTTCACTCCCCCGCGGCTAACATAGGGAATGGGATCGCCCAGGACCTCTATTTTGACGTCTTCCTTCACCATCTGTCCGGGTTTCCGGGCCAGCTGCCCATCAACCCTCACCATCCCTGCCATGATGATGGCTTGGGCCTTCTCACGGGAAGGGACAAGACCCCTCTGCACCATGAGCTTGTCAAGACGTTCCTTCTTACCCAAGGAGCTCAAGGGCTTGTTTGACTATCGTTTTGAGGCCAAGACCACAGGACTCAAGCAGCTCTTCCCTTCTCCCATGTTCGATGAAACGAGAAGGGAACCCCAGGCAGCGGACCTTTTTTGGTATGCCTTTACGTGACAAGAGTTCCAGTATTCCACTACCGAAGCCCCCTTCGACCACATTTTCCTCCAGCGTGAGGACAACCCTGTGGCTTGCGACAAGATCCAAGATCGTTTCCTCATCCAGGGGCTTCACGAAACGGGCGTTTACGACCCCGGGGGAAACCCCTTTCTGCTGCAGAATATCACAAGCCTGAAGGGCTCTGTGGACCATCGAGCCTATCGCGAGGATTAAAAGATCACTGCCCACCTTGAGGACCTCCGATTTCCCCCACTCGATGGGATGGGGCTCCTCTTGCAGTGGGACCCCGTAGCCTCTTCCCTTTGGATACCTTATGGCGGAGGGGCCGTTGCGGTGGCTAAGGGCCGTAACGATCATGCTCTGCAGTTCGGCCTCATCCTTGGGGGCCATGACAGTGAAGTTGGGGATGGCCCGGAGATATGAGAGATCGAGCAGACCATGATGGGTGGGCCCATCCTCGCCCACAATACCTGCCCGGTCCACGCAAAAAAGCACCGGCAATTTCTCAAGGGCCACCTCCTCCACTATCTGATCGAAGGCCCGCTGCAAAAAGGCGCTGTAGATGGCAACAACGGGCTTAAGGCCGCAGAGGGCCAAGCCTGCCGAAAGGCTCACCGCTGTCTGCTCGGCGATCCCCACATCGAAGAACCTCTCGGGAAACCTCTTTGAAAAGTCGTGAAGGCCCGTTCCCTGGGGCATTGCAGCCGTGATGGCGACGATCTCCGGGTCCTTGGAGGCCAACTGCAGCAATGTTCGCCCAAAGACCTCCGAATAGGTGGGGGGGAGGCCATCGGGTTCTGGCAGTATCCCGTTTTCGCTGTCGAAACGCCCAACGCCGTGGAAGGTGGTCGGGTCCTTTTCTGCGGGAGCATAGCCCTTGCCCTTTTTGGTTATGACGTGCACAAGGACCGGCCTCCTGAGATGTCTTACGTTCTTGAAGGTCTCGATCAGGTGATCGAGGTTGTGACCATCGAGGGGACCCAGGTATTTAAAACCCAGCTCCTCGAAGAGCAATCCAGGACTGAATACCCCCTTTAGAACCTCCTCTGTGACCTTCATCAACCTGAAGAGCTTTTTGCCCCCCGGAACCTCGTGAAGCAATTGTTTAACATCTTCCCTTAACCTCGTTGCCCATTGGCCCGTCATTATCCGGCTCAAATAGGCTGAAATGGCCCCCACGGTTTTCGAGATGGACATTTCGTTGTCGTTGAGGATCACGATGATGTCGCTCTTCCACGCCCCTGCACAGTTTAAGGCCTCAAAGGCGACCCCGGTGCTCAGGGTCCCGTCTCCCACAATGGCTATGACCCTGTAATCCTCTCCCTTGAGATCCCTGGCCTCGGCCATCCCCAGGGCTATGGGGAGGGCACTCCCCGAATGCCCGCTGTCATAAGGATCATAAGGGCTCTCCTGACGCCGCAAAAAGCCACTGAGTCCCCCGTATTGCCTCAGGGTGGGGAAGAGATCCCTGCGACCCGTCAATATCTTGTGGGCATAGGCCTGATGACCCACATCCCAGAGGACCCTGTCACGGGGGGTATCAAAACAGTAGTGGACGGCTATGGCGAGCTCCACCGCCCCAAGACTTGATGCCAGATGTCCGCCCCTTTCCGAGACCACCTGTATGATCTCTTCCCTGATCTCCTGGGCCAGCTGGGGAAGGGATTCACGGGGAAGTCTCCTCAGGTCCTCTGCGGAATTAATCCCGTCCAAAATCCTCCCCATCCCTGATGAACTCCTCGATAGTATGGGCAATCTCCCTCAAGGGTTCGCCCCTTTCACCGAAGGCATCGAGGGCCCGGTAGGCATCCTGGAAATGCTCCATTGCCCGAGCCCGTGCCTTCTCAACCCCAATGAGCCTGGCCATGTTGGCCGATTTCTCTTCCTGGGAGTCCAGGATATCGTCAACGAGCTGGAAGGCCATTCCAAATGCCCTGCCGAAGCGATCCAACGCCGAAAGTTCCTCATCTTCCGCCCCGCCAAGCATCCCCCCGATCTTGACGGCGGCCAGGATAAAGGCGGCCGTTTTGCGCTCATGAATCCACTGGATCAATCCCCCGTCCACCTCCTTGCCCTCGACCTCAACATCAACAGCTTGTCCCCCGACCATTCCCTCGCTACCCACAGCCCTGGCTACCTCATGGATTACACTGAGGGCCACCTCCGGCGCGATCCCCTCCCTCGCCCCTGGACTTGACATCAGTCCAAAGGCATCCGTCAAGAGGGCATCTCCTGCCAAGATGGCCAGTGCTTCACCGAAGACGCGATGGCTTGTCGCCCGTCCCCTTCGGTAATCATCGTTGTCCATGGAGGGCAGGTCATCATGGATGAGGGAATAGGTATGGATCATCTCCAGAGCGCAGGCAAAGGGTAGGGCCTTCTGGGGGTCACCTCCCACAGCATGGCAGGAGGCGAGGACCAGCAGGGGCCTTATCCGCTTTCCTCCCGAAAAAACGCTATAGCGCATTGCCTCAGGAAGCCTTGAGGGAATACATCCTTCCCTGGGGAGGAACCTCCTCAGGGCCTCCTCAACCATCTTCGCCCAGTTTTCTATTATCCTCAGCCTTCTCCTCCTCAAAGGGCCTGGATACAAACCTCTCTCCCTCCCTCATGAGGATCTCCACCCGCCTTTTCACCTCATCGAGCTTCCTGTGACAAATCCTGGACAGCTCAACCCCCTTCTCGAACAACCTCAGGGCCTCCTCAAGGGGGAGGTCACCCCGCTCGAGCTCCTCCACGATCTCCTCAAGCTCCTTCAGCGACTGTTCGAAACTCCTTTCCTCCATTCCTCATCCCCCAGCGATCGAAGGAGGCTTTGGGGGGACACCCTTCTTTTGCGAAACCTTATGGCCCAGTGAAGGTGGGGCCCCGTAGCACGTCCCGTCAGACCGACCGTTCCTATCCGTTCCCCCCTCCTGACGAATTCGCCCTCCTTCACCAAGATCCGTTCAAGGTGACAGTAAAGGGAGAATAGCCCCAGACCATGGTGTATTATAACCGTGTTGCCTTCGAGCAACAACGAACGCACAAAGACCACCTTTCCCGAATTGGTGGCCACAACGGGGCTCCCCTTGGGGGCGGAGATATCAAGGCCTGTGTGAAGGCCAAAGTACCGTCCGTTTATCAAGCGTCTCAAACCGAACCCTGCTGTAATTCGGCCTTCTTCCAAAGGGAGGATGAAGCCCCGAGTCCACAGGGCTGGCGAATCCCAGCCCCGTTCAAGGACCATCCTCACCAATGCCTTCTCCTGCCTAATCCTTTGCAGATCTCGAGGGGAATATTCCACCTTTTCCCGGGGAAGTTTGAGGGATACCAGGGGCAATCTGCGCTTCTTTACTTCGACGAGAAGGGACATATTGCTTTCCCTGTCTCCGACAGAGACCCTGTATCTCTTTGCAGGTGCGCACAGATCCACCCCTATGATCCCTTCGTAGAGCCTTCCCCTTTTCACAAAGGGAATGCCCTCTTTTGCAAAATAGCCTTTGAGAGGGGGGATGCCCCTAACCCTGATGACCCCGAGATCACCCTGCAGGATACGGTGGGGGAAATCAAGGACCTCAATGGCATTACAGAGGACGGGCAAAAGGAGAAAGGAACAGATCAAAAATCTCATCCCCTCTCCTTCACTTCGCACTTTATCTCTCCTCTGTGCAGGGTCACCTTGACCATATCGCCAGGAGAGACCTGGGAGGAATCCTTAAGGAGTGTGTTCTGCGGTAGGATCCAGGTTATGGAATAACCCCTTTCAAGGATGGCCAACGGACTCAAGGCGTTGAGTTTACCCACCATTCCCTCAAACCTCTCGGCCCTCGACCTGAGTTGAAGACCTACGGCGACTTTCAGCTTACCCCACAACTCTGCAAGCCGCCCTCTCAGCAGCTCCGCATGCCCTTTCGGAGAACGGGTGAAAAGGAGCCTGTGAAGGGCTTGGAGGCGTTCGGCATGGGAGGAGATCATCTTTTCGGCACTCCTCCCGAGCCTCCTTTGAAGTTCCTCGAGCCTCTGGGTCCTTTCCTGAAGGCGCCTGCGGGGATCCTTTAGAGACTTGGTGAGCCTCCTTAGGGTTTCGGCTTTTACGGTCAGCAGATGCTTTATTTTGGCCTGCAGCCTCTTTTCCATAAAGCGGATCTTTTCCCTCAGTTCCTCTTTCCGCTTCACCACGAGCTCGGCCGCCGCCGATGGGGTAGGGGCCCGAAGATCCGCCACGAAATCCGAGATGGTGTAATCCGTCTCATGGCCCACGGCGGATATGACCGGTACCGGGCAACGGTAAATGCTCCGGGCCACAATCTCCTCGTTGAAGGCCCAGAGGTCCTCCAGCGATCCCCCACCCCTTGCTACGATGATGACATCCACCTCGCCGCAGTTACCGAGGTAATCGATTCCCTGGGCGATCTCCTCGGCCGCCCCTTCACCCTGAACCCTGACGGGGTATATGAGGATCTCGAGGTTCTCGAAGCGCCTCTTGAGGACGTTTAACATGTCCCTTATGACCGCCCCCTTTGGAGAAGTGACGATGCCTATCCGTCTGGGCAGAAGCGGCAAAGGGCGCTTCCTGGAGGGATCGAAAAGCCCCTCCTGTTCGAGCTTTTTCTTCAATTGTTCGAAGGCAAGCTGCAGGGCTCCAAGCCCTTTGGGCTCTATGTAATCCACAATAAGCTGGTACTCCCCTCGGGGCTCATAAACTCCGATTCTGCCCCAGCAGAGCACATGCTGTCCGTCCTGGGGACGGAACTTCAAGAATCGCACCTGCCCCCTGAAGATCACCGCCTTTATCTGGGCCTTCTCGTCCTTCAGGGTAAAATAGAGGTGCCCCGAAAGGGGCTCTTTGAGATTCGATACCTCCCCCTCCACGATGATCTCCGAAAATTCTCCCTCCAGCAGGTCGCGGATCTTGGATGTAAGTTCACTTACGGTATAAATCCTCAGGGGAAAAACCATCTCCTCCATATTACCGCAAAATTTTCCCTTACCGAAGGAATCCGAAAAGGGGAAACATCAGGATTTAAGGTCGCTTAAAAGTTTTCCGCCTGAGGCCAGGTTTTCCTTTGGGTGATCGAGGGGCCTCTCTCCCCTCTTATACCAACAGGTATTTCCTCCTCACCTCTTCGTTTTCCCTCAACTCCTGGATACTTCCCTTAAGGGAGGATGAGGAAGGCAAAGAAGCAACAAGAGCCCGATTGGCTGGATCGTATCCTGGATGAGATCAAGGCCGGGAAGGAACGGGGAGAATCCCCATCCCTGGTTTACCTCCTGGAAGAACTCCTCAACGAGCTCATGAAACGGGAACGCCAGAGATACCTCGAACAACACCCCAGGGAGAAGGCCAACGGCTTCTACAACCGCAGCCTCCGGCTCACCATGGGGGAACTGAAGCTTTCCGTCCCCCGGGTCCGCTACGGACATACCTTCCGTCCTTCCATCCTCCCTCCTCCCTGGAAGAGGGCTGACAGGGACTACGAGGAGTATTGGGTGCCATGCTCTCAAACGGCTACTCTCAAGCCCAAATGGAGCGGCCCCTGAAAAGCCTCGGCCTTCCCTTCTCGAAAGAGGCCCTGGAGGACGCCCTGGCGTTGATCCAGGAAAAACTCTCCTTCTACAAGACGCAACCCCTGAGGGGCGATTGGTTTGCCATCTTCATCGATGGCTACTGTGCCAAGTTGCGGACCGAGGAGGGGAAACTCCAGGAGATCACCCTGTTTGTGGCGGTGGGGATCGACCTTGAGGGGGAAAAGGAGATACTGGGGCTTTTGGTTCTGGCGGGGGAAGGAGTCCAGGGCCTTTTGGGCTGAGGTGTTCCAGGACCTGGTGAACCGTGGGGTGAAGCGGGTGTTGGTGTTTGTGACCGACGATTTCCGGGGGATCGGGGATGTGATCACAAAACTTTTCCCGTTCGCCGACCACCAGCTCTGTCTTTTGCACCTGCAACGGAACCTAAAAAGGAAGCTTTCCAGTGGGGCATATCGTGAGGCGGCGAGGCTTCTGAGGAAGATAAGGGACGCCAGGGACAGAGAGGAAGGGGAGGGACTGTTTTTCGCCCTGTGCCGGGTAGTGGAGGGGGAAAATGCTATGTGGGCCGAGAGGCTTTCGTCCAAGGCACATAAGTACCTGGCGTTCCTGGGATACCCCGAGGAAGTGCGCAAGCACATCTACACCACCAACCCGGTGGAGTCGGTGAATGCGGGGATAAGCTCGGGAGGCTGGAGCTGGGAGGGTATTTCCCCTCGGAGCGGGCCCTGGAGGTGAACC
>CAYVAU010000046.1:0-12114 GCA_964448445.1 uncultured Thermodesulfobacteriota bacterium | reverse complement strand
AGGCGGTCAAGGTTTGAGACCCTGGTGAGCTGATCTTCGATGTATTTGGTCACGTTCGACTCCACATCGGTTGCTGAGGCACCGGGCCACAGCGTTATCACACTCACCTGGGGGGGCTCTATCTCGGGCAAAAGATCCACCTTGAGCCGCGTGAGGGAAAAGGCCCCGAGGAGCACAACGGCACAAAAGATCATAACGGTCATCACGGGGTTCCTTACCGAAACCTCCGGCAACCTCATGCCCCAAGCCCCCTGAGACAGAACTCCAAGGCCTCCTCCTCCAAGTCCCCGAGGTCAAGGCCCATGATCTCCCGATGGATCTCGTCCTCGCAATGAAAGAGTAGCCCTCCCAGGAGGACCCAACAAAGAAGGCCCATCTTCCAGGGATCACCCCTTCGGAACCTGCCTTCCTCCATCCCCCTCCTTATAAGCAGGGCAAACCTCTCCATACACCTTCTCCCCCTCTCGATTTGGGGCCTAAGGAATTCCTCGGGAATCACCAGTTCCGGCCTCTTCCTTCGCCCAAACACTAAAATTCTGAAAAAGGCCCTGTTTTCCCGGTAATAGCCAAAAAAGGTCCTCCCCAAATTCCTCAGGACCTCCACGGGGTCCCCTCCCTCATCTAGGACCTTTTCCACCTGCCTGAAGAGCTCTTCCACCCCTTCGGATAGCAACGCCAAGGCAATCTCCTCTTTCCCCCGAAAGTAAGAATAAACGGTCCCCTTCCCCAGCTCCGCCCTTTCGGCTATCTCCTCCACAGTGGCAAGATCAAAACCCTTCTCCAAAAAGACCTCCTTGGCCGCCTCAAGTATGGCCCGCTCCCGAGCCTCCCGCTCCCTCCTGCGCCTCTCCTGAACACCCATCCCGACTTCCGTTCAATTTCCGACTAATAGTCGAATTTTTGCCGGGAGTCAAGCTCTTTTTGTAAAATGGCGTTGAAACCCTTGTGGGAGGGAAAAAGATGGCGAGGGATCCGGGTTTTCCTATCACGATATCTTTCCGAGCCTGGCCACCCTGCAGTTCGGCGGGAGCATGCCCTGGTGGGAGGGAAAAGGGAAGGATACAGATTACGAGGGGGCAGCAGGAACGGTGGATTTTGACGAAAATGGCGATGTCATAACCCCTATTGAGATCTGGAAGTACATGGGGGAAAGATCGTCACCGTAAGGCTTGAGTACGAGATCCCGAAGGAATGGCTTTTAAGAAAAGAAGCAAAAGGGGGGCAACCAGGAGCAGGGCTCCGGTTGCCCCCATTCCTGTAGCCAGATTCCACTTTTCCCCCACAGATCCAATAAGGGCGGGGATCAAACCCCCTCCAAGGAGGGTACCCACAGAGGTGGAAAGGGAAACGGCGACATTTCTCACATCCTGCTCGAATACCTGTGAAAGGGCGGAGAAGGCAGCCGGGAAGAAGCACACCGAGAGGGCCGACTGCAGAAAGACCATTATCTTTAAGGGAAATCCTGAAAGCAGGCCTAGGGCAACGGTGGCCATCCCCGTGGCCGGAAGAAACAGGGCGAGGGCCCTTTTGGGGCCTATCCTGTCAGACAGATAGCCTGCCGCAAAGGATACCCCCAGCCCAGAGAGGCGGGCAATGCTCAAAAGGGCGTTGGCCCCCTGCCGTGTTATCCCTTCCTCCATGAGCCTCAGGGGCAGCATGGTGTAAATACCCATGCTGGCACCTATCCCCAGGGAAAAGAGCCCAGCGGTAGCCCAAAGGGCAGGGGTTCGCAAAAGGGGAAGGGCTTTTGGATCATATCCTCTCCCCTTTGGCCCATGCAGCCCCAGCAGGGAAGCAAACAGCATCCCCATGGCCCCTGAGGCGATCCCCACAGTGAGCATTGCTCCTCGCCAGGATTCCCATAGCATGAGCAGGACCTCGGCCAGCAGGGGGGCCACCACGAAGGAGAGATTGGGGGCCAGCTCATGCACTGCTATGGCTTTTCCCCAGTGCCGGGAGGGGACGAGGGCCGTTATGGTGGCGATTCCCGAAGGCAGGTAAAGCCCTGCAAAGAGGCCGAGGAGGCCGAACAAAAGGTTCAGGAGGGTAAAGGAAGGGCAGAGGAAGATAAGGCTCAGCGAAAGGGCCACTCCCAGGGCAGAGATGAGGACAGTGCCGTGATGGTTGACCCTGGTGCTGGAAAGGGGGCTTGAGAGGAGGAGTCCCAGAAAGTATCCCCATGACATCCACAACAGGAACCTCCCCGAAGTGGCATGGCCTATGCCGAAATCGGTCTCCATCACCGGGAGCAAGGGACCTATTATGATCCGCGAGAGGAACCCCAAAAAGAAAATCCCTGTGAAGAGGAGGAGAGGACCGATCAATTCGATCCTCCAAAAAAACGCGAAACTTTCTTTTCCTCGCCCAGTATACCCTGTGGTCGGTAAATCAAGATCAACTCCAGCAATATTCCCACGATGAGGAACCTGATGTAAGGGGCACGGCCTTCATTTTCGCCCCCTCAAGCATGGATTTCTCTTTCCTTGCCATTTTATAAGGAATTTCTGACTAAACCTCGAGGGATTCGGCCCGTATGAGTTTGGTGGAATCCCTTATGACATCCAAGGTATCGATTTCCTCCAAGGCCCGGCGGATGTTACGCTCCACCGCCTCATGGGTGATCATGACGATGGGGACGGCTCCCTTTCGCGTACGGCCCTTTTGAATAACCGAGGTAATGCTTATGCCGTTTTTCCCCAAGATGCCCGAAATCTTGGAAAGGACCCCAGGGCGATCGATGGCCGAAAAACGCAGATAATAAACACAACGGAGTTCCTCGATTTCCTTTGTCTTCATGTCCCCTTTGGGAAATTGAGGCAAAGGATTCCTTCCTTTTACCACATCACTCAGGTCGCTGATCACGGCACTGGCCGTGGGTAGGGAGCCAGCCCCCTGTCCGTAAAGGAGCAAGGGCCCAACGGCGTCTCCCAGCACATAGACGGCGTTCAGGACCCCATTGACCCTCGCCAACAGGTGCCCCTCCGGGATCATGGTCGGGTGGACCCGAAGCTGGATCCCTTCGGGGTCCTCCTTGGCGATGGCAAGCAGCTTGATCCGGTAACCGAATTCGCGGGCAAACTCTATGTCGATGGGACTAATGTTCCTTATGCCTTCCACATAGACCTTTTTGAAATCCACCCAGCTCCCGAAGGCCAGGGAGGCCAAAAGGGTAAGCTTATGGGCGGCATCGAATCCATCGACATCCAGGCTCGGGTCCGCTTCGGCATAACCCAACCTCTGGGCCTCCCTCAGGGCATTATCGTAATCCATCCCCTCTTCGGTCATCTTGGAGAGGATGTAGTTGGATGTGCCGTTGAGGATCCCGAAGATGGCCTTTATCCTGTTGGCTACAAGGGCCTCCTTGAGGACCTTAATCACGGGGATGCCACCCCCCACACTGGCCTCAAAGCCAATGGTAACCCCCCTTTGCCGGGCCCTCTGGAAGATCTCCTTGCCGTGCAGGGCCAGCAAGGCCTTATTGGCCGTGACCACAGGTTTCCCCAGCTCAAGGGCCCGGAGAATGTAGGTCCTGGCGGGCTCTATCCCCCCGATCAGCTCCACCACGACCTTGACCTCGGGATCCTCTATGACCTTCAGGGCATCCCTGGTCAAAATCTCCCGGGGAACCTCCACCCCTCGATCCCTCTCCAGATCCAGATCGGCAATCCTTTTGAGGATTAGCGAGGTCCCCAGTCGCTCCTTGAGGATCTGCTGGTTCTCCTTCAGGAGCTTGACCACTCCCGTTCCCACGGTCCCGAAACCGATCAGACCGATCCCGATCCCCACTTCCAGAAGAGCCTCCTTATCCCCCTTATGGCCTGTTTTATCCGGTGTTCGTTCTCCACCAGGGCGAACCTCACATGGCCCTCGCCGTACTCCCCGAAGCCTATCCCCGGAGAGACGGCAACCTTCGCCTCGGTGAGCAGCAGCTTGGAAAACTCGAGGGAGCCCATCTTTCTAAAGGGCTCGGGAATTGGGGCCCATACGAACATGGTGGCCTTGGGTTTCTTCACCTCCCATCCCACCCGTCTCAATCCCTCCACCAGCACATTCCTTCTCGAACGGTAGATTTCGCGGATCTCCTCCACACATGAATCATCGGACCTTAAGGCGATAATGGCCGCAATCTGAATGGGCTGAAAGATCCCGTAATCGAGGTAGCTCTTGAGCCTGGCCAGGGCATGGACCATCTTGCTGTTGCCCACGGCAAAGCCAACCCGCCAGCCCGCCATGCTATATCCCTTGGAAAGGGTATAAAACTCCACGGCCACATCCTTTGCCCCTGGAACCTGCATGATGCTCGGAGCTTTATAGCCGTCGAAGACCAGATCGGCGTAGGCCAGGTCGTGGATGATCCAGAGGCCGTTTTCCCTGGCAAAATCCACGATCTTTTCGAAGAACTCCACACTCACGGTCTGGGTGGTGGGATTGTTGGGGAAATTGAGGATGAGGAGTTTCGGCCTCGGCCAGCTCAGACGTACGGCATCCGTGAGCCTCTCCAAAAACTCCTCCTCATCCTCCCCAAGGGGTACACTCCTCAGGTCACCTCCCGCGATGATCACCGAATAGATGTGGATGGGATAGGCTGGATTGGGAACCAGGACCACATCCCCCGGTTCGATCATGGCAAGCACAAGGTGCGAGAGGCCCTCCTTGGAGCCTATGGTGACGATGGCCTCGCTGTCGGGATCGAGCTCCACATCATAGCGTTTTCTATACCAATTGGTGATCTCCAGCCTCAGCTTGTATATCCCCCTTGAGGCCGAATAGCGGTGGTTCCTCGGGTTCTGAACGGCCTCAATCAGCTTGTCCACGATATGCCGAGGGGTGGGCAGATCGGGATTCCCCATCCCCAGATCGATGATGTCCTCCCCTCGCCTCCTCGCCTCGAGCTTCATCTGATCGATCTCGGCGAAAAGGTAGGGGGGAAGGCGATCAATCCTGCCGAAGGGGGGCACCATCTCGACCTCTATTTATCCCCCAGGGGAACCGGATGGCGGAGGGAGAGGGATTCGAACCCCCGGACCCATTTCGGGTCTGCGGCTTTCAAGGCCGCCGCCTTCGTCCACTCGGCCATCCCTCCTACCGAGGAATTTTATTCAGGGGGGCCTATCCTTTCAATGCCACCCATGTAAGGCCTCAAGACCTCGGGGATGAGGACGCTGCCATCGGGCTGCTGGTAGTTCTCCAGAATCGCCACCACCGTCCTTCCCACCGCGATCCCCGAACCGTTCAGGGTGTGCACAAGCTCGGTCCCCTTTTTGCCCCTGCGCCGGAAGCGGATGGAGGCCCGCCTTGCCTGAAAGTCCTCACAGTTGCTGCACGAGCTTATCTCCTTGTATTCCCCGAGGCCGGGAAGCCATACCTCGATGTCATAGGTCTTCGCAGCCGAAAAGCCCAGATCGCCTGTGCAGAGCTCCACAACGCGGTAGTGGATCCCAAGCCTCCTTAACACCTCCTCGGCATCCCGCACCATCGATTCGAGCTCCTCATAGGAGGTCTCGGGGGTGGTGAACTTGACCAGCTCGACCTTGTTAAACTGATGCTGCCTGATGATTCCCCTTACATCCTTTCCATAAGAGCCGGCTTCCTTGCGAAAGCAAGGGGTATAGGAGACATACTTCAAGGGGAGGTCATCTTCTTCGAGGATCTCATCGCGATGGATATTGGTGACGGGCACCTCCGCAGTGGGGATGAGGAAAAGCTCAAGGCCCTCGATCTTGAAGAGGTCCTCCTCAAACTTGGGCAACTGGCCCGTCCCCTCCATCACCTCCCTCTTGACCATGAAGGGAGGCAGCACCTCGATATAACCGTGTTCCCTGGTGTGGAGGTCGAGCATAAAGTTTATCAAGGCCCGCTCAAGCAGGGCCCCTAACCCCCTGTAAAGGGTGAAGCGGGAACCGGCAAGCTTCGCCCCGCATCTGAAATCCAAAATGCCCAACCTTTCCCCTATCTCCCAATGGGGCCTTGGCTCGAAGTCAAACTGGGGGGGTTCTCCCCACCGCCTGATCTCCACATTTTCCTCGGGGCCGGACCCCTTGGGAACTGATTCATGGGGGAGGTTCGGGATCCTCAAGAGAAAGGCCCTCAGTTCCCCCTCCTTTTCCCTCAAGGCCTTCTCGAGATCCTTGAGGCGCTGGGAAAGCTCCCTCACCTGCCGGATCAGATCCCCAGGGTCTTCTCCCCTACGTTTCACTTCGGCTATCTCGTCAGAGAGCTTGTTTTGCTGGTTCCTCAGCCCCTCCACCTCTTGGAGGAGCTCGAGGCGTTGACGATCAAGCTCAGTGAAGGCATCCCAATCTATCTGGACACCCCTTGAGGTCAGACGCTCCTTCACATCGGGAAGCCTTTTTCGTAGCATCTTCAAATCGAGCATGGCAGAAGTTATTAAACCACAGCCCTGCGGGTTAAATCCAGCTTCAGGGGCCAAGAGGGCACACCTTAGAGCCCCGGCGAAGGTGAACCTCAGGCTCGAGGTGCTGGGATTGAGACCCGATGGCTATCACGAGATCCGCTCTTGGTTGTATCCCATCGGCCTGTGGGACGAGATCATCGTGGAGAGGACCGGGGGTGAATTTGAGCTCCTCTGCCATCACCCCGATATACCCGAAGAGGACCTGTGCCTTCGGGCGGCAAAGGCCTTTTACCGCAAAACGGGCCTCAGGGGTGGCGCCAGGGTGATCCTGAAGAAGAAGATCCCCGTGGGTTCGGGACTGGGAGGGGGCAGCAGCGATGCAGCGGCCACCATCCGGGGCCTCTGTGCCCTGTGGGGGGTGAAGATGCCGGAGGAGGAGATCCTTGAGCTGGGAAGCCAGGTGGGTTCCGATGTACCCTTCTTCCTGCGGGGAAGGCCAGCCCTTGTGGGAGGCAGGGGCGAAAGGATCCTGGAGGATCTCCCGCCCCTTAAGGTCCCCCTTGTCATCCTCTTTCCGGGGAAGGGGATATCCACCGAGGAGGTGTACAGGCGTTTGCCGTCCTTGACAAAGGACGGGGAGGGAAATAAGATCATAAAGGAGTTTCCGCCAAGGGACTGGAAGGGATTCCTCTATAACGCCTTAGAACCGGTCGCGGAAGAGATGCTACCGGAGGTGAGGGAGCTCAAAGAAGTATTGATGCGCATGGGGGCAGAAGGGGTTCTTATGAGCGGGAGTGGTTCGGCGGTATTTGGGATCTATATGGAGGAGGAGGCGGCGAAGGAGGCCTTTGAGAGGCTTAAGGCCTTTCGGTGGGATGTTTTCCTGGTTAAGACCTTTTAAGGGTTTTGGGGTGTCGCCAAGCTGGTAAGGCACGGGACTTTGGATCCCGCATTCGGAGGTTCGAATCCTCCCACCCCAGCCAGATTTTTTTATGGGGGTAGGGGGATGGCCTTCCCTTCCTGGGGCAAGGGGGAATTGAAGGTCTTTGCCGGTAATTCCAATCGTTCCTTGGCCGAGAAGATTTGCGATTATTTGGGGATCCCCTTGGGCAGGGCGGAGGTTAAGACCTTCAGTGACGGGGAGGTGGCCGTTGAGATCGACGAGAACATCCGTGGCAAGGACATCTTCATCCTGCAGTCGACCTGTCCGCCCGTTAACGACAACCTGATGGAGCTCCTCATTATGATAGATGCCGCCAAGAGGGCTTCGGCGGGGAGGATTACGGCGGTTATCCCCTATTACGGCTACGCCCGTCAGGATCGGAAGGTGGCCCCAAGGCAGCCGATTTCCGCAAAGCTTGTGGCCAATCTCATAACCGTGGCGGGGGCTTCAAGGGTTTTGACCATGGATCTTCACGCCGGGCAGATCCAGGGGTTTTTCGACATACCGGTGGATAACCTTTATGCCGGACCCGTTCTGCTGCAGTACATAAAGGAGCACTTCCAGGACGACTTGGTCATCGTTTCCCCGGATGCAGGGGGGGTGGAAAGGGCGAGGGCCTTTGCCAAACGGTTGGAAGCTTCCTTGGCCATAATCGACAAAAGGCGCGAAAGGGCCAATGTGGCCGAAGTGATGAACATTATCGGGGATGTGAAGGGGAGGGTGGCCGTGATAGTGGACGATATGGTCGATACCGCCGGCACCCTCACGAAAGCTGCAGAGGCCTTAATCGAGAAGGGAGCAAGGGAGGTTTATGGCTGTTGCACCCATCCGGTGCTCTCGGGCAAGGCGGTGGAGAGGATAAAGGGATCGCCCATAAAGGAGCTCATCGTGACCGACACGATTCCCCTATCAGAGGAGGCATCCGGTTGTGGGAAGATAAAGGTCCTGTCGGTGGCCAAGCTATTTGGGGAGGCCATGAGGAGGATCCACCTGAATGAATCAGTGAGTGTGCTTTTCGAATGAGGAGGCCTAAGATGCAGAGGGAGCTTGAGGCCTTTTATAGGAAGGAGACGGGCAAAGGGGCAGCGAAGAGGCTCAGGCGTCAGGGGATGATACCCGCGATATTTTACGGGCGCAACGAACAGCCCATCCCACTGGCCGTGAGGTTCAGCGACCTCCGTAAGACCTTCTTTACCCCGGAGGCACGGGCGTCCTTCTTCACCCTGGTCATAAAGGGGCTGAGAGACGGTGAGGTACGCAAGACCGCCCTGCTTAGGGAGATCCAAAGGGATACCTTGAAGGATATGGTGTTGCACGTGGATTTTCAGGGCGTGGCCATGGAGGAGGAAATTTATGTGGAAGTGCCACTGCTGATCGTGGGCAAACCCAAGGGGGTCGAGAAGGGAGGCCTCATGGAGGTCCTGCTGCGTTCGGTGGAGGTCAGGGGTGTCGCTGCAAAGATTCCCCCTCACATAGAGGTCGATGTCTCGGAGCTTGACCTGGGCGACTCCATCCACGTGGGCGATCTGAAGCTGGAGGGGGTCCGGATAACGAGCGACCCCACCCAGACCATAGTCACCATTGTTGCCCCTGAGGTGAAAGAAGAGGGAGCCCCAGCCGAAGAGGAGGAGACCTCAGTCTAAGGCATTAAAACGGTTCATGGCGATCTGGAGGCCCTCCTCAAAGAGGGAGAGGAGGGCGTTGGTTGTTCTTTCCAACAAGTGGGGTAGTTTTTTCATCTGCTCCTGGGAGAAGGGCGAAAGCACATAATCTATCACTTCCTCCTTCCTCTCGGGTCTGCCTATTCCAACCTTAAGCCGCAGGAAATCCCCTCCGATGGCCTCCGCTACAGATCTGACTCCCTTATGCCCCCCATCTCCCCCATCCATCCTGAACCGCAAGCGGCCGAAGGGTAAGTCCAAGTCATCGTGCACCACAAGCACCCTTTCCAAGGGAATGTCCAGCTCCCTCACCACGGGGGCCACGGCTCTGCCGGACAGGTTCATGTAGGTCATGGGCTTGAGCAGAAGGACCCTTTTGCTGACGATCATCCCTTCGGAGATCTCCGAAAGGGGGGAGCGCGACCACTTGAACCCTTGGGCCTCTGCCAGGGCATCAAGCACGAGGAAGCCAATGTTGTGCCTGCTAAGCCGGTATTTGGACCCCGGATTTCCAAGCCCCACCAAGAGCCAGTCCAAGTCAGGCATCACCTTGGATCTTCTTCACCAGCCGCTTGATTTCCTCTGCCCTGTTCTTGGGGACGACGAGGGTTTCGCCTCCGGCCCTAATGACCACCAGGTCCCTGACCCCTATAAGGGATACCCTTTCTGAAGGGTCTTCGCAGAAGACGATATTGCCCTCGGCATCGAGGGTCTCGATGCGCCCCCTGTAAGCATTGCCCTTGTTGTCTTTGGGCAAATGTTCACCAAGGGCCACCCAACCCCCCACATCGCTCCATCGGAAGGGGGCGACAATGCAGCGCACACGGGAGGACTTCTCCATAACCCCATAATCAATGGATATGGATTCTATCCGGGAGAAGGCCTTAAGGAGGGCGTCCCTCCACCCCTTCCTTCCCCAGGCCTCAACAGCTCCCCTCAAGGCCTCCAGGTGTCCCGGAAGGTGAAGGGAGGCCTCCTTGAGGATGACCTCTGCCTGCCACACGAACATCCCCGAGTTCCAGAGATAGCGTCCCTCCTCGAGGTACTGTCTTGCCGTTTCGGGGTCGGGCTTTTCCTTGAAGCGGAGCACCTTGTAGTGTTCGAGGCCGTCATCGCTGGGGATCCTTTCCCCCAGTTCGAGGTAACCGTAGGAAGTAGCGGGGTATGTGGGCCTTATGCCGAAGGTGTAGAGGACCTCTTCCTCGGAGGCCCTTTCGGCAGCCCCCCTTACGGCCCTGAGGAACTCCTTGAGGGGTTCGATGAGGTGGTCAGCCGTCATGGTGAGGATTACCGGATTCTGGTACAGACGCCTCGCCAACAGCGACGAAAGGATCACAGCCGCAGCCGTATCCCTGCGCCGGGGTTCCCCGATGATGTTCTCGGAAGGGATCAGAGGCAGCTGTTCCCTCACCTGGGGAAGGAAGGCCTCGTTTGTGAGGACGAGGATCCTCTCAGGGGGTACCAGCTCCTTTGCCCGATCGTAGCTCATCTCAAGGAGGGACTTCTCCCCCAAGAGCCTCAGGAACTGCTTTGGCCTCTCCTCGGTGCTCAGGGGCCAGAACCTCGTGCCAACCCCTCCCGCCAGAATCACCACCACCAGGTCCATCTTTTAAACCCTTCCGTAGTCATCCTCGAGGCGTTCTATATCGTCTTCACCGAAATAATCTCCTCTTTGTACCTCGATAAAGACAAGGTCCTCCCGGCCGGTATTGGCAATTCTATGGGCTGAACCCCGGGGGATGTCAACCGAAGAGCCAGCTTGTACGGGTATCTCCCTCCCGTCGATGGTTACAATCCCCTCCCCCCTCACAATGTGCCAATGTTCCGAACGCCTCCTATGCCTCTGAAGGCTCAACCTTGCCCCCGGCTTGACCACTATCCTCTTCACCTTATGATCGGGGGCATCCGAGAGCACCTCATAATGACCCCATGGCCTCCGATCAATCTCCATCTCTGGTTCCTCCTTTAAAATTTTAAGGCCCTCTCAAGAATATCAAAGCCCTGCATAAGTTCAGAAATCTTTGGCACTCCGAGCAGAGGCTCCTTGGGAGCATCCCCGGGGTTATGGGGGAAGGAGGTGAGATGACCTGACAGGGCATACGCTTTTGGAGATGTACTGGGCCCGACAAAGCGTTGACCTCTCTTGCAAGGGCCGATACCATCCTAAAGGGGCTGGATATGGCAAAGACGGGCATCTTCTTCCATCCGGTTATGGGTCAACGCAATTGGCCCGTGATAGGGAACAAATACCAAGGGTTCCCCGAGGCCTTCGGTGATCTCCTGAAGGAGGGAGATGTTGTGCTGCTCGAATCACCCGAAGCCCCCCAGGGGCTTCTTGAGGCCTGTCACAGCGAGGATTACCTGAAGGGGGTAAAGGCCTTATGGTACTGGGAGGGGGCGGTCAGGTCGGTGGGGGGATGTGTTAGGGCGGCAGAGGAGGTCTTGCGGGGAAATCTGAAAAATGCGCTGGTGTTTACCGTTGCAGCAGGACATCATGCCTCAAGGGATTTCGGCTGGGGTGGAACTTACCTTTCCTGTTCAGCACCCACAGTGCACAACTTCCGACAGAAAGGCCTCGCCCAGAGGGTGGCCATCCTCGACACGGATTGCCACCATGGTGACGGGACCAGGAGCTTCTTCGTGCAGGATCACGAGACCCTCCATGTGTGCTTCTGTCACATGGACTATGTGAGTCCCGACGGCACGAAGGTGGATGTGGCCATCCCCTATGGCATAAAGGACGAGGAATATCTCGGGAAGGTGGAGGAGGAATTCTGCAGGAGAGCCCGGGAGTTCCGTCCCGAGATCATCCTGCACAATTTCGGCCACGATACCTGCGTGGGGGATTATGGAAACAGGGGCTTGAGCCCCGCCTTCTTTCCGAGGCTCGCGCAAAGGATAAAGGATCTGGCCGAGGAGATCTGTTCGGGCCGTTACATAGTGATAACCCACGGTGGGGCAAGGAGGGATATCGCCGAAGAGATCTTCCCGGAGATCGCCAGGATCCTCAGGTCATGAAGGTGGCGGCAGTGATCCTTTCCGCAGGAAGGGGCGAGAGGCTCGGTGCGGACATCCCAAAGGGATTCTTGAAATTGGGCGATCGCCCCCTCTTCCTCTATTCCATTATGGCCTTTGATGCCCTAAAGCCCCTGGAG
>CAYVAU010000045.1:3538-12181 GCA_964448445.1 uncultured Thermodesulfobacteriota bacterium | reverse complement strand
GCCTTTCGGGCTGTTGGGGGGAGGCCCTTTATCGTGGTGAGGGGGGAGGGCTCGAGGGTTGGGCTTGTGGAGGGGAGGGAGTATCTGGATTATGTGTGCTCCTGGGGTCCTCTGATCCTCGGGCATGCCCATCCGAGGGTTGTCAGGGCCCTGAAGGAGCAGGTCGAGAAGGGGACAAGTTTTGGGGCCCCCTGTCCTCTGGAGGTGGAGCTGGCCCGTCTTATCGTTTCGGCCCTGCCTTCGGTTGAGGCCCTCCGTCTGGTGAATTCGGGAACTGAGGCCACGATGACCGCCATAAGGCTTTCCAGGGCCTTCACGGGAAGGAAGAAGGTGGTGAAGTTCGAGGGCTGTTATCACGGGCATTCTGATGGGCTTTTGGTTCAGGCGGGCTCTGGGGCGATGACCCTTGGGGTGCCATCGAGTCCCGGCGTTCCCGAGGAGTATGCGGGGCTTGTGCTCCTTGCTCCTTACAATGATCTTGAGGCCTTAAGGGGGCTGATGGAGGAGCATGGCGAGGAGGTCGCCTGTGTGATCGTTGAGCCGGTTGCCGGAAACATGGGGGTTGTGCCTCCCGAGGAGGGATTCTTGGAGGGCTTGAGGGAGATCTGTTCGCGGTGGGGGGCCCTCTTGATCTTCGATGAGGTGATAACGGGTTTTAGGCTCGGCTGGTCCGGGGCCCAGGGCCTTTACGGGGTGAGGCCCGATCTGACCTGTTTGGGGAAGGTGATAGGGGGAGGGCTACCCATTGGGGCCATAGGGGGGAGGAAGGAGATCATGCAGATGCTGGCCCCTTCTGGGCCTGTCTATCAGGCCGGGACCCTTTCGGGAAACCCCCTCTCAGTTAGGGCGGGCCTTGAGACCCTGAGGGTCCTTGAGGAGGAAAAGCCCTATCAGGAGCTTGACAGAAAGGCCTCGCTTCTCGCCCAAGGGATAAGGGAGGCGGGAAAGAAGAAGGGGGTTGCCCTTACGGTTAATCAGGTCGGTTCCATGCTCACGGTCTTCTTCACCGGGGAAGCCGTGAGGGACCTTGGCAGTGCCCGAAGAAGCGACCTTGGGCGCTTTGCGAGGTTCTTCTGGGGGCTTCTCAAAAGGGGTGTGTGGATCCCGCCCTCACAGTTTGAGGCGTGGTTCCTCTCTGTGGCCCATTCCGATGAGGATATAGAGAGGACCCTTGAAGCTGTTGAGGATGCCCTCGAGGAGCTTTAGGCTCACTCCTTTTTTATCAGCTTCGTGTAGTAATCCGGACCCAGGAAGTTCACAAAGGCCTTGAACATCTCTATATCGATCTTCTTCCTCATGCCATCCCTCATCAGCTCCAGGGCCTTGAAGGGAGTCAGGGGTTCGCGGTAGGGCCGAATCCCGCAGAGGGCCTCAAAGACATCGCATATCTTTATGAGCATCGAATAGGGATGGATCTGTTCCCTGTCAAGGCCCCGGGGGTAGCCCGTGGCATCGTAGGACTCATGGTGCTCCAAGGCCATCCGCCTTATCTCATCGGCAGAGGCAATCTTTAACTCCCTGAGCATGTCGCAGCTCCAAAGGGGATGCTTCCTCACCTCCGACCACTCGTAAGGGTCAAGCCTTCCGGGCTTCTGCAGGATCCTGGGATCGATCCTCTCCTTCCCCAAATCGTGAAAGAGGGCCCCAAGGGCCAGCTTCTGCACCTCCGAACGACTCAAGCCCTGCGATAGCGCAAAACCCACAGAAAGGAAGAAGACGTTATTTGAGTGCACATAGGTGAGGAAGTCGTGAGACATCATCTTTATGATCGATTTCACAAGGTCAGGCTGTTCGATCAGATGGGTGACCGTGTCGCGGGTGAGGTTCTGGGCCAGGTCTACTGCCTCGTAGTTGAATTCTCGGGTGATTTTGTCAGCGACCAGCTCTGATAGCGAGTAAAGGTATTTCGCCTTCTCCTCAGGGGGTGTCGTCCCTCCCATCACCTCTTTCATGCGGCTGTAAAGGTATTTGAGGTAGGTGTCGCGGGTTTGGGCCCTTATATAGACGGCCCGAACCCCCATGTCCTTCCATCTATCTATGCGCTCCCTGGTCAGGGGGAGGTCCTTTTTGCGCAAAAGGACGAATTTGCCGCCCACCCGAAGGTAAAAGTCCTCCTCCAGGAGCGGATGTCCAGGGACGAGGAGATCTATGCCCAACGGGAGGTATTCCTCTTTCCTCTCCATCGTTTTAATTTTTCTCCCTTCCTTTTCTCTTATCAAGCAGTTGCCCATAAAGGGCTTTGGCTGTTAAACTCCATCATCCTGCGATGGAGATGGGAAAGCTTTGTCATCCGGATTGGCGGAAGTCCTGTGGTGCGTGCTGTGGTCTCTATAACTACCTGGACCATTCCAGGGAGGCCTTAAGGAGGCTTCTCAGGTTGCGGACAAGGCTCTTTAAGCGATATCCCCCGAACCCGGAGGGACTTAGCGCTTACCGTCAGAGGGCTCAAATGCTTCATCACTCACCGCCCCTCTCTAGGGAGATATACCGTTGCGATTTCCTGGGGTTTGTGGATGAGGAGGAGAGACGCGTGGGCTGCCTCCTTCATCCCTCCCTCTGGGGAGAGGATCTGAGGGATGTCTCTCCCTACGGGAGGAAGCTATGTGCCGAACACCTCTGTCTGAGCCATACCTATCTTTCTGAGGCCGAAAAGGGGGTGGTCATAAGGGTGCTTGATGACTGGTACCTTTACGGGCTGGTGATCACGGATCTGGATTTCGTGAGGGAAAGCCTGAGGATTCTGGCCGATGGGATCGGCCACGCTGTTAAACCCCAGCACCTCGAACCCCCATTGCGGGATGCCCTCAGGCGGTTCTTCTCCTTTAAAGAGCACTGGCCCTTCAAGGACAGCCGTCCCCGCCTGGGCAAGTACTGGTTCTCCGAAGGGGAGTACCGTCTGGACCACCCCTGGGATGACCCCTGGGACAGGATCTTGGGGTGTCTGGAAACCGCCCCTTCGCTCTGGGAGGAGGCAAAGGTATATCTCAAACACTATATGGGGAAGCTCATTGAGACCTTTTTGAGGATCCTGGAGGGGAAAGATGTTGTTTGAATTTGAGGGGAAGAGGCCATCGGTGGGCCGAGATAGCTATGTCAGCGAGACGGCCATCGTGCTCGGGGATGTGTTCATAGGGGATCGCTGTTACATCGGCCATGGGGCGATCCTGAGAGGGGACTATGGTAGAATCCTCATCGAGGATGATGTGGTGATCGAGGAAGCAGTCATAGTCCATGCCCCGCCGGGGGAGGTCTGTCACATAAAGCGGGGAACCATTGTGGGCCATGGTGCCATAGTGCATGCCTCGCTCCTTGAGGAAGAGGTACTGGTGGGGATGGGGGCCGTGCTCAGCTTGCGGTCAGAAGTGGGCCGCGGGTCCCTTATCGGGGAGGGGACGGTGGTGAGACAGAGGGAGAGGCTTGGTGCAGGTGGTGTCTTTATCGGGAGTCCTCCAAGGAGGATCAGGGATGTGAGGGAGGAGGAGCGGCAGTATTTCTCATGGGTGAGGGAACTTTACCAATCTCTGGCAAAAAGATACATCCGCAATCCCATAAGGCCCCTGGGGCTTGAGGAGTGCCTGAGGAAGAATGACCAGGGTTAGACACGATATAACCCTCCTCACCGACTTTGACCTCCATCTTTTTTCCCAGGGCAATCACTTCAGGATTTACCAAAAGCTCGGGGCCCATCCCTTAAGGGTGGATGAGCAGCAAGGCGTCTACTTTGCCCTCTGGGCCCCTTCGGCCAGAGATGTTTGGGTGATGGGGGATTTCAACGCCTGGGAGAGGGAGGGCCTGCCTCTTAGGCCCCGTGGGAGTTCCGGGATCTGGGAGGGTTTTGTCCCTGGGGCAAGGGTTGGCCAGAGATACAAGTTTCACATCCTGGGCTACGGCGACCACAGGGCGGACAAGGCGGACCCCGTGGGCTTCTTCCACGAGACCCCTCCTGCCACGGCCTCTATCATCTGGGATCTAAGCTATGAGTGGGGGGATGGCGATTGGATGGAAAGAAGAAAGGGGAGAAATGCCCTTGATGCCTCCATGAGCATCTACGAAGTCCATCTCGGCTCCTGGCGAAGAAAGGAGGGCAAATTCCTCACCTACCGGGAGTTGGCCCCCCTTCTTGCCCAGTACGTCAGGGAGATGGGGTTCACCCACGTGGAGTTCCTGCCGGTCATGGAGCACCCCTTCTATGGCTCCTGGGGCTACCAGATCACCGGCTACTTCGCACCCACAAGCCGCTACGGCACCCCTCAGGACTTCATGTACTTGGTGGATTACTTACACCGCGAGGGGGTGGGCGTGATCCTGGACTGGGTCCCCTCCCATTTCCCCAGGGACGGCCACGGCCTCGCCTTCTTCGACGGGACCCACCTTTATGAGCACGCCGATCCCAGAAAGGGGCTTCATCCCGACTGGGACAGCTTCATCTTCAACTACGGCAGAAACGAGGTCCGAAGTTTCCTCATATCAAGTGCCCTGTTTTGGCTCGACAAATACCACGCCGATGGCCTGAGGGTAGATGCGGTGGCCTCAATGCTCTATCTGGATTTCTCGAGGGAGGACGGCCAGTGGATTCCCAATCCCTATGGAGGCAGGGAAAACCTTGAGGCCATCCACTTCATAAGGCTCTTGAATGAGGAAGTCTACAGGAGTTTCCCCGATGTTCAGACCATCGCCGAGGAATCCACCGCCTGGCCCATGGTCACAAGGCCCACATATATTGGAGGACTGGGATTTGGGCTCAAGTGGGACATGGGCTGGATGCACGACACCTTAAAGTACATGTCCTGCGATCCCCTCTTCAGGAAATACCACCATGAGCTTCTGACCTTCAGGCTCCTTTATGCCTTCGGGGAGAACTTCCTTTTGCCCCTCTCCCACGATGAGGTGGTCCACCAGAAGGGGTCCCTCTATCAGAAGATGCCCGGTGACAGGTGGCAGAAGTTCGCAAACCTGAGGCTCCTTTACGGATACATGTACGCTCAGCCCGGCAAAAAACTCCTCTTCATGGGACAGGAGTTCGGCCAGCCCTCAGAATGGAACCATGAAGGGGAACTGCAGTGGCGGTCTCTGGATGACCTTAATCGGGGGCTTAAGTCATGGCTGAGGGACCTGAACCATCTTTACAGGCGAGAACCCGCCCTCTACAGTTCGGATTTCTCCCCTGAGGGTTTCCGCTGGGTCGATTTCGGCGATCGGGAAAATAGCATAATCAGCTTCCTCAGGCAGGCTGAAGGAAGCGCTCTGCTCTGTGTCTTCAACTTCACCCCGGTTCCGCGGACCGATTACCGCATAGGGGTTCCCAGAGCCGGCTTCTGGCGAGAGGCCTTAAACAGCGACGGGAGGGATTACGGAGGGTCGGGGATGGGAAACCTCGGAGGGGTTTGGGCAGAGGATGTCCCCATGCACGGATACCCTTATTCCTTAAGGCTCACCCTCCCTCCCCTTTCTGCCCTTTTTCTTAAGGCCTGATCCATCAGAGCGCATCCTTCGTCTGGGCGATGATCCTGTCAAGTCCCCCCTTTAGGGCCTCCGGAAGCCCCTTTATCTCCATGCTCAGGAAGCCCTTGATGATGAGGGATGTTGCCTCTTCCTCGCTCAGTCCCCGGGCCATAAGATACTCGAGCTCTTCTTTGGCGATCTTACCTACTGCCGCCTCATGGGAGAGCTCCACATCCTCGGCCCTTGCCTCAAGCTCGGGGATGGCATGAATCATCCCTTCCCCCGAGAGGATCAGCCCCCGACATTCGAGATGCCCCTTGACCCGAGGGGCCTCCCCCACAAGGTGCCCCCTGGCGATGATCCGTCCACCGGTGGAGACATTCCGGGAGATGATCTCTGCCCTTGTCCCTTCGGCCCCAAGGATCACCCTCGATCCCAGGTCCATGAGGGAGCCCGGCCTTCCCAGGAGGACCGACTGGAAGGTGGCGACCGCCCCCGGTCCCTTGAGGATGGCGGTGGGATAGGCCTGAAGGTCCCTGGCAGGCACAAGGCATATGTAGTTGGAGACAAACACTCCCCCTTCCTCCACCAGGATGGCCGTCCTGGGTCTGACGACCATCTCCTCCGGCCAGTTGTGGATCATGGTGAAGGTCAGTCTGGCCCCCTTCTTGACGAAGAACTCGGAGATCCCCACATGCAGCCCGGAACGCACATGGGGCGATGTGGTGCAGCCGGTGATGATGTGAAGCTCGGAATCCTCTTCCGCTATGACGACGTTGTGAACATCCTGGGCCAGACGGTCAATGGAGATGTAAAGGCAGGCCTGTATGGGAAAGGTAACCCTTGCCCCCCGAAAGGCCCTTATAAAGTATCCTCCTTCAAGGTGCTGGTCAGCCCTCTTGGTAAAGATATCGCGGTCGGGTTCCAGTGCCTTCCAGAAGTAATCCTTGAGACCGTAACGTTCAAGGGCCACTGTAATAGGAAGGACCTCGAGCCCCTCCTGTTTGATGGTGCACTCTGAAACCCTGTGGTCGCACATGAAGAAGCTGCCCGAACGCCCCCGTCCCTCAGGGTCAATACCCGTCTTAAGGAGTACTTCCTTCTCCTCGGGAGAGAGTTCCTCTGGGGGCTCCGGTTCCCCTTCCAGACGGTCGATGAAGCGAGCTATGTCAAATTTCGCCATCCCCTACCTCCCGAAACACCTGTAGCATTCCTCGTAGCCGTGTTCCTTTATGGTGTGAAGGATCTCCCTGGGGTTGCCCCGACAGACGATCCTCCCCCCCAAAAGCACATGCCCGAGATCAGCCTCCACATACTCGAGGATGTGGCCCGTGTGGGTGATTATGAGGGCCGATTTCCTCCGCTCTTTGAGCACCTCCTTTATGGGCCTCTCGGCCTCGGGTTCTACCCTTCGCCCAAGGAGCTGATTTATCGCTCCCCCCACAAGGGCGATGTTCTCAAGGTCCACCCCCGATTCGGGCTCATCTAAAAACACCATAACCGGGTCCTGAAGAAGAAGCAGAAGAAGTTCCGCCCTCTTCATCTCCCCGCCCGAAAACCCGACGTTAAGCTCCCGATCGAGGTGCTCCCGAAGGTTCAGCCTCCTGGCGTATTCCTCGAGCATCTCCCCATCCCTTTTGGCACAAAGTTCACAGAGCTGTCGGAGTTTCACCCCCCTTATGGCGGGAGGCCTCTGAAAGGAAAGACCCAGGCCAAGTTTTGCCTTCTCGTGAGGGGGAAGCCCCGTTATATCCCTGCCCCGAAAGAGGACCCTACCCCGAGTGATTCTATAGCCTTCAAAGCCGAAGATGGCAAAAATCAGGGTGGTCTTCCCTGAGCCGTTGGGCCCAAAAAGGGTGTGGACCTCCCCCGAACCTATCCTGAGATTGACCCCAGAAAGGACCTCCTTTCCCCCGACCTCAACATGAAGGCCCTCTACCAAAAGCAAGGCCTCATCCATCCCTTTCCCCTCCTCGGGATCTGCTCCCGTTTACGCTATCAGACACAGAGGGAATTGGCAACAAAAAGGCGGCGAAGGGAAAATCCCCCCGCCGCCTTCCGGATTCTTAGGGGATTTTAGAAGGTGTAAACCAGATTGCTCACGATGGCATAAGGATCGTCTATACCACCATCCTGATCAAGGGCATCTCCCGCTGCCAGATAACCGAAGGCAAGGCCCCACGTGAGGTTCTTGTAAATCTTCACCTTTGCACCTACGTCAAACTCCCACCCGATCTCGTCATCGTCGTCTGCATTTTCTCCATACTGGTCACCACCTTCCACATTGTCTCCCCAGTAAGCTACCTGCGCACCAAGCTTAAGCCAATCGTAAGCCTGGTAGTAGGCAAACCCCCTCACACCCCAGGTGTTAAGGGGCCACTGAGAATCTCCTCGGACGAAGTAAATTACATCTCCCATATTGGTGAAGCCGATAAACCAACCACCAAAAATCACACTGTCATTGTTGATGGCCGGGGCCTCCGATCCTTTGGGATACAGAAAGCCCTCGTAGTCATAGTCCGTCCTTTTATTAACCTCATCCAAATCAAGCTCGCTTGCATAGTGACCACCCAACCCGAATTCGAACTTGTCATAGAGGTAGGAGGCAACGCCACGGAAATAATAGCCAGAGTAGTCTATATCCCTGTAATCTTCATCGCCGAAGTTGTAGATGAAGTCCAGAGTAAGATTCACGTCATTCACCTTACCATCCGCAAAAGCCCCGATCCAATGAAGCTCAGGCTCCATTTTATTACCCTCAGGATCAAAACCAGCAGGATCAAAACGATTCCCATTCACAAACAGCCAGTAACCGCCGACCGTAAATGTTCCCACTTTGCCAGAGGCTATAAAGAAGTAGGCATCTGTATCATCCGAAGCCGCATCCGTATCACTGTCCACAGCCTTTGCCCAACCGGCAGCAAGGGTCACATTTTCGACTTTGCTCCTCAAGGTCACACCTGCACCATCTGCATAAAGGAGCACTGCAGGCCTTATGGCAAAGGGCTGAACGCCCACTCTCGCCCATACCGGCAACTCAATGCCAGGGATCTTAAAGTCCACAAAACAGTTCTTGACCTCTATGGCAGCCTGATCAGCACCCCATCTGCCAATATGGTCTTTTCCAGTCCCAGTTTCACCCCAATTTTCCGAATCCATCTCAAAATACATCACTCCATAAAGATTCTCACTCGCACGGGC
>CAYVAU010000045.1:0-3438 GCA_964448445.1 uncultured Thermodesulfobacteriota bacterium | reverse complement strand
CGGAAGGATATTTCGATATGTCGCCCACGAAGAACCTATCCAACCAGTGGCCGACCATTCAACTGCCATCACCGGGGCAGCCATAGCCACCCCAAGCAAAAGGACCAGTACCCACATCCACTTCCTCATGTCCACCTCCTCCTAAACCAAATTTTGTTTCTCTTCTGAAACTCCCTCGAATTGAACCCTCAAACCAAAAACCACCTAAAGCCCTCTTCCTTTCTCCCTTTCCCCAGGCATCACCTCCTTTCGTGCCAAAGATTAAAGTCGCTTAATCTATTAGCACCCCCGATTTTTCTTGTCAAGCCCTTTTGGTGGCGATCAGGTGACGGCGTTTTCTTGACCTTCTCGGGTTTTACTGCTATAGAAGCCAAAACGGAAAGTTTAAAAGGGGAGGTTGGAGGGAATGGGTGTGTTTGGCAGAAGGTTCTGGGTTTGGGGGTTGGTCTTTTTTGTCATCTCTTCCTGCAGCTATCGCAGTCAGCAGACCCTAGCGCCGGTTAAGCCCGAGCCGGTTGATGGCAAGTGGAGGAGGGTGGCAATCCTTCCCCCCTCCGATTACGCCACAGGCGGAGAGGGATCGCTTTTCGTCTATGAAGCCCTTGAGGATGCCTTCTTCTCCAAGGGATTTATGCCTGCGGCCAAGGAGGATGTGTGGGCCTTATTGGTCCGAAAAGGGATCATTAAGGCCCTTGGCCCCAAGGGTTTAAGCCCCACCTCCATGGTGATGCTTGGAGAACTTCAGGGTCCATGGAGCCCCCAGATGAAGAAACACCTGGCCGAGGCCCTGGCCACCAACATGGCCAAAAGGGAGCCAGAGGAAACCGCTGCTTTGGGCCCCGAGGTGGTATCGGAGATCGCCCGAGAGCTCGGTGTGAGGTTGGTGGTGAGGGCCAGGATCCTCGAGCTCGGTACTGGGCTCTATGAGTGTTACAACCCCTTGGTCACGGGTATTGTACCCTTTGTCTTCAACGTGGGCCAAAATCTGATCTGGGGGAAGGCGAGCCCAGAGGGTTATGAGTTCCTCGGTTCTGAAGGGATCCAGGAGGCCCTCGCCTGGGCCACCGAGCTTGCCCAGAAGGCGGCAATCGGGGCAGCGGCCGGCTGGGCGGTGGTGGACGGGACAAGCCCCATGGAATGGGAGAGGGATGTGGGGGCCCTGGTTGGCGGAGGCATTGGACTCGGCAGCCACTTAAGCGGTAAGGCTCACGAGGTTAGGGTTCGCCTAAGGCTTCTCGTTCAGGATGCCCAAAGCGGCGATGTCCTCTGGACCAACAGTGCCGAGGTCAGGGTGGTGCCTGAGACGGTCTTTAGCCCCAAAGACCTTGAGACCATGAAGGAATTGGCCATAAGGGAGGCCGCAAATCAACTGGTGGAGAATTTTGTCGCCTTCTTCACCGAGGAACTTCCAAAGATTTCGCCCATCTACCTTGAGATGGCCTGGACCCCCAGGGGGCTCAGGCCCAAAGAACTGGAGGATGTAAAAGCTTACGCCGAGAGGGCCGAAGAGGCTGCCAGGAGGGCCGAGAGGGCGGCGGAGAAGGCCGAACGCATCTTCGAGAAGACCCTGAGAAAATAGTGGAGCCTGAAAGGGTCATCCCGAGGGAAAGGCGCACAAGGGCCCTTAAGCCCTTCTCCTTTGGGTGTCTTAAGGGTCACTATTCGCTGAACATAACCAAGGGGTGTCTTCATCGCTGTGTTTACTGCTATGCGAGGGGCTATCCGGGGGCACCTGAGGCCAATACCGTCGAGCTTTATGTGAACCTGCCCGAGCTCATCGCCCAAGAGCTAAGGGGGCGAAAGAGGCCCCGCTTTGTGGTTCTAAATACCGCCTCCGATTGTTTCCAGCCCCACCCTTCAATCCTCGAGGTCACCCACAGGTGCCTCAAGTTGCTCCTTGAAAACGGCCTGACGGTCCATTTCCTCACCAAGGGAAGGATACCCCCCGAAACCCTCGATCTCCTTTCCCGGTATCCTAAACAGGTAAGGGCCCAGGTAGGGCTCGTCTCCCTTGATCGCTCCTACTGGAAGCTTTTTGAACCACGAACGGCCCCGCCCGAAGAGAGGCTCAAAATGATCCAAGAGCTGGCCCAAAGGGGTATTCTGCCCGATGTCCGGATCGACCCCATGATCCCCTTCTTTACGGATTCCGAAGATCAGATGAAGCGGCTCCTTTCGGCCTTGAGGGATCTGGGGGTTAAGCGCGTGATCCTGAATTACCTCCATCTTAGGCCCGGGATCGAAGAGAACCTGAAGAGGGAGCTCGGGGAACTCTGGCAGAGGATCTCCTTCTGCTACAGGAACCAGCCCTGGCAGAGGGTGGGCCTTTCGACCAAGAGCAAGCTTCTGCCCCTTGGGCTCAGGCGCAGGGGCTATGATCGCATAAGGAGCTGGGCAGGGGAGATGGGCATTGAGGCCGTTTTGTGTTCTTGCAAAAACCCGGACCTTCCAGGCCAGACCTGTATCAGGGTCGACCCCCAAGGGTGGGTCCAGATGAGGCTCTTTTGAGATGGATCCCCTAAAGGACGCAAGGGAAATCTTCTGGGCGGGGGTTGGAGCCGTCGATGGCTACGGGGTTGTCAAGGCCAACCTCGAGCTACGGGAGGACAGTCTCCTTGTCAAGGGCGAGGAGATCCCCCTGGGCAGGAGGGTCTTTGTGGTCGGGGCCGGCAAGGCCTCCTGCTGGATGGGGAAGGCCCTTGAGGAGGTGCTGGGGGACAGGATCCGAGGGGGAGTGATCGTCACAAAGTACGGCCATCGGGTGGAGCTTGAAAGGATCAGGGTGATCGAGGCGGGCCATCCCGTACCGGATCAGAGGGGACTTGAGGGGGCAAGGGAGGTCCTTGAGGTATGCAAGGGTCTTTCTGAGCACGACCTCTTGATCTGCCTCCTTTCCGGAGGTGGCTCGGCTTTGTTGCCCCTGCCTCAGGAGGGGTTATCCCTCAGGGACAAGCAAACCGCCACAGAGCTTCTGCTTCACTCGGGCGCCAGGATCCAGGAACTCAATGCCATAAGAAAGCACCTCTCGGGGATCAAAGGGGGGAGGCTTGCCCTCTGGGCTCATCCCGCAAGGGTCCTGACCCTGATCATCTCGGATGTGGTCGGGGATGAACTCGATGTGATAGCCTCGGGGCCCACCGTACCTGACCGATCCACTTATGCCGATGCCCTCTCGGTCATAGAGCGCTATGGCCTGAGGGAAAAGATGCCCCCTTCTGTGATCGAGATCTTGGAGAAGGGCATTCGGGGGGAGCTGTCCGAAACGCCAAAGCCCGGGGATTCGGCTTTCGGGAAGGTGAAAAACGTTATTTTGGCTAGTAATCTTCAATGCCTCATGGCTTCGGAGAGGCAGGCCAGGGGGCTCGGGTACAACACCCTTGTGCTCTCCTCGATGATCGAGGGGGAGGCCCGCCTCTCCGAAGCCATGAGGCATTGAAG
>CAYVAU010000044.1:2845-12600 GCA_964448445.1 uncultured Thermodesulfobacteriota bacterium | reverse complement strand
GTCAAGGACAATCTTCCCGCTTATCCGGGCCACTTTTCCTTCGGGCTCAAGATAAACCCCATCCAGGACTATCCCTTCGATATCGGAGAGGGAACCCAGGGGAAAAAGCATCGCCCTGGAATCGGGGATTTTGGCTTTCTTCTCGAGCATCGACATCCACATACCCCATTTTCCCCGAAAAGACTCAATTTCCTCTATTTTATCCATTGCCTCGGCCATCCTTACCGAGAAAGAGCGAAGTACTTGATTCAGCCCTTCAGCCTTGTCCTTCACCTTCCACAACAACACCCCCGCATAAATCCCACTCAAAAGGGCAAGGAGAAAAAGCCCTAAGGCAGCAGTCCTGATCCTGTTTACCCTCCGTGACGTCCTCTGAAGGTCGGGACAACGAAGGTCGAAAACCTCAAGACCCCCCCTGGCCACTGCCACCTTCAAGACATCACCGAGCCCTCCAATCCCATGAATTGAACGGGTGGGAAGCGCCAGGTTATTGACCTTCCCTTCGGTCCCCATCAGCAAGATCACCTCGGGCCGAACCCTCAAATTCTGCACGGCATGGGAGATGACCATATTTATGGTGGCCCCATCCGAACTGCTCAACCTTTCGCCTTCCCCTTCAAAGGCCCTCTGGAAGACCAGCTCATCGCGCTGAAAAACGAACACCAGGCGCTTGCTACCGTGCAAAAGGACGACCGCCTTATTTTCCTCCGGTTCCTGCGCCACCGAAAGGGCCACCGCTGAAAAAAAAGGATAACACCCCTCAATCCTTACGCCCCTACTCAAAAAGGGAAGGACCAGACCTTCGAATTCCTCCCGATCAAAGAGATAACACCTCGCCCCATTGAAAGTGTCAGACTCTATGAGCTGATAAAGATAAGGAGCCCCCTCCACATCCGGATACCTCCTCTTCACCTCTCCCCAAATAACCCCCTCTATGACCTTCCGCCCCCTGGAGGACGGCTTGAAGGGAAGGGGGAGGGAAAAGGTAAGGACCTTCTCAAAATGATGGAAGATGCTCACTGCCCCCACCCTCTCAGCCTTAAGGAACGCAACACCCTCGTTAAAGGAAAACCCCAAAACACCCCCATCATCGGCCAGAACATAAATCCTCCCTTCCAAGGAAAGGACCACCCTGCCCTTCATGGACATCGCCAGCAATTAGGATTGTTACCACACTGTGCCTGCTGACAATTCACACTACAGTTGCTATCGCATACTGATCTACTTTCATAAAAACCACAAGCCCCACAATTTGTACAAATTCTTGCCCACAATTGATCTAACGTTACCCAGCGGACAATGTCATCATAAGTTTCGGCTCTTATAAAGTCCGAACCATCAAAATCCACATTCTCTGTACCAATAGGTGGAACAAAGGCCCGATTGTTTCCTCTATCCAAGGTTTGATAATTGTAATTATCCCCAGGAGAGATTACAACAAAGGCCACATTTTCTGTATAGTTTGCACATGAGGTATCGTGACACACTATAAGGTCTGTTTCATTTTGAGAACATATTGAACTGGTGAGATCATTGTCTAAGAAATACTGAAGTTCATTCCCCCATGGATCCTTGTAAGAAGGCACGATCCTTTGGAAATCGCTTTCGGGTGGAAGTCTTCCGGTCCGTATGCTGTATCCTGTGATCGCTTCCACCGCTGAGTTGACTGTTGTTTTTCCCTCGGAGTATTTACTCCTTCTGGTGAGGGGACCAAGGAGACCTGCTCCGAGGCCTATCAATAATCCAATTATCACCAAAACTATGGCAAGTTCAATTAGTGTGAAGCCTCTCTTCATTTCCTAAGGGATCTTAACAAATTTCATTTCCTTCTCAAACCCATGTTGTAACTTGACGGCCTTCCGAGAAACCGTTACCTTCGGGAGCAAAAGGATGGGTGAGAAGGTGGGGTTGTTATAACCGATAGTGGAAAGTGTGTGGGGTGTCAGTAAGGAGGAGGGGTGAGGTTAGGTGAGGAAAGGCCCTGAAGTGGGCGGAGGACATCCATTCCGATTTCCAAGGAGGGGAAAATGCAGAAGACCATTCTTTCAATCCTCAGGGAAGAAAGGGTCTTTGAACCCCCCGAAGATCTCAAGGAGATGGCTCACATTAAGGGGATTGATCACTACCGGGAACTTTATCGAAGGAGCCTGCAGGATCCGGAAGGATTCTGGGGCGAATTGGCCGAGGAACTGGATTGGTACGAGAGGTGGAAAGAAGTCCTGCGGTGGGATTTCAGTAAACCGGAGGTAGAGTGGTTCAGAGGAGGTAAGCTCAATGCCTCCTATAACTGCCTTGATCGCCATCTGAGAGGTTGGCGCAGGAACAAAGCGGCCCTTATATGGCAAGGGGAACCCCCCGATGAATACAGGATCTTGACCTATCAACAGCTTCATTATTTCGTCTCCAAGTTCGCCAATGGACTCCGGGCCCTTGGGGTGAAAAAGGGGGACAGGGTGGCCATCTATCTGCCCATGATCCCTGAGGTGGCCATAGCGATGCTTGGCTGTTGCCGGATCGGGGCCATCCACAGCGTCGTCTTCGGCGGTTTCAGCCCCGAGGCCTTGAGGCAGAGGATAGCGGACTGTGGGGCTGAGGTGTTGATCACAGCCGATGCTTACTGGCGCAACGGCCGGATCATAAGGTCCAAGGAGAACGCCGATGAGGCCCTGAAGGACCTATCCCAGGTCAGGAAGGTGGTGGTAGTCAGGCGGATGGGGGTGGAGGTGCCCTGGATTCAGGGCAGGGATCTCTGGTGGCATGAGCTCCTTGAGAAGGCAAGCCCCAGCTGTCCCCCCGAGGTGATGGACTCCGAAGACCCCCTCTTTATCCTCTACACCTCGGGGAGCACGGGGAAGCCCAAGGGGGTGGTGCATTCGACAGCCGGCTACCTCCTCTATGTGGCCCAGACCCTGAAATGGGTCTTCGACCTGAGGGATGAGGATGTGTATTTCTGCACGGCGGATGTGGGCTGGGTAACCGGCCATAGCTATGTGGTATATGGCCCCCTGCTCCTTGGGGCCACCACCCTGATGTACGAGGGGGTTCCCACTTGGCCCGAACCCGATCGTTTCTGGGAAATAGTGGAACGTTACAGGGTGACAAAGTTCTACACCGCCCCGACGGCCATAAGGGCCCTGATGAAGGAGGGAGACGAGTGGGTCAAAAACCATGACCTTTCAAGTCTCAAGATCCTCGGCTCAGTGGGTGAACCCATAAGTCCCGAAGCCTGGCTCTGGTATTTCTATGTCGTGGGACAGGGACGGTGTCCCATCATGGACACCTGGTGGCAGACCGAGACAGGCGGTTTTCTCATAAGCCCTCTTCCCTCAATCCCCCTGAAACCCGGTTCGGCTACCTTCCCCCTGCCCGGGATTGAGGCAAAGGTATTGAGGGAAGACGGTTCGGAGTGTGCCCCCGATGAGGGAGGGGCCCTGGTGATATCCCGGCCCTGGCCCTCCATGGTCAGAAGATTCTGGAACGATCCCGATGGGAGGCGCTTCAGGGAGACCTATTTCACCCTCTTTCCCGGTCATTACTTCACCGGTGACGGTGCAAGGAGGGACGAAGAAGGGTACTTCTGGATCCTGGGCAGGATAGACGATGTGATAAATGTCTCGGGACACAGGATCGGAACGGCTGAGGTGGAGAGCGCTTTGGTAAGCCATCCGGCGGTCGCTGAGGCCGCAGTGGTCGGCTTCCCCCACGAGATCAAGGGACAGGGAATATGCGCCTTTGTGGTCTTGAAGAAGGGCTTTGAGGCCTCCGATGGGCTCAGAAAGGAGCTCATAGGTCAGGTCCGAAAAGTCATAGGGCCCATAGCTACCCCTGATCGGATCCACTTCACCGACTCCCTACCCAAGACCAGGAGCGGCAAGATCATGCGCCGGATCCTGAGGAGGATCGCCGAGGGGAAGGTAGAGGAACTCGGGGATACCTCAACCCTGGCGGATCCCGAGGTGGTCCAGAGGCTTGTGAGGGAGGCCTTGGGCACTTAGATCCCGATGCCCTTAAGCCTTTCGGCGGTAAACCGCCTTCCCAAAGGGGTGCGGGATTTTCTGTATCTCAAACTCGTACCCCTCGAACTCCTTGAGCGCTTCAGGGTGGATCCCGAAACCCTGAGGGGGCCCAGCGGGGCAAAGGCCATACGGGGCTGGTTTCCGGAAGACGAAAATGCGGCCTCCATCGAGGTGCGCTTGAGACCAGAAGACCAAGATCCGGTGTTTTTCTGCCAGATTTCCCTCGATGAGGGATTCAAGGCCGTGGTCCTAGATCTGGTGGTCATAAACGATATAACCGGTGAGCGTTACAACATAGATCGGGACCCAGAGGGCAAGGATACCCTGTTTGGTATGCTCCGCAGGAACGTCCCCGAGGAGGTTAGGGCGATGAGGGCAGGGCTGGCACCGGGGATGGTGAGACCGGGATTGAGGCTCTTGGGACGGTTCCTCCGCTGCCTTGAGGCCTTCACAGACTTTTTAGGGCTGAAAACCATAATGCTTGAGGCCCTCTTTTACCACACCGCGATCCTGTTTGAACGCCATGGTTTCGGCTACCTTAAGGGATTGAGGCTCATGCAGACCATCCACAGGGAGTTCTCTCCAGGGGGAAAGCTCTTTGAGGCCCTGGATGGCTCAACCCCATTCCGGACCCCTGGCATGGATCAGACGGTACGGGGCAGGAGCTGGGCCATCCAGGATGGGATCCTCAAGGATGCCCTTGGGATGGATTGGAGGCCACCAAAGATGTACAAGCTCCTTGGGACCCTCCACCGGATCAATACCTTCCCCGGTCAGAGGTATTGACATTTTACAAACGCCATAAAGGGAGGTTACACTTTAAATGTGGAAGACCTGAGGGACTTTCTTCGGATCCTGGAAGGGGAAGGGGAACTGGCAAGGATCTCGGTGCCCGTCTCTCCCGAGCTTGAAATCACCGAGATAACCGATAGGGTTTCCAAGGGACCCGGAGAGCTGAACAGGGCCCTGCTTTTTGAAAGGGTCAAAGGATACCGAATCCCTGTGGTCACGAACCTCTTCGGCAGCTCCAAGAGGATGGCCCTGGCCTTAAGGGTCGAGGACCTGGGGGAACTGGAGCAGAAGTTCGGCAGCCTTCTCGATCTCAATTCCTTCGGGAGGATGAGGGAGGTTTTGCGCGGCGGGAAGGTCCTGATGGAACTTTTGCGGGCCCTCGTCCCCCGTCCGAGGTTCATCCGACGGGCTCCCTGCCAAGAAGTGGTGAGGGAGGGCCGTGGGGTGAGGCTTGATGAGTTGCCGATTTTACGCTGCTGGCCAAAGGATGCCTCCCGTTACATAACCCTTGGACAGGTGGTCACCCTGGATCCGGACAGCGGAAGGAGGAACGTCGGTCTCTACAGGCTTCAGGTCCTGGACGAAAGGACCCTGATCGTGCACTGGCAGCGCCACAAGGGTGGAGCTGAACATGAGGGGAAAGCCCGCGCGAGGGGGATGTCGCAGATCCCTTGTGCGGTGGTTCTGGGAGGGGATCCGGCTGCCATATGGGCAGCCTCAGCTCCCCTTCCCCCTGGGGTTGACGAGTATCTTTTCGCGTCATGGCTCAAGGGCAGCCCTCTGGAGATGGTTCGCTGCGTGAGCCAGCCTTTGGATGTACCCGCTAAGGCAGAGATCGTCATTGAGGGCTATGTGGACCTTGGTGACCTGCGGAAGGAAGGACCCTTTGGGGATCACACCGGCTATTACACCCCTTCAGAACCCTTCCCCACGATGCACGTAACTGCCCTTACCATGCGCTCGGATCCCATATATCCGGCAACGGTGGTGGGCATCCCCCCGATGGAGGATTACTGGATGGGTCAGGCCACAGAAAGGCTCTTTTTGCCCCTCATAAGGTGCGTGCTTCCCGAGATAGTGGACCTTCACATGCCCCCTGAGGGGGTCTTTCACAACTTGGCCCTTGTCTCCATCCGCAAGCATTATCCCGGGCAAGCGAGGAAGGTAATCTTCGGCCTCTGGGGGCTCGGGATGATGAGCCTCACAAAGGCCATAGTGGTGGTCGATGAAGATGTGGATATTCGCAATCCGAGGGAGGTCGCCTGGTATGTGCTGGGGAACGTGGATTGGAAAAGGGATGTGGTGATAGTGGAAGGACCGGTGGACCATCTGGACCATTCCTGCCGGGAATCCTCCTTCGGGGGAAAGATCGGTGTGGATGCGACCAAGAAATTGCCAGAGGAAGGGCATAGAAGGTCCTGGCCAGAAAGGATAAGGATGTCCGAGGAGGTCAAGCAGGAAGTCGAACGGAAATGGCCCGAAATCCTCAGGGCCTTAAAGGGATGAGGCAGGTCAAGCTCTTTTTGGACATGATAAAGTTCGAGCACACCGTCTTCGCCCTTCCTTTTGCCTACCTGGGGATGGTCCTGGCCGAAAGGGGATGGCCCTCCTTCGGGGTCTTTTTTTGGATAACCATCGCCATGGCCTCAGCGAGGACCTATGCGATGGCCCTAAACAGGCTCGTAGACCTCCCCTTTGATGCCAGGAACCCGAGGACTGCTTCCAGACCCCTGGTAACAGGTGCCCTGAGGCCGGCAGTGGCTTGGGGGGCGGTTTTCCTGTCCCTTGGGATCTTCTTGCTCTCGGCTTACAGGCTCGGCCCCCTGCCCTTTAAACTTTCACCCATAGCCCTTCTGTTTTTGACCGGATATCATTACACCAAGCGCTTCACCTGGATGAGCCACTTCATCCTCGGGTTCACCGATGGGCTTGCCCCTGCGGGGGCATGGGTGGCGGTGAGGGGTTCTCTCTTCACTTCTGGGGACCTTCCCGCATGGATCCTGCTGTTTGTGGTGACCTTTTGGATAGCGGGCTTTGACCTCATATATGCCTGTCAGGATGTGGAGGTGGACAGGCGCGAGGGGCTAAAGTCCATCCCGGCGCGGTTTGGGGTAGATGGGGCTCTTAAGCTCTCCTCCCTCTGTCACATCCTTATGGTGGTGGGCCTTGTGTTCTTGGGTCTGGACCTCACCCTGGGCCGGATTTACTGGATCGGCGTCTCCCTGACGGGGATCATGCTCGTTTACGAACACCTGATCGTCAAACCCGGAGATCTTTCCCGTCTCAATGTGGCCTTTTTCAACGTCAACGGCTATATAAGCGTCCTTTTGTTCTTCTCAACCCTTGGAGCGATCCTTTTGGGGAGGTGAAGTATGAAGAGGGCATTGGGATTAATCCTGGCGTTGGGCATGTTTGTGACTTCAGGGGCGCATGCGGTGAGGATCAGGGTGGGACTCTTGCCGATCCTCGAGACCCTGCCGGTGCATGTGGCAAAGGAGAAGGGATATTTCGGCGAGGGTCTCCAAGTGGAGCTTATCCCGGTGGCCTCTGCCGCAGAGAGGGATCAGCTTGTGGCTTCCGGGGAGATAGATGTGATCATCAACGATCTGGTCTCGGCGGTCCTTTTCAACCGAAAAGGCCAGCAGGTCCTGGTGGTAATGACCGCAAGGGCTGCAACCCCCAAGTTTCCTCAGTTCTTCGTTCTAGGGGCACCGGGCAGCGGCCTCAAGAACCCTTCGGATCTAAAGGGTGTGCCCATTGCCATCTCCGAAGCCACCATAATCCACTATGTGACCGAGAGGCTGCTCCAAAGGGAGGGACTTCGGCCCTCCGAGATACGTTTCGTCCCTATCCCCAGAATACCCGATCGGATGGCCGCCTTGAATTCGGGAAAGGTGAAGGCGGCGACCCTGCCGGATCCCCTCTCCCTTTTGGCCCTTCAGCAAGGGGCGGTGTTGATCATGGACGATTCTTGGTATCCGGAATACAGCCTGAGCGTGTATTCCTTCAGGAGGGATTTCGTCCGAAAGTACCCGGAGGCCGTAAGGACATTCCTTGGGGCCATAGGGAGGGCGGTGAAGGAGATCAATTCCGACAAATCCCGTTGGAGGAACCTGCTGGTGGAGAAGAAACTCGTTCCACCACCTCTCAAAGGGTCCTACAGGATACCCGACCTCCCCTTCGGCTCTGTCCCGAGCCGTGCGCAGTGGGAGGACGTGCTCAATTGGGCCATCGAGAAGGGGCTCATCGGGCGGAGGATACCCTATGAGGAAGCCATCGTTGCCGATTACCTCCCCTGAGGGAAATGGGGGGAAGTTTTGTAGAGGTTGAGGACCTCCATTTTTCATACCAGCCGGAGAGACCCCTGTTTGCGGGGTTCTGCTGGCAGGTCGCTCAAGGAGAGGCGTGGGCCATCATCGGCCCTTCCGGCTGTGGCAAGACCACACTCCTTTATCTACTGGCGGGGCTTCTGAAGCCCCATCGGGGAGAGGTGCGCGTAAAGGGGGTGACCCTCCAGCGTCCAAGGCCCGAGACAGCTTTGATCCTCCAAGATTTCGGGCTCCTGCCCTGGAATACGGTGCGGGAGAACGTCGCTTTGGGGTTGAGGATCAGGGCCTTTTACGGTCCTGACGGCCTCCATGCACCCCGCTCTCCCTTACCCCAAGACCCAGAGGGGCTTGTGGAGCACTGGCTCGATCGGTTGGGCCTCCTTGAGGTGGCCGATCGCTACCCTTCACAGATCTCGGGGGGGCAAAGACAAAGGACCGCCATCGGGAGGGCCCTGGTCCTGGGACCGGACTTGTTGCTGATGGATGAGCCTTTCTCATCCCTGGATGCCCCCACGAGGGAAGCCCTAGAGGAGTTAACCCTCAAGCTTCAGTCCGAACAGGGGTTGACTACCATCACGGTTACCCACAGCATAGAGGAAGCGGCCTTCTTGGGGAGAAAGATCCTCTGTCTTGGGCATCCCCCCCACATCGAACCCCTCATCTTGGAAGGATCGCCTCCCGATCGTTACCATCCGCAGTATCACGAGGTGTGCCTCCGACTGCGCCGGATTCTGGAGGAGGTGGGGAGGCTGGGATGAGGGAGCGGGAAGTTCTACTGTCTGCCCTCGTTCTTACGGTCCTTTGGTATCTCCTTTCGGCCCTCATAGATCGTCCCATCCTTCCCTTTCCCCATACGGTCTTTTGGGTGTTTGTCAGGGAAATGCCGGGGGAGTTGGGGAAGCATTTCGTGCATAGCCTCTTGCGGGTCTTAATGAGCATATCCCTGGGGATCGTCACTGCTGGCCCTTTGGGGATTGTGCTGGGTCAGAGCCAGAGGCTCAACCGCCTCCTCTCGCCCTTCCTCTACCTCCTTTACCCCATCCCAAAGGTGGTCTTAGTACCGGTGGCCATTCTCTTTTTCGGTCTGGGGGAATTGCCGAAGGTGCTGATCATATATCTTATCATCTTCTTCCAGATCCTGGTCCTAGTGAGGGATCAGGCGGAGAAATTGAGGCCGGAATTGATCCTCTCTGTCAGGAGCCTTGGGGCGGGAAGGAGGGCCCTTTTTCGCTTCGTCTACCTTCCGGCCACCCTGCCCTCGATCTTTACGGCCATAAGGCAGTCCACCGGGACGGCCATCGCGGTCCTGTATCTGGCCGAGCTTTTCGCCACCCGTTACGGCCTCGGATATTACATATATCTTACCGGAAGCACCCTCTTCGATTACCCGGCAATGTACGCGGGAATCCTCTCCATGAGCCTGCTGGGATTGGGCCTCTATTTCGGCATAGACAGGCTCGAAAGACGCCTATGTCCCTGGGTCTTCGTGGAAGTACCCAGCTGACTGAGCAAAGGACAGAAGCCTTTCGTAATCCTCAAGGGTATCCATGTCCATGAGGATTGCCGGATCATCGACCTCGATCTCGAGGACCTCGTCCCGGTGTCCCTCAAGGATCTT
>CAYVAU010000044.1:0-2835 GCA_964448445.1 uncultured Thermodesulfobacteriota bacterium | reverse complement strand
CCCTCATCCCCCGAAAGCCCCATCAGTTCTCCCTGAAAGCTCCTGGGGAAAAGGACCGGGTGCCCCCTCCTGCCCTTACATACTGGGACCACAATGCCCCTGCCCCTGCAGAAGGCCTCAAGGAGCCTGTCTATGAGGGCCGGCCTAATAAGGGGCATATCACCCAGGGCTATCATGATCCCCTGGGCCCTGGGATCGACATATTCGAGTCCCTTCCTTATAGAGGAAGCCATGCCCGAGGAATAGAGGGGATTGAAGGCAAGTTTCACTCGGTAAGGTTTAAGCAGATCCCTGAGGAGGGGGAGGTCCTGCCCGAGGACCACAATGATCTCCCTCACCCCTGAGGCCGAAAAGGCCTTAACCACCGCTTCTATTACCGTTCCCCTCCCCCAGGGAAGGAGCAGCTTCTGCAGCCCCATCCTCTTGCCCTTGCCGGCTGCAAGCAGGATGACCGAAACCCAAAGCTCAGAGCTTCCGCAAAAGCGCGCAGAAGAAGCCATCGGTTCCGTGCCTCCAGGGGAGGGACATAAAATACCCCTCGGGGGTGAAAAAGTCATCCCTTATGGGCACCCTCCCCCTGAGGTCCACGAGCTCAAAACCCCCCTCTTGAACGAGCCCCTGAACCACCCGCTCGTTCTCCTCGGGGGTTAGGGTACAGGTGCTGTAAAGGAGATATCCGCCCCGACGGAGGGCACTGGCCCCCACCCTGAGGATTCGCCCCTGGATCTCCGCAAGGCGCCGGATCTCTTTTGGGCTTAGACGCCATTTGATATCGGGGTTGCGCCTTATTACCCCGAGGCCGCTACAGGGCACATCCACCAGCACCTTATCAAACTCCCCGCAAGGCAGTGGCTTTGTGGCGTCACGGCGCATCGGGCGGATGATCCGGATGCCCAAACGGCGGCAGTTCTCCTCAAGCCATCTGAGTCTCGATGGGTTCACATCCACAGCCAGGATCTCCCCCCGATTCCCCATGAGTTCGGCCAAATGGGTTGATTTTCCGCCAGGGGCAGCGCAAAGATCAAGGACCCTCTCGCCTCCCCGGGGGGAAAGGAGCCAGCTTACAAGCTGTGCTCCCTCGTCCTGGACCTGAAATAACCCCTCCCTGAAGGCCTCTGCCTCCAGGACCCCCCGGGGCTCTTCAAGTCTTATCCCCCAGGGGGAGTGGGAAGTGGGTCTGGGGGAGAAGGGTTCAAGGGTCCGCATCAGCTTATCCCTCGAGGTCCTGAGGGAGTTCGTTCGGATTGTGAAGGGCGCAACCGCATTGAGGGCTCCAAGGAGGGCTTCGGTCTCTTCGGGGCCAAATTGGAAGTAAAACCTCCTCACCAGCCACCGGGGAAAGGCCCAGAGGAGGGAAAGCCTCTCGATGGGGTCCCGGGAGTCGGGAACGAGGGAGTCTCTTTCCCTCAGCAGGTTTCGCAGAATCGCGTTGACGAATCCGGCCCCTTTCTTCCCCTCCCTTTCCTTTACCAACTGGACGGTCTCGTGGACAGCCGCCCACGGGGGGACGCGATCCAGGAACGTGAGCTGATATGCCCCTATCCTCAGGGCATTCCGCAAGACGGGCTTGAGGACCTTGAGGGGCTTCCCGTAGAGCCTGTAAAGAGTCCAGTCTATCCGGGAAAGCCACCTAACGGTCCCAAAGACCAGCTCCCTCGAGAAGGCCTTCTTCTGCCTGTCGAGGTGCTCATCCCCTTCCACAAGCCTCTGGAAGATGAGATCGAGGGAACCCCTTCCCCTTTCCCACTCGAGGAGAACCTCCAGGGCCCTTTCCCTTGAGGGATCCACTAAAGCCCCATCCTTCGCGCCATCTCTTCCAGGCGCCTTATGCGATCCTCGATGGGCGGATGGGTACTGAAGAGGGTGAGGATGTCCCTGCCCCTGAGCGGGTTGATGATGAACATATGAGCTGTGGCGGGGTTGACCTCCAGGGGTATGCGCCTTGAGGCCGCATCGAGCTTTGCCAAGGCCCTTGCCAGGAACCGGGGATTGCCCGCCAGCTTGGCCCCTCCCTCATCAGCCAGATATTCCCTCGCCCTGGAGATGGCCAGCTGGATCAGCATGGCGGCAAAGGCGGCAAGGGTCGTGAATATGATGAGCCCTATGAGCCCGAGGGGACTCCCTTCCCCCTCTTCATCTGAGCCGAACCCCCCGAAGAAGAGACTCCATCTGGCCATCATGGCAATGTAGCTCAGGGCCCCCGCCAGGGTTGCGGCGATGGTGCTTATCAGGATGTCCCTGTTCCTTATATGGGAAAGCTCGTGTCCCAGTACACCCTTGAGTTCCTTCTCGTCCAGAAGCCTCAGGATACCCCTGGTCACGGCCACAGCGGCATTTTTGGGGTTTCTGCCCGTGGCAAAGGCGTTGGGAGCTTCGGTTTCTATGACATATACCCTGGGCATGGGAAGGCCGGCTCTCTGGGAGAGTTCGCGCACGATCCGGTAAAGTCCGGGGGCTTGGGCTTCGGAAACTTCCCGGGCTCCGTACATCATCAGAACGATCCTGTCACTGAACCAGTAAGCCCCAAAGTTCATGATCCCGGCAAAGATCAGGGCTACAATTGCTCCTTCCCTGCCACCAATAAGGTCACCCACCCATACGAGGAGGAAGGTCAGGATGGCCATCAACAAGAAGGTCTTTACCCAATTCATGTCCCTTCACCTCCTCCAAGTTTTTCGCCCACCCTTAAAGGATGGCCCCTAAGGAATTCTTCGGCTCCCATCCTCCTCTTCCCCTCCAGCTGAAGCTCCCCTATGATGAGCGAACCCTCACCACAGGCGACCTCGATCCCGCCTTCAAGTCCTATAACCTCCCCGGCCCTCCCTTTCCCCCATC
>CAYVAU010000043.1:0-12986 GCA_964448445.1 uncultured Thermodesulfobacteriota bacterium | reverse complement strand
TCCCATAGCGGTTATCGAAGAGATATTTCGTGGAGGCATCATTGACCGCTATCACGGGGAAAAGCAGCACCCCCTCCCTTTCCATCTCCCTCAAGCGAAGCACCCCCGTGGTGGTCTCCTCCGTCCCTCCCAGAATGCCCTCGATTATCCCGGAACGTTCCTCAGGGGAAAGTGAGAGAGCCCATTCCCTTACCGGTTCCTTGAGCTCATCGAGCCTGCCAAGTCCCAGAAGGTGCACCTGGGAAGTGAGATCCCCTCCATCGTCCAGGATGATCGAAGGCCTGTGGGCTATGGCCTGACGGATATGTTCGTAATAGGTCCTCGGGTCCTCCCCGCGGAGGGCGTATACCTTTATACCGTGATCGAAGACGAGGCTTGCGGCCACATCGTCTTGGGTGGATAGGGGATTGGAGGCACACAGCAGCGGATCTGCCCCCGCTGCCTTCAGGGTGAGTATAAGCTGGGCGCTCTCGGTGGTGACGTGCAAACACGCCGAAATCCTAACCCCTTCAAGGGGCCTCTCCCTGGAAAACCTCTCCCTCAGAAGTCCCAAAACGGGCATCCCCTGGGCGGCCCACTCTATCCGTCCCCTGCCCTTCTCCCGCAGCGATGGGTCCTTTATGTGACAATCCCTCATATGCCGAAAGCCTCCCGCAACTCCTCCACCTTGTCGGTCCTCTCCCATGTGAATTCCGGCTCTTCCCTGCCGAAGTGCCCATAGCATGCGGTCTTTCGGTAAATGGGCTTCCTCAGTTCGAGGTGATCGATGATGCGTCCGGGACGGAAGTCGAAGATCTCCCTGACCGCCCGTGCTATATCATCGGTGGGGACCACCCCGGTGCCAAAGGTATCAAGCATTAAGGAGACCGGCTCGGGTTCCCCTATGGTGTAGGCAACCTGCACCTCGCACTTTTTGGCGAGGCCCGCTGCCACAATGTTCTTCGCCACGTATCTGGCCATGTAGGAACCCGAACGGTCCACCTTGGTGGGATCCTTGCCTGAATAAGAGCCGCCGCCGTGGTGCCCCATACCGCCATAGGTATCGACGATGTTCTTTCTCCCGGTCATGCCGCAGTCGGCCATGGGTCCGCCGATCACAAACCTTCCAGTGGTGTTTATGTAAAAACGGGTCCTGTGATCGATCATCGAGGGAGGGATAACCTTCTTTATGACCTCCTCTATTATCCCCTCCCTGAGGGTGCTGTAGCTGACGGTGGGGTGGTGCTGGGCGGCTATCACGATGGCATCAACCCTTACGGGTCTTCCGTCCACATACTCCAGGGTGACCTGGGTCTTTCCGTCCGGGCGCAAAAAATCAAGTATCCCCTCCTTCCTCACCCTGGCGAGCCTCTGGGCGAGCTTATGGGCCAACATGATGGGCATCGGCATAAGCTCGGGAGTCTCATCACAAGCATACCCAAACATTATGCCCTGATCCCCCGCTCCGATCTCGTGGTTCTGTCTGCCCACCACCCCTTGGGCGATGTCCGGAGACTGCTGATCTATGGAGGTGATGACCCCGCAGGTCTGCCAGTCAAAACCGTAACTGGCATCCGTATACCCTATCTCCCTTATGGTCTGACGGGCTATCTCGGGCATCTCCACGTAGCACTCGGTGGTGATCTCCCCGGCTATAAATACCAAGCCCGTGGTGACCAGACACTCGCATGCCACCCTCGCATAAGGGTCCTTCTCCAGGATGGCATCCAGGATCGCGTCGGCAATCTGATCGGCAATCTTGTCGGGATGCCCTTCGGTAACCGATTCGGATGTGAAAAGGTAACGTTTCATCGGCATTTCCACGCACCCCCTTTTGAGCTTAGAAAGGTTCCATATCACTTTAGTTCCTCTCCGTCAATCAATAACGGGCCCCTTTGCCCTCCGAATCACCCAATTGGTCAGAATAATGTTAATATTTGTCAACGCTAATGAAGCCGATAAAGGTCATCCCCTACGGGGCCAACCTCCTGCGGACCCTGGCTGAGGAGATCGTAAGGAGGTTTTACATTCCCGAAGATCCCCTCTCGCTGGCCCGACTCACGGTAATCTTCCCCCATCGGAGGCCCGCCCTCTTCCTCAAGCATTACCTTTTCGAAATCCTGGGAAAGGGTTTCATACCCCCCAAAACATATTCCATTGAGGACTTCGTTAAGGAACTCGCCCTCCGGGTCGAATCGCCTCCGGGCAGGCAGTTGACCCTCCCCGATAGGGTCTGGCTCCTTTACCGCTGTGCTACCGACACGGGAACTCTTAAGGCCAACGAAGAGGATTTCGCCTCCTTCTTCCCCTGGGGAGTCAGGCTTTCCCAGCTCTTCGAGGAGTTCTTCAAGGAGATGAAGGAGCCCCTTCCCCTTCCCCACCCTGAGGGTGTCCCCCAAAGGGCAAGGGAGCTTCTGGAGGACCTCCGCCTCCTCTGGTCGGCTTATGAGGAGGCCCTCTCAAGGGGACAGATGACAACCCCTGGCAGGAGACTGAGGGAAGTCGCCAGTATGATAGAAAAATTGCCCCTTCAGGGAGAGGGCACCTTCATTGTGGGCTTTTACGCCCTCACCAGGGCTGAGGATAAGATCTTGCGCTGCCTCTGGGAAAAGGGGGCGGAGGTGATATGGCAAGCCCCAAGGGATCTACTACCCCTCTACCGGAGGTGGAGGGATTCCTGGGGAGCAGATCTTGATTTCGCGGGACCTGAAGGGGTCTCAAGGCCCAAGATCCACTTCATAGAGGCCTATGACACCCATTCCCAGATCACCGAGGCGGTCAAGGCCCTTGGGGAGAATCAGGGAAGGGGCTTTGAGGCCCTCGTGCTCCCCGATCCTTCATCCCTCATCCCCCTGCTGTATGAGCTCACCGATAGAGAGGTAAACGTCACCCTGGGTTATCCTCTGGAGAGGACCGCCTTATGGGGGCTATTGGATCAGCTCATTAGACTTCAGGAAGGCTTCGATCCCTCACGGGGTTACTATCATAAGGATTACTTGGCGACCATAAGACACCCCTTCCTCAAGCGCCTTCTTACCCCCTCAGGTAAGGAGGGGGGGATTATATTGCACCTGATCGAGGAAAGGATAAGGGAGGTAGGAAGGCCTTACTTTCATCTCGAGGAGGTGGAGGATCTGATCGATAAGGGAACGGAGACCTTCCTTGCCCTGGAGGGAGTGGACCTTGCGGAGGCAAGGGCATTCCTTCGGGAAATCCACCAAAGGATCATAAGGCCCTGGAGGGGGATAAGGACCGCAAGGGAACTCGCTCTCACTGTGGAAGGGATCCTTTCCTTTATCTTCGGATCCCCCCTTAAGGCAGGACACCCGCTGGAGAATGAGTTTCTTTATACCTTGCAAGAAGAGCTCCTGCCTGCCCTGAAGGGATCCCTCTTTGCCGATGAGCCCGTGAGTCAATCCCTTCTTTTTTCCCTCTTCAGGCAGATTGTCTCGGTCACGAGAACCCCCTTTGAGGGTGAACCCCTAGTGGCCCTTCAGATTCTCGGTCTCCTGGAAACAAGGCTTCTGAAGTTCGACAGGGTCATCGTTATAGATCTGAACGAAGGGGTGCTGCCTTCCCATGAGGAGGTGGACCCCCTCCTGCCTCCCTCCCTGAGGCCCTCCCTGGGATTGCCCGAAAGGGAAAGGGAGGAGGAGATCGTCCGATATCACTTCGAGAGGCTCATTTATTCCGCCCAGGAGGCATACCTCATCTGGCAGAGTTCAACTTCCCTCTCCACAGAGGGGCTCGAAGGGAAGACCTCCAGAAGCCGCTTCGTCGAAAGGCTCCTCTGGGAGGAGGAATTGCGGAGAGGTAAACTCCTGGAGGACGAGATCAGGAAACCCGCCCTTACCATTCCACCCTCCCATTTCCTCCCTAAAGAGGGCATCCCTAAGGATAGGAAAAGGGTTTGGACGAAGGTCTTCTCACTCTCTCAAGGGAAAGGCCTTTCAGCCTCCCTTCTCAATACCTATATCCGGTGCCCGCTGAAGTTCTACTACAAGTACATCCTGGGCCTGGAACCCCCTGTTGAGGTCCTGGAAGAGGTGGAAGGGGATATCCTCGGTCAAGTCATCCACAGGGCCCTAGAGGAATACTTTGCGCCCTTCCTGGGAAGGGTTTATGACCCATCCAGAGATAACGATCTTGAGCGCCTCTTCGGGCTTTTCCTCAAAAACTTCAACAGATCCCCCCTTTCGGTCCTCGGGCCGGAGAAGCGCTTTTTTATTGAGGAGGTGGTGAGATACCGCCTCGAGAGGTTCTTGCAGGAGATGAGAGACCCCTTCGTCATTTTGGCCCTGGAAGAGGAGATCTCCCTCAGGCTCGACTTCCTCGGGACGGAATGGAATTTCTCGGGCAGGGTTGACAGGATCGACTTGAGGAAGGACACAAAGGTCATCGTCGATTACAAGACCGGCCGGCCCGAAAGGAGGAGGAGCTTTCCGGCGATGGTGGATTTCATACCACCCGAGGATCTGCATTACGAACAACTGAGGGAAATCAACCGGAAGGTCCCCGATCTCCAGCTCCAGCTTTACGTCCTGCTGCTCACCAAAGGGAAAAGCGCTGAATTGGGCAGAACCACCGCCGTTTACTTGAACCTGGCGGAGGGGAATCGGGAAATGGAATTTTTCCTGATTAAGCCCCAAGATCTGGCAAGGGAAGAAAGGCGTAGAACTTGGATCCAGTGGTCCAGGGAGGGTTTTCCCAAGCTCCTTCAGTACCTGCTCAGGCACATCCTGGAGTCGCCCCTTTACTTCAGGGCAACAGAGGAGGAATACTGCCGCTTCTGTGAATACGAACCCTCATGCCATTACGCCTGGTAGGCCTACAACCTCCTTGACACCCCTTTGGGAGATTGCTTATTAAATTTCACCATGCGATATCCTGCGCTCCTTCTCAATGCCACCTATGAGCCCCTGAAGGTGATCTCGTGGAAGAAGGCCATTGTGCTGGTGATCCTGGGGAAAGTGGAGGTCATCGAGGAGTACGATCGCGAGGTCCGGAGCGTCTCGTTGAGCTTCAAACTCCCCTCGGTGGTCAGGCTCCTGAGGTATGTCAAGGGAAGGCCCAATTGGATCAGGTTTTCGAGGCAAAATGTCTATCTGAGGGACGGGTTCCGCTGCCAGTATTGTGGGCGGGAGTTTCCCCCTGAGGAGCTCACCTGTGACCACGTCATCCCCCGTTCGCGGGGGGGCAGAACTGATTGGACTAATGTGGTGACCTGCTGCAAGTCATGCAATCACAAGAAAGGGGGGCGTACCCCCGAAGAAGCTAATATGACCCTCCTCCGAGAGCCCAAAAGACCCCAGTGGTTGCCCTTTATCCACATGAGCCTGAAGATGAAGGATCCTCCTGCTTGCTGGTACGAATACCTTTATTGGGAACCCCGGCGGGAAGAAGCCTCAGTGGCGAGTCTCAAATAGAGTTCCTCGGCCAGATCTTTGGCTATATCACCTAGGATTTTCTCCTTTTTGCTCTCGTCCAACACGGCATCTCCTGAAAGGGTGAGAACTTCTGAGCTACTAAGCTTCCCTTGCCATTTGGTCCTCCCGTCCTCAAGGAGTTTCATATCCACCGTCACGAGGACCCTGTACTGTTTGGTGTAAGCACTTCGATCATAAGATATGGTCTTAAGCCTTATTCCCTCGATTCGTCCCTGAAGGCAAAACCTCGCCTCTTCTATGACCCTTATCCCCCTTGACTGAAACTCCTCCCTTATAGCTTCCCTCAAGGTGGAGCTGAAGCCGGGCTCCTCCTGGATCCCTTCAATGGGCCCCAGCGAGATCTCCCTCATACCCGGGGACAGGCCCACCCATTTGTAGCCACAGCCAAAAAGAATTAGCAAGGAAAGGATCAAGTACCGCATACGATATTTACCAATTTACCCGGAACATAAATTATGCGCCGTATCCGCTTCCCTTGGGTGTGACGCCTGGCTCCCGGGGTCTCCAGGGCAAGCTCCTTTATCCTCTCCTCAGGGGTACCCTGAGGGACGGTTATCTTGTCTCGGACCTTGCCGTTGACCTGGACCACTATTAGGATCTCGGGGGCCTTCACCAGTTCGGGATCATAGGACGGCCACTGGCAATCCAAAAGCGGGGGTTCCTTTCCCAGGACCTCGACCCACAGCTCCTCGGTTATGTGGGGGACGAAGGGGTGAAGGAGCAGACAAAGGGTCTCAAGGGCCTCACGCCAAAGGGAGGGGGCAATGGAGGAATCCAGGACCTCATAGAGATAGTTGACCCATTCCATGAGATGGGCAATGGCGGTGTTGAAGTGGAAGCGTTCGATGTCCTCGGTGACCTTCTTTCTGGCCATATGGATCCTGCGACGGAATTCCTCGTCTTCTGCACCACCCCCCTTCCCCCCTTTCAGTTTCGGCTCGACCTCATAAAAGAGCCTCCAGAGGCGGTTCAGGAACCTGAAACAGCCCTCGACCCCCTCCTCCTTCCAATCGAGGTCCTTTTCAGGAGGGGCAGCAAAGAGGATAAACAGCCTCGTGGTATCGGCACCGTAACGGGCGATCATGTCATCGGGGTCCACCACATTCCCTTTGGACTTGGACATTTTGGCCCCATCCTTTATCACCATCCCCTGGGTCAGGAGCCTCGAGAAGGGCTCGTCAAATTCCAAATAGCCCAGGTCCCTCAGGACCTTGGTGAAGAACCTCGCATAAAGGAGGTGCAACACCGCGTGCTCCACCCCTCCTATGTACTGGTCCACAGGCATCCAGTACCTGATCCTTTCATCAAAGGGCCCTTCTTCGCTTTGAGGGGAACAGTAGCGGAGGAAGTACCAGGAGGACTCCACGAAGGTGTCCATCGTGTCGGTCTCGCGCCTCCCCGGACCTCCGCAACGGGGACAACGGGCCGAAACAAAGGCCTCCACCTGAGCCAGAGGAGAACCACCCTTACCCGTTATCTCCACCTCGAGGGGCAACTCTACCGGGAGTTCGTCCTCTGGCACGGGCACAGGACCGCAACTGGGGCAGTAAATGATGGGGATAGGGGCACCCCAGTACCTCTGCCTCGATATACCCCAGTCCCTCAGCCTGTAATTCACCGTCCTTCTGCCTATACCCTTATCCTCCACCAGGTCCGATATCCTCTTCATGGCTTCGCGGTTGGACATCCCGTCAAAGGCCCCCGAATTCACCATTATGCCATCCCCTGTGTATGCCTCACTCAGGTCCTCGGTTTGAAGCTCCCTGTCCTCGGGCCTTATGACCACCTTTATCGGGAGGCCGTACTTTTTGGCGAATTCGAAATCCCTCTGATCGTGGGCGGGCACAGCCATTATGGCCCCTGTACCGTACTCCATAAGGACGAAGTTGGCAGTCCACACGGGGATCCTCTCCCCATTGAGGGGATTGATGCAATAAGCGCCCAAGAAAACCCCCTCCTTTTCGGCCTCTTCAGAAGACCTGACCGTAACACTCTGCCTCCTTACCCTCCTTACGAACTCCCTGACCTCGGTTTCTCGCTCCGTCCCCCTTACCAGTTCCTCCACCAGGGGATGCTCTGGAGCAAGGACCATGAAGGTCACACCGAAGATCGTATCCGGCCTTGTGGTGAAGATCCTGATGGACCCCTCCCTGCCCTCCAAGGGAAAGTCCACCTCAAGGCCCTCGCTACGGCCGATCCAGTTCCTCTGCATGGTGATTACCTTCTCTGGCCATCCCCCGAGGAGCTTTTCGCAATCCCTGAGGAGTTCCTCCGCATAGGCCGTTATCTTTAGGAACCACCCCTCCAACTCCCTTTTTCCGACCTCCGAACCGCACCTCCAGCACCTGCCGTTTACCACCTGCTCGTTGGCAAGCACCGTCTCACAGCTGGGGCACCAGTTGACTTCTGAAAGGCTCCTGTAAGCCAATCCCCGTTCGTACATCTTTATGAAAAACAGCTGCTCCCATTTGTAGTAGGAAGGATCACAGGTGGCGATCTCCCTGCGCCAGTCGTAACTAAATCCCATGCGCTTCAGCTGCTTCTTCATGTAAGCGATGTTCTCATAGGTCCACTTGGCCGGATGGACCCCATGCTCTATGGCGGCGTTTTCAGCAGGAAGGCCAAAAGCATCCCATCCCATGGGGTGAAGGACGTTAAACCCCTGCATCCTCTTGTAACGGGCAAGGACATCCCCTATGGAGTAGTTCCTTATATGCCCCATGTGGAGGCGGCCGGAAGGATAGGGAAACATCTCCAGCAGATAATACTTGGGCTTACGGGGATCCTCATCTACCTCAAAGACCCTCTTCTCCTCCCAGAATTTCTGCCATTTGGTCTCCACCTGTTGGGGATCATAGCGCCTCATAACCCCATCAACCTCCTTATCCTCATCCTCAGGGCATTGAGGCGGATGAAGCCGCTTGCATCCTTCTGATCGTAGACCTCCTCGCGCTCGAAGGTGGCAAAGTCAGGATGATAAAGCCCCCTGGGGGCCTTCCTGCCCACCACAATGCAGTTGCCCTTGTAAAGCTTGAGCCTGACGGTCCCGGTGACCCCCTTCTGGGTTGCCTCAACAAGCTCCCAGAGGACCTCCATCTCCGGGTAAAACCAGTAGCCATAATAAATGAGTTCGGAGATCTTGGGAATGAGGCCCTCTTTGATGCGCATCACCTCCCTGTCCATGGTGATGGATTCGATGGCCCGATGGGCAATGTGCAGGATCGTGCCCCCCGGGGTCTCATACACCCCGCGGGATTTCATGCCGACATAGCGGTTCTCAACGATATCCACCCGACCTATCCCATTCCGTCCCCCAATGCGGTTGAGGTGCTCAAGGAGCTCGGCCGGTGACATCCTTTTACCATCTACGGCCACAGGGACCCCATCCTCGAAATCTATCTCCACATAGGTGGGTTTATCCGGTGCCCTTTCGGGCGAAACGGTCATCGAAAACATCTCTTCGGGAGGCTCACGCCAAGGATCCTCCAAGATCCCAGCCTCGTAACTCACGTGAAGGAGGTTCCTATCGCAGCTGTAAGGCCTCTCCGGGGTGACGGGAACCGGAATGCCCTTCCTCCGGGCATAGGCTATGAGGTCGCTTCTGGATCTAAACTCCCATTCCCTCCAGGGGGCTATGACCTTTATGTTGGGGTCAAAGGCATAATAGGTGAGTTCGAACCTCACCTGGTCGTTCCCCTTGCCGGTTGCCCCATGGGCAACCGCATCGGCCCCCTCCTTCTTGGCGACCTCCATTTGCCCCTTTGCAATAAGGGGCCTCGCTATGGCTGTCCCGAGGAGATACCCCCCTTCGTAGACCGCCCCGGCCTTGAGGGCCTTGAAGACGAAATCCCGCACGAACTCTTCACGGCGGTCATCTATGTATACCCTTGATGCCCCAGTACTTAAGGCTTTCCGCCTTATCTCCTCAAGATCCTCCTTCTGGCCGATATCGGCACAGTATGCTATCACCTCGCATCCATAACGCTCCTTGAGCCATGCGAGGATCACCGACGTATCGAGCCCCCCTGAATAAGCAAGGACCACCTTCCTCACCTGCATCGCCTCACCTCAACAGAAATTCGAGGATTGCCTTCTGCACGTGCAACCGGTTCTCCGCTTGATCGAAGACCACCGAATGGGGGCCATCTATCACCTCATCGGTGATCTCCTCGCCCCGATGAGCGGGCAGACAGTGCATGATCAGGACCTCCTGCTCCGCAAATTCCAGAAGCTCCCGATTTATCTGATAGGGCCTGAACACCCTCAAGCGCTCCTCCCTCTCGGATTCCTGACCCATGGAGGCCCATACATCCGTATAGAGGACCTCAGCCCCCTTTAGGGCCTCCTTTGGGTCAGAGGAGACCGTGACCCTCGCCCCTTCCCTTAAGGCCCTTTTCAGGATCTCCCCATCGGGCTCGTACCCCCGGGGGCAGGCGATCCTCAGTTCCATCCCCATCCTCAAGGCCCCGTTGATCCAGGAATTGGCCACGTTGTTGCCATCCCCCACATAGGCCACCCTTACCCCCTCGTATCGCCCGAGCTTCTCCCAGACGGTGAAGATGTCGCTTAAGACCTGGCAGGGGTGGAGGAGATCGCTCAAGCCGTTTATGACCGGAACCGTGGCGAAACGCGCCAGTTCCTCGACCTTTGTGTGTTCGAAGGTCCTTATCATTATAGCATCTACATACCTGGAGAGGACCCGCGCAGTGTCGGCTATCGTCTCACCCCTCCCCAGCTGGGTCTCCTGCGAACTCAAATAAAGGGCATGGCCTCCCAGCTGGAACATCCCCACCTCAAAGGAAACCCTGGTCCTGGTGGAGGGCTTCTCGAAGATCATGGCCAGGGTCTTTCCCTCAAGGGGCCTCCAGCTCTCCCCCCGCCTTGACCTCTCCTTCAACCACTTGGCCCTTTCTAGGAGCCAGCGGAGCTCCTCGGGCGTATAATCGTAGAGGGAAATAAAATCGCGCTTCATCCTTCAAGGCCTTCGATTTTACCCTGAACTGCAGGGGAAGCAAAGGTCTGTCCTTCCCTCGTCCTGAGGAAAGGAGCCCTTGAGGACATCGCCGCTTATGACAAATCTTTGACATGTCCTTGAGGTTGTGGTATCCCCCCAAAGGGCTATGATCATAAAGAATGCCAACGATCCAGAAGTAATCCGAAGTAGCCATACCCTCCCCCGGGGGGTTAGTGTTCGTCTGCTCATGGCGGAGAACCTTCTGCGGGGTCTGGAATACGTGGCCTATGTCGTGCTCCTTCCGGGTCAGCAAATGGACGAACACATAGATCAGGTGGAAGAGGTCCACTTCGTCTGCAGGGGCCGGGGGATCATGCAGGTGGAGGAAGAAGAACGGGAGGTGAGGGAAAGGGATGCCATCTGGGTCCCCGCCGGTTCGGCCCATTCCCTAAGAAATCCCACGGGCGAAAGGCTCGAGGTCCTAATAGTTGGCGCTTATCCGAGGAGGAGGTGATCAACAAAAGGGGTCCCTGAGCAGGATGGTCTCCTCTCGCCTTGGGCCCGTGGATACAAGGTAAAGGGGTATTTCTAACAGCTCCCCGATGCGTTCGATGTAACGCCTTGCCGCCGCAGGTAGCTCCCCCAAGGAGGTCACCCCGCGCAGCTCATCCTTCCACCCGGGAAGTTCCTCGTAAATGGGCCTGCAACGGCTTAAGAGCTCCGCCGAGTTGGGAAACTCCTCTATCCTCTCCCCCTCGAGATCGTAGGCCGTGCAGATCTTCAGGGTCTCAACCCCCGAGAGGGTATCCAGTTTCGTGAGGACCAGTCCCCCCATGCCGTTTACGCGGATCGAATGCCTCACTGCCACCACATCAAACCACCCACAGCGCCTGGGTCTCCCCGTGGTGGCACCGTATTCGCCCCCCTTCTGCCTCAGGTAATCCCCCAGAGGGTCGGAGAGTTCGGTGGGGAAAGGACCCCCTCCGACCCTTGTGCTGTAGGCCTTCGCCACCCCGAGGACGCGATCTATCTGCGTTGGTCCTATCCCCGCGCCACAGCAGGCACTTCCGGCCACCGTATTGGAAGAGGTCACATAGGGGTAGGTGCCGTGGTCCACATCGAGCAGTGTCCCCTGAGCCCCTTCAAACAATACCTTTTTCCCCCGAGATATCTCCCGGTGGAGGAAAAGGGAAGTGTTGCAGATATGGGGCCTAAGCCTTTCACCATAATGCAGCAGCAACCCCAGGAGGGGCTCAAGTTCCAAGGGGCCCTGACCCAGAACCTTCGTGAGCCATAGGTTCTTCTCCTCAAGGACTGCCTCAAGCTTCTCCCTCAAGATATCCTCCCTCAACAGGTCCCCCATCCGTATCCCCGCCCTGGAGACCTTGTCCTCATAAGCCGGACCGATCCCCCTCCTGGTGGTGCCGATGGGCTTCTTCCTCAGGGACTCCTTGGCCCCATCAAGGAGTTTGTGATAGGGCATCACCACATGGGCCGAATCGCTCACCAGAAGTTGGGAGGGATCCCTGAGGAAACCCCTTTCCTTCAGGAAATCCATCTCCTTCAGCAGTTCCTCGGGGTCCACCACCACGCCGTTTCCGATCACGCAGATCTTCCCGGGATGGAGGATGCCGGAGGGGACAAGGTGAAAGACAACCCTTTCCCCGTCCACCACCAGGGTATGGCCGGCATTGCTCCCCCCCTGAAAACGCACGATGATATCGGCCCCCTCGGCCAGAAGATCCACGATCTTCCCCTTCCCCTCATCTCCCCACTGGGCCCCAACCAAGACCACACAGGGCATGGACCTCTCCTTCAAAGCTCAAGCAACTGGACGCTCATCACATGGGGGAGACCCAAGAGGTCATCCAGGACACCTTTTGAAGGCAGCGAGTCCAGATGGAGGATGCAGAGGGATTTTCCGCCCTTTCTGTCCCTTCCAAACTGCATGTTGCCGATGTTAATGCCCTTGGCCCCAAGGGTCATCCCTATATTTCCAATGACCCCAGGTCTGTCCTCGGTATGGATCAGAAGGATCGTGCCCTCGGGGGCTGCCTCAACGCAATATTCGTTTATGAGTACAAGCCTGGGCTCCTTCTTCCCGAATAGGGTCCCTGCCACCGTGTACTCCCCTCCTTCCCCCTCCCCCTTGAGGGTAATGAGGCTTGAAAAATCGGCCTCTTCACTGATCTTCGACTCATAGTACTCTATCCCCCTCTGCCGGGCTATAAAGGTCGCGTTGACCTCGTTGACCCCCTCCTCCATATAGCAGTTGAGCAACCCGGCCAGGGCCGAGGCAGTGATGGGGGCCACCTCATAGCGGGTCACCTCACCGCGGTATTCGATCACCAAGCGCCTGACCGGGAAGGGGGTGACCTTCCCCAGGAAGGCCCCCATCCTTTTGGCCAGGTTGAGATAGGGTCCGATGGTAATTAGCGTCTGGGCATCTACCGAAGGGGCGTTGACCGCATTGCGGACCGTCCCTTCCTTGAGGAAATCCACGATCTGCTCCGCTATGGCCCTGGCGACGCTGAGCTGGGCCTCGGCTGTGGCCGCTCCGAGGTGGGGGGTGCAGACGACATTGTCCAACCCAAGGAGGGGATGAT
>CAYVAU010000042.1:0-13011 GCA_964448445.1 uncultured Thermodesulfobacteriota bacterium | reverse complement strand
GAGGGAGGTGGTCTCATTTGACGCTAAACTGTCTCACATGTACCGAGCCCCGACATTGCGTTGACACTTGACTCCCTTTTATGGCAACATCGCTACGGAAGTGTCTGGGCCCTGGTGGGCCTCCTGGACTTCAAATCCAGTGGCGGGTGTAAAAGCCCGCGGCGGGTTCGATTCCCGTACACTTCCGCCATCCTCGATAAGGAGTTTCGGATGATCGGCGGCATTGGGATGCCCGAACTTTTGATAATCCTCTTCATTGCCCTACTCATCTTTGGAGCTAAACGCCTCCCCGAGATAGGGTCGGGAATTGGAAGGGCCATAAGGGATTTCAAGAGGTCCCTCAAGGAACCCCCAGAAATAGACGTCACCCCAAAGGAGGAAAAAGAATTGGAAACCAAGGAGTCGGAAGAGAAGGGGGGGTGACGGCCTTCATAGGCTTTGGTTCAAACCTGGGGGATAAGGTAGGGAATTGCCGCAGGGCAATAAGGCTCCTGGAAGGAATCAGGGGGATAAGGGTCCTGCGGGTGTCCTCCCTTTGGCTCACTGAGCCTTGGGGCTATACCGAACAGGAGCCCTTTATAAATGGGGTCCTTGAGATTGTGACCGAGCTCGATCCGAGGGACCTGCTGAGGGCCTTAAAAGGGATAGAGGTCCAGATGGGCCGCAAGTTCACCTTTCGGTGGGGCCCAAGGGTTATAGACCTTGACCTCCTGCTTTATGGGCAGGAGGTGATAGAGGAGGAGGATCTGAAGGTTCCCCACCCCCTTATGCACGAAAGATCCTTTGTATTGGTACCGCTGGTGGAGATCGCCCCGTGGGCTTATCATCCGGTGAAGGGGAAGACCGCAAGAGAGCTCTTGGAGGAGATCAGCGGTCCGCGAGGAGTTCAGTACTTCGGGAGGTTCGAGGGGGAAGGATGCCTATCGAGTTCGTGAGTGTCCTTTCGGACGGGATCAAACTTTGTGGAGTCATCCACTGGCCAAAGAAGGTCCCTTCCCCTTTGGTCATAGGATCCCATGGGCTTTTGTCCAGCAAGGATAGTGAGAAATTCGTCCTTCTGGGGGAGATGTTTTCGGAAGGGGGCATTGCCTTTCTGCGCTATGATCACCGGGGTTGTGGGGAAAGCGAGGGGGACCTTCGGGACACCACCCCTACCTCGCGGCTGAGGGACCTTGAAGCCTTCTTCGACTTCGTGATTGGGCACCCTTTTGTCCGCAAAGACCGAATCGGGCTTTTGGGGAGCAGCCTGGGAGGATTCATATCGATTCTTAAGGCAGCTTCTGACCCCAGGATCCGGGCCGTGGTCCTTTGGGCAACCCCGGCCCTGTTGAGGGGCGAGGTCGATGCCCCTTTAAATCCCGCCTTCTTCGAGGATGCGAGGCGTTACGACGCAAGGCAGGCCATAGCAGGGGTAGCCCGCTGCCTGATATTGCATGGGACCAAGGACGAGCTTGTGCCTTTCTCGGACGCCGAGGAGCTCTATACCCGTGCCCAGGAACCCAAGCAGCTTGTGCCCTTCCCAGGAGGGGACCACCGCTTCTCGGATCCCCAAATGCGGATCAGGGCAGCGCGGCTGAGCCTCGATTGGTTCAAGCGCTTCCTGTGAGCTCCAGCACCAGGGGGCGTTTCCCCAACCACTCGGCAAAGGTCAAGAAGGGCCTTTGGAGTTTCTCGGCCAGTTCCCATAGACCCCGGGTCCTCCTCCGGAAAAGGGGGTCGCGGGGAAGGTGGTGGTCGTAAAGGATGAGGGATGCGTCCAGTTGCCTTATGATTTCCATGGCGTTATTGATGGCCTTTTGCAGTTCCTTGAAACTGAACATATATCCCAGCAGATAAGTCGGGGGACCATCCAGGATGAGGATGTCGGGTTCCTCTTGCAGGATCCAGGCCGCATACTCCTCCATCACCGGCCCCTGCAGATCCGAGCTGTAAAGCAGTTTGTGCCCCTTGATCTCAAGCACCATGCCCACGACCCAGCCGACCCGCTCAAATTGCGCCCCGTGAAAGAGCGGAGAAGTAAACCGCACTTGCGTCTGTCCCTTGAGGAAGGTCTTGGAGTCGGCAAATTTGACCGTACAACTTCCTATGGATCCCTCCTTAATCCACGGTCCCCCCTTCCAGAGATCAAGGAGGCCCTTAAGCCACTTACGATCCCTTGGATCCCGGGGAAGGGGGGGAGCGTCAAAGGGCAGGGGATCGCTCAGAACCGAGCGGGGGTCGATCCCCTCCAGGCGGCAGAGTTCCTGTAGGAAGAGCCTCGCCCTTTGCCATTGGGAGCGGTTTATGAAGCAATTGGGGTCCTTTATCCACAATTGCTTGCCGAGGTATAGCTCAGGGGCCTCCGATGGTAGACTATGGTGGTCGTAATGATAATGGGAAATGAAAACTATATCTGCCTTCTTCGCCACTTCCTTCAGGGTGTTGAGGGCCAGGAGCCTTAAACGGGCTTTCTCTTTTTGAGGAAGGGGAAAACTCGGCTGCATCTCCGCAGCCCCTGGATCGACCAAAAGGCAGAGATCGGGGGTCTCCACCAAGAGGGAACTGGATTTGACCCCTAGGGAGTCAAACCAGAGGGGCGTTACGGTGAGTTCGCCCAACCTGAGGGATTTCAGTGAAAGTCCTTCTAAAGGGCTTGCCATCGACGGTGATGAAGGGGGCGGCCCTCTTAAGGACAATCCTCAGACCCCTCAGGTCCTCCCACCTTATGCGACCCCGGGCCCTGAGCGAGAGGATCTTGGAGACTGCCTTGGGACCAAACCCCGGAACCCTCAGGAGTTCTTCGGGTTCTGCCCGGTTTAACTCCACCGGGAAGAACTCCGGGTGTCTCAAGGCCCATTCCATCTTGGGATCGGTGCAAAGGGGGAGGTTTCCCTCGGGGCCAAAGGGCAACTCCCGCACACTGAAACCGTAATCCCGCAAAAGGAAAGAGGCCTCATAAAGCCTTCTCTGCCTCAAGGGGTTTTCGGGAGGGCGATCCTCCAAAGGGGTCCCCGGCACCGGTGTGAAGGCCTCAAAGTAACACCGCTTTATCCTCAACTCCCGGTAGAGCCTTTCGGCAAGGTCGAGTAACTCGAGGTCCGACTCTCCGGAGGCCCCTATCACGAACTGGGTGGTCTGATCCCTGGCCCTGCCGATCCCCGACTCTATCATGTCCCTGAGTTTCCTGATCTGTTCCAGCATCAGATGGAAGTCCTTCTCGGGACAAAGGGACCCGAGGCGCTTTGACCCCGGGGCTTCCAGGTTCACCGAAACCCTGTCCGCCAGTTCCACGGCCCTGCACATGAGATCTTGGGAGACCCCCGGCATTATTTTGAGGTGGATGTATCCTCTGAAGCCATAGCGGTGACGGAGGAGCTCGGTGGTCCTGATGAGCCGTTCCATGGTCGTCTCCGGATCCCCGTCCACTGAAGAGCTCAAGAAGGCCCCTTTTACGAGCCCCTTGCGGTAAAGGTGCCAGAAGGCCCTTGCCATCTCCTCCGGGGATAGCCTGAAGCGCCTGGTATCCCTTGAGCGCTGTTGGGCACAGTAGAGGCAGTTGTTGTTGCAAAAATTGCTCAAAAGGGTCTTGAAGAGCGGAAGGGGCCTTGAACCCGCCTTGGCCGGATAGATCCAGCAGCGGAAGGGAAGGGGATCGGGTCGGGCCCTCTGAGCAGGGACCTCATTCTGGGCCGCTTCCGCCAAGCCCCACACCCTCTCCCATAGATCCGGCTTTCGCAAGACCAAAAGGGCCATCCTGTGGAATTTTACCACCGGTTACCGGGAGGAAAAACTTCTTTAGGCAGAAGGGGTGTGGTATAAGTTCTGGGTGGGGATGAAGAAGAAGTTCGTTATGCTCATTGGCGATGGGATGGCGGATTGGCCCATTGAGGCCTTGGGAGGAAGAACTCCCCTTGAAGCCGCCCACACGCCGTGGATGGATTTCCTCGCCCAGAAGGGCGAGATGGGCATGGTCGTTACGATCCCCAAAGGCCTCCCCCCCGACAGTTCCATAGCCAATCTCTCCCTTCTCGGTTATGATCCTCGCGTCCATTATACCGGCAGGGGGCCCTTTGAGGCCGCCTCTCAGGGGATCGAGCTCCGGGAGGGCGATGTGGCCTTCAGGTGCAATCTGGTAACCCTTTCGCCTGAGCTGAGGATGGAAGATTACAGTGCGGGTCACATAACCACGGAGGAGGCCAGAGAGTTGTTTTTGGAACTTCAGAGGAGGTTGGGAGGAAGGGAATTCGATTTTTATCCGGGGGTGAGTTTCAGGGGGATCCTCATAGCCCATGGCCTCGGGGATGCGATAGAGACCACCCCCCCTCACGACATAATGGGTCGGCAGATCGAGGAATTCTTCCCCAGGGGTAAGGGTTCCCGGAAACTCCGCTCCCTCATGGAAGAGGCCCGGAGAGTGCTCTCCAGACACCCCGTGAACCTGAGGAGGGAAAGGGAGGGCAAGCCCCCTGCCAATGGCATTTGGCCGTGGGGTCAGGGGAGGAGGCCCCAGATGGAGCCTTTCAAGCGGCGCTTTGGCCTTGAGGGATGTGTGGTGGCTGCTGTGGATGTGATTAAAGGCATAGGGATCATGGCGGGCCTTAAACCCATCGATGTCCCTGGGGCGACCGGCTGGATCGACAGCAACCTTCTGGGGAAGGCCTCTTCGGGCCTGGAGGCCTTAAAGGAGGTGGACTTCCTGTATCTGCATGTGGAGGCCCCCGATGAGGCCTCCCATATGGGGTCGTTGAAGGAAAAAATAAGGGCTATAGAGCGGTTTGACAGGGAGGTGGTGGGGGTGGTCCTTCAGGGATTGAGGGACATGGCCCTTCCCTTCCGATTGCTTGTGGCCACCGATCATCCCACCCCCTTGGCGCTGAGGACCCATTCGGCCGAACCCGTTGCCTTTGTGATATACGATTCCGGGAGAGAGGAAGGGGGCTTTGAGGGGTTCTCAGAAGGGGAGGCGAAAAAGGGTCCCATTGTATCGGAAGGGCACACCCTTATGGGGCGTTTCCTGGAGGGGAGATGAGGGGAAGGCATACAAAGAGCAAGTTCATCTTCATCACGGGAGGGGTCCTGTCATCCCTGGGGAAGGGGTTGGCTGCGGCTTCCATCGGGGCCCTGATGGAATCCAGGGGCCTTAAGGTCACCTTCCTGAAGTTCGATCCCTACATCAACGTGGATCCGGGCACCATGAACCCCTTTCAACACGGCGAGGTTTACGTGACCGAGGACGGGGCTGAGACAGACCTTGATCTAGGCCACTATGAACGTTACACCCATGCTCTGATGTCCCGGGACAATAACTACACCAGCGGTCGGATTTACTACAATGTGATCTTGAAGGAGCGGCGAGGAGATTACCTGGGGTCCACGGTGCAGGTGATACCCCATGTGACCGATGAGATAAAGCAAGCCATCCTGAGGCTGGCCGATGGGGTGGATGTGATCATCACCGAGGTCGGTGGGACTGTGGGTGACATCGAGAGCCTGCCTTTCTTGGAGGCCATTAGGCAATTTCGGGGGGATGTGGGAAAGGAGAACTGCCTTTACATCCACCTGACCCTTGTGCCCTACATTAGGGCTGCCGGAGAGCTCAAGACCAAGCCCACCCAGCACAGCGTCAAAGAGCTTCGCGAGATAGGGATACAGCCGGACATAATCCTTTGTCGCACCGACAGGTTCTTGCCTCCTGATATCAAGAAGAAGATAGCCCTTTACTGCAATGTGGAGCCCGAGGCGGTAATTACGGCCAAGGACGTGGAGACCATCTACGAAGTCCCCCTGGTCTTCCACCAAGAGGGCCTGGACGAGAGGATCATCGAGTACCTCAACATGTGGACCAGGTCCCCGGATTTGTCCATGTGGGAGGACATCGTCAGGAGGCTGAAGAATCCCAAGGACGAGGTGACCATCGCCCTGGTGGGGAAATATGTCCATCTGAAGGACTCTTACAAGAGCCTTAACGAGGCCCTGGCCCATGGGGGGCTTTCCAACGATTGCCGGGTCGAGATCCGGTATGTGGATTCGGAAGAGGTGGAGAAGGTAGGCCCTGAGGGCTTTCTCGAGGATGTGCACGGCATCCTGGTCCCGGGGGGCTTCGGTTCTAGGGGGATAGAGGGGAAGATACAGGCCATAAGGTATGCGAGGGAGAGGAAGATCCCCTTTTTGGGGATATGCCTTGGAATGCAACTGGCCGTTGTGGAGTTTTCCAGGAATGTGGCAGGCCTTGATGGCGCTCACAGCTCGGAATTCGATCCCCATACCCCCCATCCCGTTATCTATTTGATGAAGGAGTGGTACAACTGGAGGACGGGGAAGCGGGAGGTGAGGGATGAAAACTGCTTTCGCGGGGGAACCATGAGGCTTGGTGCCTACCCCTGCAGGATCGCCTCCGGTAGCCTGGCCCATAGGATTTACGGCCAGCCCGAGGTCATGGAGAGGCACAGGCACCGTTACGAATTCAACAACCGCTACCGGTCCGTCCTGGAGAGGGCCGGCATGAGGTTTTCGGGGACCTCACCGGATGGAGAACTGGTGGAGATCGTGGAGCTTGACGATCATCCCTGGTTTTTCGCCTGTCAGTTCCATCCTGAATTCAAGTCCAGGATCTTTCAGCCCCACCCGGTATTCGTGGATTTCATAAGGGCCGCAAGGGATTACAAACGCCATGACCAAGGAAGTTAGGATAGGGACGGTCAGGGTAGGGGGCGACAACCCCCTTGTTGTCATTGCGGGTCCCTGTGTCATCGAAGGGGAGGGTTTCACCCTTGAGGTGGCCGGAAGGCTCAAGGAGATCGTTTCCGAGACCCTGGGTCTTCCCCTGGTCTTTAAGGCCTCTTTCGATAAAGCGAACAGGACCTCCCTTGGGTCCTTCCGCGGTCCCGGGCTGAAGGAGGGGATGAGGATCCTGGGAAGGGTCAAGGAGGAGATCGGGATCCCGGTCCTTTCGGATGTCCACGAGACCTTTCAGATACGAGAGGTGCTCGGGGTACTTGATTGCATTCAAATCCCGGCCTTCCTTTGCCGCCAGACGGATCTTCTGGTGGAAGCGGCAAAGACGGGCCTTCCCGTTAACATAAAGAAGGGGCAATTCCTCTCCCCCTGGGACATGAGATATGCCATCGAGAAGGTCCTGGCCCAGGGCAATGACAGGGTCCTTGTGACCGAACGGGGAACCTTTTTCGGCTACCGCGACCTTGTGAACGACATGAGGGGGCTTTTCGTGATGCGCTCCTTTGGATATCCCGTCATATTTGACGCGACCCACAGCGTTCAGTCCCCGGGCGGAAGGGAAGGGCGCTCGGGAGGCAACAGGGAGTTCATCCCCGCGCTGGTGAGGGCAGCAGCTGCAGTGGGTATCGATGGCCTTTATCTGGAGGTACACCCCGATCCCCCTCGGGCCCTCTCGGATCCCGATACCTCTTGGCCCCTACAGAGGGTTCAGGAGCTCGTCGAGATGGCCCTTGAGGTGGATTTGGTGCGCAGGAGGTTTGAAAGGTGATCATCGAGTGGGCCAAGAAGGTCCTCCAGATAGAGGCCGAGGCGGTGAGGGACCTCATCGATCGCCTGGGTCCCGAGTTGGAGAGGGCGGTGGAGCTGATCCTGGGGTGTAGGGGGAAGGTGGTAGTGACCGGCGTCGGCAAGTCCGGAATAATAGGGAGGAAGATCGCATCGACCCTTTCCTCGACCGGCACCCCTGCCTTTTTCCTGCATCCGACCGAGGCCTTGCACGGCGATCTCGGCATGCTCGAGTCCGATGATTGCGTTTTGGCGATATCCAAAAGCGGCGAGACCGAGGAACTCCTGCAGATCTTGCCGGTCATAAAGAGACAGGGCAACAAACTCATCGCCTTGACGGGAAACCCCCTTTCATCGCTGGCCAAGGCAGCCGATGTGGTGATAGATGTCAGCGTTAAACAGGAGGCGTGTCCTTTGGGCCTTGCTCCTACGGCTTCGACCACCGCTACCTTGGCCATGGGGGACGCCCTTGCGGTGGTCCTCCTTCGGTCCCGTGGTTTTAAGATCGAGGACTTCGCGAGGGTACATCCCAGGGGGACCCTCGGTAAGAGACTGCTCTTAAGGGTCAGGGACCTGATGCATGTGGGAGACGAATTCCCGGGGGTCCACGAGGACGCCTCCATGAAGGAGGTGCTACTGGAGATGACCTCCAAACGCCTGGGGGTGACCGCGGTGATGGACGGAGGGGGGAGGCTCGTGGGGGTCATAACCGACGGGGACCTGAGGAGGGCCCTTGAGCGCTTTCCAGATCTCCTGCAACGCCGGGCCAGGGACGTTATGACGAGAAATCCCAAGGGCATTGAGGCTGATGCCCTTGCTGCCGAGGCCTTGAGACGGATGGAGGAACACGCCATAACTTCGCTCTTTGTCTTCGAAAGACCGGGTGACAGGGCCCCCATAGGCATAATCCACCTTCACGACATCCTGAAGGCAGGGGTGGTATGAAGGCCGAGGTACGCGAAAGGGCGGAGAAGGTGAGGCTGCTGATCCTGGACGTGGACGGGGTCCTCACCGATGGGACCATAATCCTTGACGGCGACAGGGGGGAGTGGAAGGCCTTCCATGTCCGGGACGGCACCGGGATAAGGATGCTCCTTGAAGCGGGGATTGAAGTGGCCTTCTTCTCGGGGAGATCCTGCCGAGTTGTAGAACGCCGGGCCGAGGAACTGGGGGTGAGGCACGTTTATCAGGGGTTGAGGGATAAGGTCACCCCTTACGAGGCCCTTAAAGGCCTTCTGGAGCTGAGGGATGAGGAAGTGTGCTTTGTGGGAGACGATATCCTGGACGTACCCCTTCTTAAGAAAGTGGGATTGCCGATAGTGGTCGCAGATGCGGTGGAGGAGGCCAAGGGGTTCGCCCTGTATGTGACCCAAAGCCGAGGAGGAAAGGGGGCCGTGAGGGAGGTCTGCGAACTCATCCTCAAGGCGCAGAGCAAATGGCCAGGCTCGGGCTTCTGAAAGGTGCAAGGCGCATGGGCCTCTTGGTCCTATGTGGGGGACTTTTGGCAATTGCCGCCGTGAACCTCCTCAAAGATAAGGGTTTCCCCAAAAGGACGGGGGTGGGCGGGGCAGACATCACGGCAGAGGGCGTGAGATATATTGGCAAGAAGGGAAAGGTTCAATGGGAACTTGAAGTGGGCAAGATACAGCATTGGCTTGGGAAAGGGATCACCGCGGGGAGGGACCTGCGTATGGCCTTCGTCCTTGAGGACGGCCGCAGGATAAAGGCACGGGCTGACAGGGGTAGGGCCAAGAGGACGGGGGAGGGTTTTGTGGAACTTGAGGGGAATGTCACGGTCGAACTCGATGGCTGGCACCTTCAGACGGAGGCCTTGCGCTATGACCTGAAACGGGAGCTCTTGGAGACGAACTTCCCGGTTGAGATCACCCGAGACGGCCTCGATATAAAGGGGAGGGAGATGAAGATGGACCTGCAGAAGGGAACCGTGAGCATCAAGGGACAGGTCCAAGTGGTGCTGGAGGAAGGATGAGGAAGGCGGCCTTAATCCTATTGATAGCCCTGGGTTTGCTGGCGGCAGAGGCCCCAAGGGGGCCCTCTCAGCCGGTGGAGATAAGAGCCGAGAGGCTTGAGGCCGATTACGGCAAGGGGCTTCTGCATTTTTTCGGTCGGGTGGCCGTAAGGAGGGGGGATTTCTTGATGGAGAGCCGTGAAATGAAGGTCCATTTGCGGTCTGAAAACGGCACCAACCGGCTGGAATGGGCCGAGGCCTTGGGGGATGTAAGAATAAGCTACGGTGGCAAAAGGGCCTCCTGTAGCAGGGCCATTTATTACGCCGATGAGGAGAAGGTAATCCTTGAGGGAAATCCGATCCTTCGGGAGGGAGACAATCGCTTGAGAGGGGCGCGCATAGTTGTATTCCTCAAGGAGGACAGGGCCATAGTAGAGGGAGCTCCAGGAAGGCGCGTGGAACTCGTGGTGATCGAGGAGGGTGGTGAGGGGAAATTCTTGCCACATCCTTGAAGCACAACGGCTCTCGAAAAGTTACGGCAGAAGGAAGGTCGTCGATCAGGTCTCCCTGGAGGTCAGATCGGGGGAGATCGTGGGACTACTTGGCCCCAATGGGGCGGGCAAGACCACGACCTTTTACATGATAATAGGGTTCGTACAGCCAGAAGGGGGAAAGGTCTTGCTGGACGGTGAGGATATAAGCCGATGGCCCATCCACATGAGGGCCAAAAGGGGGATAACCTACCTGCCCCAGGAACCTTCGGTCTTCAGAAAGCTGACCGTGAAGGAGAACCTGCTCGCCGTGCTGGAATTTCAGCCCCTCAATGCCAGGGAGCGCCTGAGGAGGGCTGAGAAGGTCATGGAAGAGCTGGGCCTTAAGGAGCTGGCCGACGAGAGGGCCTTCACCCTCTCGGGAGGCGAGCGAAGGAGGGTCGAGATAGCCCGGGCCCTGGTCCTTGAGCCTGCCTTCATACTTCTGGACGAACCTTTCGCCGGGATAGATCCCAAGGCAGTGAGTGAGATACAGAGGATCGTCCTCGACCTGAAACAAAAGGACATAGGGATCCTCGTGTCGGATCATAATGTCCGCGAGACCCTTAAGATATGCGACAGGGCATATATAATTCATGAGGGGAAGGTATTGCAGGAAGGTCAACCTCAGGACATCGTCTGCGACCAGCAGGTAAGGAGGGTTTACCTCGGGGACGACTTCGAACTGGGGGTGTTGAATGGTCCTTGATTTAAAGCAGGAAGTCCGCCTGACGCAGCAACTGGTCCTCACCCCCCAACTCCAACAGGCCATAAAGCTCCTGCAGTTGAACCGCCTGGAACTTGAGGCTGCCATTAAGGAGGAACTGAACGCCAATCCCCTGCTGGAGGAGGTCGAACCCTCTGCTGAGGAGGAGCCCGACAACCTCCCCTGGGATGCTTCCATCCCCCAAGCTTACGGCAGGCGACCCTCGCGGAGGAAGGACCCCTTTGAAGAAGGGAGGCCCTTGGAGGAGACCCTCAAGACCGAAACCACCCTTCAGGAGCATCTCCTGTGGCAACTCAGGATGTCCTCCCTCGCTCCGGAAGAGATGAGGATAGGCGCCTTCTTGATCGGGAACATGGACGATGATGGCTACCTGAAGATATCCCCTGAGGAGGCCTCTCTCGAACTGGGGGTCCCTGTGGAGAAGGTGGAGGAGGTGCTCAAGATCATTCAGGGTTTCGACCCTCCGGGAGTTGGAGCCCGGGACCTGCGGGAATGCCTTTTGATCCAGCTCAAGCAGAAGGAGGGTGGGGATTACCCACTCCTTCGCAGGATCATCCAGGAGGGCTTTGAGGAGCTGCTGAAGGGGGATCTCAGCGGTCTCGCTGAGCGCTTCGGGGTCGAGACCCAGGAGCTCCTGAAAGCAATAAAATTGCTCAAGACCTTCGATACCAGACCGGGGAGGGCCTTTTATCCGGAGGCCAACCAGTACGTGATTCCGGACGTGATCATTTACAAGAAGGGGGATGACTTTGAGGTAATGCTCAACGATGAGGGCCTTCCGAGGTTGAGGATCAGCTCCTTTTATCAACAGATGCTCAGGGATGGAGACGATGCCTGTCGCAACTACCTCAAGCAGAAACTAAAGGAGGCCCAGTGGTTCTTGAGGGGACTTGAACAGAGACAGAAGACCCTGGAGAAGATCACCCGCAGTATCGTCAAATTCCAGCGGGAATTCCTGGAGAAGGGCATGGAATGCCTCAAGCCCCTCGTACTGAGGGATGTGGCCGAGGACACGGGTCTGCACGAATCCACCGTTTCGAGGGCTATCTCTGGAAAATACGCTTGGACACCTCAGGGGCTCTACGAACTGAAGTTCTTCTTCTCGAGCAAAGTGGGAGACGGGCCAGTCGAAATGTCCTCCAAAAAGGTGAAAAAGCTCATAGAAGACCTTCTCTCCCAAGAGGATCCGCGATCCCCCCTTAGCGATCAGGACATAGCGAGGATCCTCAAGGAGCGCTATGGCCTCAACATCGCGCGCAGAACCGTAACCAAGTACAGGGAGTCCCTCGGGATCCCTTCCTCCAAGGAGAGGAAGCGGAGGTTCTAATAGCTTTCGGCAGCAGGCAGAATGACCCTGAAAGTCGATCCCTTCCCCACCTCGCTCTCCACCTCGATCCTCCCACCGTGTTCCTTCACAATCCCATAGGAAACTGACAGCTCCAGACCCGTCCCCTTGCCGACCTCTTTGGCGGTGAAGAAAGGATCGAAGATCCGCGGGAGGATCTCCTTGGGAATGCCAACACCGGTATCGGTAAAGGAGACAATGACCTTCCTTGCATCCTGCGAGAGGGAGGTCCGTATGGTCAGGGTTCCCTCCCCGTGCATGGCATCAACGGCGTTGAGCATGATGTTCATGAACACCTGCTTCAGTTGTCCCACATTTCCGTAAACCGGCGGTAGCCCTGGATCGAGTTCCTTAACTATGCAGCCATTTCACCGAGGGATATGAGCTTTTCGGATTGAAGCAGTTGCAATTGCGTCTCTTGGAGTCGCTTCTCCATCTCCAGTTTCGGCCTCAGATCCGTGAAGATCCCCAAGGAGGCTACTTCCTTTCCATCCCTGTAAACGAGGGCGGCGGAGAGATGGAGGGGTATCTCTTCACCATACCTGTTGAGTACCTTCAGCTTCCCGCTGAACCTCCCCTTCCCCCCGTAATCTTCGTTCCTCAATTTCCTCATGATCTCCTTGGCCACCCCCGGGGGGGTAAAGCTCGGAGATGTGCATCTTGCCGATCACTTCCTCGGCCCTGTATCCGAGCAGCTCTTCGGCTGCCCGGTTGAAGATGAGGATATTGCCGTTCAGCCGTTTGCCATCGTCCATGAGCAATCGTTTGGCCATTCAGGCGGATTTATTGGGGGCCGGATTGTTGGGGCTGCAGAATGTCATGCTCCTATGGGGTTTGAACCTGTGATCTTGGCCTTTTGTTGTGAATACTGAGCCTATTCGGCCGCGGACCTGCGGGTTCGATAAGGGGGTGTTGAAGGCCATAGGCATAAATCCCGAAA
>CAYVAU010000041.1:0-13034 GCA_964448445.1 uncultured Thermodesulfobacteriota bacterium | reverse complement strand
ATGGGGAGGGGCTGACTTCCATGAAGGCCATAGGTTATAAGGAGATCCTCAAATACCTCCGTGGTGAGATCTCCCTGGATGAGGCCGTGAGGTTGATAAAGAGGAATACCCGCCATCTGGCTAAAAGGCAGATAACCTGGTTCAAGAGGGATCCGGAGATCCAGTGGTTCAGGTATCCCGAGGAGAGGGAGAGGATCTTTCGCCTTGTGGCCGAGTTCTTGGGAAGGGCAGGAGATGGAGAAGGAGCGCAAACCCATTAAGCTGCAGGAGGCCTTCCTCAACCGCATGAGGAAGGAAAGACAGTGGGTCTCGGTGATCCTCCTTTCAGGGGAGAGGCTCTTCGGCTACATCACCGGTTTTGACAATTACTGCATTCACCTCAAGGGTTACGGGGAGGAGGAATACCTTATCTACAAGCACGCCGTAGCTTCCATCTCTCCCCAGGGCGGAAAAGGATGAGGGATCTGAAGAGGGTGATAGAGGCCCTGCTTTTCGCCCATGGTGATCCCCTATCCCTGAGGGACCTTGAGGAGGTCCTGCCCGAGTGGCCTAAGGGAGAGATCAAGAGGGCCCTGGACGAACTCCTGAACGATTACAGGCAATTGGGACTCTCCTTTGCATTGCAGGAGGTGGCGGGGGGGTATCAGTTTAGGACCCTCCCCGAGTATGCCCAGTGGATAAGGCGGCTCAGGAAGGTGACGCCCATTAAGCTTTCGCGAGCGGCCCTGGAGACCCTTGCCATTGTGGCCTACCGTCAGCCGGTGAGCAGGGGCGAGATCGAGGAGATCCGGGGAGTGGATTCGGGTTGGGTCATCGGTTCCCTTATGGAGAAGGGGCTCATAAAGCCTGTGGGGAGGAAGGAAGCCCCGGGTAGGCCCCTCCTTTACGGGACCACCGAGAAATTCCTTCGGGTTTTCGGCTTGAAGTCCCTCAAAGACCTTCCTTCCCTGAGGGAACTGCGGTCCCTCAAGGGGAGTTAGATGCCAGAGGAGCGCTTGCAGAAGATCCTCAGTTCTTATGGAATTGCATCCAGGAGGAAGGCCGAGGAGCTGATCAAGGCAGGCAGGGTGGTGGTGAACGGCCAGGTGGCCTCCCTCGGACAGAAGGCCGACCCCTTAAGGGATGAGATCCTGGTGGACGGAAGGCCCCTTCCGCCTCCTCCAAGAAAGGTCTATTACCTGCTTTACAAGCCCCGCGGGATCATCACCTCCCTCGAGGACCCGAAGGGGAGGCCGACGGTAAGGGAACTTCTTAAAGGGGTCCGCGAGAGGGTCTTCCCTGTAGGAAGGCTCGATTGGGACTCCGAGGGGTTGCTGCTGTTGACCAACGATGGAGAGCTCGCCTTCAGGCTCACCCACCCCCGCTTCGGGGTCCCCAGGCGCTATCTGGTGAAGGTCAAAGGGCACTTGGAGGAGAGGGCCTTGGAGAGGCTCAAAAGGGGCGGGGTTCCCCTTGAGGACGGCCCGAGCCCGAGGATGCAGGTCCAAATCGTCCGGAAGACGAAGGCCTCCACTTGGCTGAGCATAACCCTGAGGGAAGGCAGAAACAGGGTGATCCGCAGGACCTTGGCCGCTTTGGGTTATCCGGTGAGGAGGCTCAAGAGGGTGGGCTTTGGCCCCTTGACCTTGAAGGGACTCAAGCCCGGCCAGTATCGCCCCCTGGATCCCGGGGAGATAAGGGAGCTGAGGAAGTGGATCGGGAGGTGAAACTTGAGTTTCAGAGGGATCTCTTCCACTCCCTTGGTCTCGCCATCCCCATAGGCTACTTTTTCTTTTCCAAAGAAGTGGTCCTCCTGGGTGTTCTGGGGGCGATGGTCCTTTATGTGGGAAGCGATCTCCTGCGCCTCTTTCACGGAGGCTTCAGGCGCTTCTTTTATCGTCTGCTCGGGGACAAGCTCCTCAAGGACAGGGAACAAAAGAACCTTATAGGTTCCAGCTACTTCCTCATCGGTGCCTTCCTGGTCCTTTTGCTCTTCCAGAAAGAGGCCGTCATCCCCGCTTTATTTGTGGCTTGCCTTTCGGATATAGCGGCCTCTGAGGTCGGTTCCCGGTGGGGGAGGCATCGCTTCCGCTCTTCGCGGAGCCTTGAAGGAAGCCTTGCCTTTTTTGCCTCGGCCTCAGTCCTGATCCTCTCCCTCTATCCCGGTCCTCCCCTTTGGGGGATAGCGGTATCGCTGGTGGCCACCCTCGTTGAAGCCCTCTCGGTGGGGGTGGATGACAATCTGAGCATCCCTCTGGTGACCGCAGGGCTGCTCCATCTGGGTCTTTAGAAGGTGGCCGCCAGCTTGAATATGGGCAGATACATGGAGATAACCAGCCCCCCGATGATGACCCCTAGGAAGATGATCAATACAGGTTCCAGCATCGAGCTGAGATTCGTGACAGCATGATCCACATCCGCCTCATAGAAATCGGCCACCTTGTTAAGCATCGCATCAAGACTTCCCGTGGCCTCACCCACAGCCACCATGTGGGTCACCATCAAGGGGAAGACACCGCTTCGCTCAAGGGGTGGTGCCAGGCTCTCTCCTTCCCTGAGTTCCTCCTTGGCCTCATGGACCGCCACCTCCACCCGCCGGTTTCCGGTGGTGGCGGCGACAATTTCCAAGGCATCCAGAACAGGCACACCGCTGGTTATAAGGGTGGCCAGCGTCCGAGAGAACCGGGCTATGGAGACCTTCTGAAGGAGCACGCCGATGATGGGGATTTTGAGCAGGAGGCTGTCTATGTGCAATTTCCCCTTCGGCGTCCTGTAGTAGTACCTGAGGGCAATGGCCAGGGCGACCAGGGCCGCTGCCAGATAGGGAACATTGGCCTTGGTGAACCTGCTTATGTTTATGACTATCTGGGTGGGCAGGGGAAGGGACATCCCCACACCGCTGAAGAGCTTCTCGAAGGTGGGGATGACAAAGACCAAAAGCACGGCCGTCACCACCACCGCCACCACCACGATGATCGAGGGATAGATGAGGGCAGAGCGGATCTTGCGCTTCAAATCCTCCATCTTTTCAATGTGGTTGGCAAGGCGCCTGAGCATCACATCCAGGTTTCCCGATTCCTCACCCGCCACCACCATGTCCACATAGAGCCTGTCGAAGACCTTGGGGTGTTTCCCTAAGGCGGCAGCAAGGGTGAGCCCTCCCTCCACATCCTCCTTCACCTGGCGGATGATCTTCTTGAAGGCCGGGTTCTCGGTCTGCTGCGCCAGGATCTCCAAGGCCTGGGCCAGGGGAAGGCCTGCATCGATCATGGCTGCAAGTTGCTGGGTGAAGACCAGGACATCCCGCCTCCTGACCCTCTTCTTCAAGAAGGGGAGGGTTATCTCCTTCGGCTTACGGGCGATCTTGGTGGGGACGATCCCCCGCTGGGTCAAAAGGGTTCGCAGGGCCAATTCACTTGGGGCCTCCATCTCCCCCCGCTGGGGTATGCCTGTAACGGTCCTTCCTTCCCAAACGAACACGGGCATCTCAGAACCTCTCCCTCGCTACAAAACTTGGCCCCGAAGAGCTCAGCATCTTCCTGAACTCCTCGAGGTTTGTGGATGCCTCCATCGCATCCTCCAGGGTTATGAGCCCCTTCTGGTAAAGGGCGTAAAGGGATTGATTCAAGGTCTGCATGGCGGTTTCCTGCTGGCCCACCTGCATGTGGGAATAGATCTGGTGGATCTTGTTCTCCCTTATTAGGTTCCTCACCGCGGAATTGGGCACCAAGATCTCCAAGGCCAAAACCAGCCCCTTTCCATCTGCCCGGGGCAAGAGCCTCTGGCAGAGGATCCCCTCCAGCACGAAGGACAGCATAGTCCTTACCTGGTGCTGCTGATGGGGGGGGAAGACATCGATGATGCGGTTTATGGTTTCAACGGCACTGTTGGTGTGAAGCGTTGCCAGGGTCAAGTGGCCGGTCTCGGCCAAGGTGAGGGCGGCCTCTATGGTCTCCAGGTCCCTCATCTCCCCTATGAGGACCACATCGGGATCCTGGCGCAGGATGTGCTTCAGGGCATCCTTGAAGCTGTAAGTATCGGATCCCACCTCCCTTTGGTTCACTATGCAGTTTTTGTGCGGATGCAGGTACTCGATGGGGTCCTCAATGGTGACGATGTGTCCGAAGCGTTCCTCATTGATTCTGTCGATCATCGCGGCAAGGGTCGTGGACTTCCCCGATCCGGTGGGACCGGTCACCAGGATCAACCCCTTCGGCCTGCGGGTCAATTCCTCCACTATTGGGGGAAGGCCGAGTTCCTTAAAGCTGGGGATCTTGTGGGGAATGGCCCTGAAGGCCCCGGCCACAGTCCCCCTCTGGATGAAAAGATTGCCCCTGAAGCGGCTCAAGCCCGCAATGCCAAAGGAGAAATCGAGTTCGTGCTCCTCCTCGAAGCGCTTCTTTTGGGCTTCTGTCAGAACACTGTAACAGAGCCTGTGGGTGTCAGCTGGTGTGAGGGGATCGTAATCCAGGGAGATGAGCCTTTTATTGATCCTTATCCTCGGGGGGACACCCGCGGTGATGTGAAGGTCGGTGGCCCCCTCCTCCACCATAATCCTCAAGAGTTCTTCCATCTCGGGTTTCCTTGCCGCCATCGCTAATCGGAGGTGACCCTCAGGACCTCTTCCACGGTCGTTATCCCTTTTTTGACCTTGAGGATCCCGCTCTCCCTCAGGGTCCTCATCCCGTTTGCCAGGGCCATTTGCTTTACTTCTTGGGCCGATGCTCGCTTAAGGACCAGTTCCTTGATCCTATCATCCACCTCCATGATCTCGAAGATGGCGGTCCGCCCCCGGTAGCCGCGATTGTCACACTTGGAGCAGCCCCTGCCCCTGAAGGCCTTAAAACCGTTCCTTACCTCTTCCTCCGGCACCCCGAGCTCAAGCAGCGATTCAGGGGGGAGTTCTACCTGCTCCTTACAATGGGGACAGATGGTCCTCACCAATCTCTGGGCCACAACCAGGATCACCGAGGAGGAGACCAGGAAGGGTTCAACCCCCATGTCCAGGAGCCTGGTCATGGTGCTTGGGGCATCGTTGGTGTGGAGGGTGGAAAGGACCAAGTGCCCCGTTAGGGCCGCCCTCACGGCGATTTCGGCCGTCTCCAGATCCCGGATCTCCCCCACCATGATGATGTCGGGATCCTGCCGCAGGAAGGCCCTAAGGCATGAGGCGAAGGTGAGGCCTATCTGTTCGTGGACCTGAACCTGATTCACCCCAGGCAGGCTTATCTCGATGGGATCCTCGGCCGTGCAGATGTTGACCGAGGGCTGATTCAGTTCAGAAAGAATAGTGTAAAGGGTGGTCGACTTCCCCGAACCTGTGGGTCCTGTGACCAGGATCATCCCATAGGGCTTCCTTATGGCCCTGTCGAGCTTCACTTTATCGTCGTCTTCCAAGCCGAGGTCCCCAAGCTCGTAGTTGATCCTGGTTTTGTCCAGGAGCCTCATTACGACCTTTTCACCATACTGTACCGGTATGACCGAAACCCGGAAGTCTATCTCGCGTCCCCCCATCCGCACCATGAACCTCCCATCCTGGGGCAGGCGCCTCTCGGCTATGTCCAGCTGGGACATGATCTTGATCCGGGAGACCACGGCGTTTTTCACCCGCATGGGCAGGCGCATCACCTCGTAAAGCACCCCGTCTATGCGGTAACGGACCCGTATGAACTTCTCATAGGGCTCTATATGGATATCGCTGGCATCCTTTGTGATGGCATCCGCCAGGATGGTGTTGACGAGCTTGACCACAGGAGCCTCTTCGGAGGTCTTCTCCGCCTCGGTCAGGTCGAAGGTCTCCTGAGGCTTCACCAACTCCACCGCCTCGTCAAACTCCCCGCCCTTTACGGTCTCGGCAAGCGCTGCAGTGGGATCGAAAAACCTCTCGATGGCCTTGCGGATCTGTGATTCGGGGGCAACGAGGGCCTCAATGTGAAGCCCCGTGTGGAACCTGAGGTCATCGATGAGGGAGACGTCGAAGGGATCGACCATGGCCACATAAAGGGTGGCTCCCACCTTCCTGACCGGCACCACCAGGTGCTTTCTCATGAGGTCAGCCCCTATCAGCTCCACGAGCTTCGGATCGATCTCCACATCCTCCAGATCCGTGGATGGGACACCGTAACGGGTGTGAAGAAATTCGAAGAGCTCTTCTTCCTTTATGAACCCGAGCTCGATGAGGGCTGAGACGAGATTTTTGCCCCTTCGCTTTTGCTCTTCTAAGGCCCTCTGGAGCTGCTCCTCGGTTATAAAACCAGCTCTGAGGAGCAAATGCCCCGTACCGATCACCGGGCGGAAACGCCGCTCCATCTCCCTCTGAAACACCATTATCCATCCTGATGCCCCGGAGTCAAGCTCATTCTAACACTCTGCCAGGTGCAGGACCACTGTGGCATCCCCCTGCGACGAATTTGGTCCATTAATCGGATCATACCGCCCCCCCTTTCAATCCTCGGAGGATCTCGCGGGGATGTCCCCTCCACTCAGGAGCTCGGCCGAAAGCACCTCCACGTTCAAAGGCTCCTTGCCACCGTTACCGCTAGGACTTCCTTAGCCCCTGCCCGCAGAAGGGCCTTGGAGGCCTCTCCGATAGTGGCCCCGGTGGTGAAGACATCGTCCACCAGGAGGACCCTTTTGCCCTTTAAGGCCCCGGGGTCCCTGACGGAGAAGGCCCCTTTTGGGTTTTCTTTGCGCTGGCTGGCCGTAAGGGAGACCTGAGGGGGAGTCTCCTTGACCTTGACGAGGAGTTCCCCCCTCAAGGGCATTCCTGTTTTCTTGCAGAGATAACGGGCGAGCAACAGGCTTTGGTTGAAGCCGCGCTCAAGAAGCCTTCCTCTGCTCAGGGGGATGGGGATGACCAGGTCCGCTTCCGCATCCATGAGTCTGTAGGCCGAAAGGAGCATTTCGCCCAGGGGTTGCGCGAGGGATCGTTCCCCGCGGTATTTCAACTTCTGGATGGCGTCGCGGAGTTTGCCCTCGTAGATCCCGAAGGAGCGGTGCCTCAAAAAGGGGTATTCCTTGTCCTTGCAAGCCCTACAGAGGTGTTCCGGGACGCCCCGAGGATAGGGCAAGCCACAACAGGGACAGAGAGGAGGCAGAATGGGGATGATCTCCCCCCTACAGTCCTCGCAGAGGACATCATCGGTGGGGGAACCGCAGAGGGGACATACCCAGGGCGAGAGCAGATCCAGGGCCCAATTCAGGGCGGTCCCCACGAGCTGAGCGATGCGTTGAAGGTGCCCCATTTGAGACAGGACGGGCAGCGATCGATCCATTCGGGTTCAAGGTGGCCGCAGGCCTCACACCTGTAAGTAACACCCGGTTCCCTCCCCTCCAAGGCCATCACTTTCTGCAAAGCCTCAACGGCCTGTTGCCATTCCTCCCTTTCCATATGGGCCCTGGCCTTGAGGTAAAAAAAGAGGGGGAAACGGGAGAGTTGGCCTTCCCCTTCGCTTAGCCTCCGCAGCGTTTCCTCTGGCATACCGAGTCTGAGACAGAGCCTTGCGTAGAGGAGGCGCACGATGGGATCATCGGGGCTGTCGCTCAGGACCTCAAGGTACATGTGCACAGCCCCTCTGGGATTTCCCTCCCTGAGGTAGAGCTCCTCCATCCGCTGCAGAAATACCGGGTTTTTGGTGTCCCTAAAGGCCTTCCTGAAGACCTCGAGGGCGGCCTTCGTCCTTCGCCGCTCAAGCAGCACATCCCCCCAAAGCACCCTCGCAGGGACAAAGAGAGGATGGGCCTTGCTCAAGCGCTTGAGCTCCTTGAGGGCCTCCTTGCCGTCGCTTTCCCCCAGGGTCTTTGCCCGCTCATAACGCAGGGCGACAAGCAGCTCCCCATCGGACTCCGGAGAGGACTTGAGGAGCCTTTCGTGGAACTCCAGGGCCTCCTCCCATGAGCCCTCCTTCATCTTCAGATCCCTCAAGGTCCTGAGGGCCTGGGCATTCTGGGGATGGACCTTCAAAAGCTCAATGAGGACCCTCTCTCCCTCCTCCTTTCTATCCATATCGAGCAATATGCGGGCCTCGGCGAAAAGCCCCTGAAGGAGAATGCCCTTTGTCCTTGCCACACGGACAACCTGCAGGGCTTCCTCCAACTTCCCCTGGGAACGATACACTTCGGCGAGCTTGAGGTAGAGCAAGGGCTTGTCCGGCAAAAGCTTTATAGCCCTCTTCAACTCTTCTTCGGCGGCTACAAGATCCCCCCTGCTTCGCTCCTCTTCGGCATCCTCCAGGTACTCCCACAGGGCCTTCTGCCGCCTCTTGAAGCCCTTAAGCTCAAGGGTCCTTTTCAGATCCCTTAAGGCATCGGTAAAGGCCACCATCAGTCCCCCCGCCAGGAAGGCCAAAAGCATCAAAAGGGCCAGGGAAGCCCGCAGGTTTACCCCCGGATAAATTTGAAACTGTAAATCCCCCGGATTGAGGACGGATATGTAAAGGTAGAGCCCGAAGAGGATGGAGGCGAAAAACACAATGGACCTTATGGGCATCTAATCCCCTTCCTCCCCATGACCCTCGGGCAAAGGTACCCTGGGTGCGTCCACCCACAGTCCCTCAAGGTCATAATATTCCCTTACCGGTTCCTGAAAGATGTGGATCACCAAATCGTCATAATCCAGAAGCACCCACCTTCCCTCCGCCATGCCCTCGATCCCCAGGGGCCTCTCCCCTCTCTCGGCCATCTTTTCCTCTATTTCCCGGGCTATGGCCTGGACCTGCCTGTCGGAACGACCGCTGCAGATGAGGAAATAATCGGTTACTGTGGAGAGGCCCTTGAGTTCCAAGAGCACAGGCCGCAGAGCCTTCTTCTCCCTGGCCACTTCCGCACAGAACAGGGCCTTCTCCTTTCCGTTTCTGAACTCCTTGACCACCTCTCAGAAGCATCATACCATCATCCCTTGACCTCTAAAAGGCCCAATGGGGGACGATGGCGAAGGTGATCAGGTGTCCCAACTGTGGGACCGAAGTCCACGTATATCGCAATCCGTTCCCGACCGTGGATGTGATCATCGAGAAGGAGGGGGGGGTCGTATTGGTCAAGAGGAAGAAGGACCCCCGACTCTGGGCCCTGCCGGGGGGGTTCTGTGAATACGGGGAGAGCCTCGAGGAGGCGGCCAGGAGGGAAGCTCGGGAGGAGACGGGGCTGGAGGTGGAATTGCTCGAGCAGTTTTACTCCTACTCGGACCCCACAAGGGATCCCCGTCAGCACAACATATCCACGGTGTTTGTGGCGCGGCCAAAAGGGGGAGCCCTCAGGGCCGGCGATGATGCCGAAGAGGTGGGGATCTTCGCCGAAACCTCCCTTCCCCTTCCCCTCGCCTTTGACCATGAAAGGATCCTGAGGGACTACTTCCGATGGAAGAGGACGGGGCAAAGGCCTAAACCCGCGAAAGGGCCTCTTTGATGCGCAGGACCCCCTCCCTTAGGGATTCCGGCGAGAGGGGGAAGGAGAGCCTGAGGTAACCCGGTTTGCCGAACTCGGACCCCGGGACGGTGGCCACATGGGCCTCCTCGAGCAGGAAGGCGCACAACTCCCCATCGTCCTTGAAGCGATCCCCGATGTAGGCCCCGAAGTTGGGGAAGAGGTAAAAGGTCCCTTTCGGCTTGAAGCAGCTGATTCCGGGGATGGACAGGATGAGTTCGTAAAGCAGATCCCTTCTGCGCTGGTATTCCTCTCGCATTTCCTTGACGCACTGCTGGGGCCCTCGCAGGGCTTCCAAGGCCCCCCTCTGAGCGAAGGAGGTGGGATTGGAGGTGCTCTGGCTCTGGATGGTATCCATGGCCGCGATCACCTCCCTGGGGCCGGCCGCAAAGCCTATCCTCCAGCCCGTCATCGAATAGGTCTTGGAGAGGGCGTTCACCACGATCGTTCGCTCCTTGACCTCGGGGCAGAGGGTGGCAATGGACAGGTGTCTGAAGTCGTCAAAGACGATGTGCTCATATACCTCATCGGAGATGATCCAGAGGTCATGCTCGAGGGCCACCTCGGCGATCCCCTCAAGCTCATCCTTCGTGTAAGCCGTTCCGGAAGGGTTCGAAGGGGTATTGAGGATGAGGGCTTTGGTCCTCGAAGTGATGGCGCTCCTTAGGGCTTCGGGGGTGAGCCTGAATCCCTCCGACTCCTCCGTCTCAAGGATTACGGGTTCGGCCCCTGCCAAAAGGACCATGGCCGGGTATGAAACCCAATAGGGCGCGGGGATTATCACCTCGTCTCCCTCTTCGAAAAGGGCCATGGCTATGTTGTAAAGGGCCTGCTTCCCGCCACAGGTCACAATCACCTCCTGGGGGGTGTAGGAAAGGCCGTTTTCCCTCTCCAGCTTCTCGCAGATGGCCTCCTTCAATTCGGGGATGCCAGAAGAAGGGGTGTACTTGGTGAAGCCCTCCTTGAGAGCCCTTATGGCCCCCTCCTTCACGTGTTCGGGAGTATCGAAGTCGGGCTCACCGGCCGCGAAGTTTACGACATCCACTCCCTTGGCCTTCATGGCCCTGGCTCGGGCGGTTATGGCAAGAGTAGGAGAGGGCTTCACTTTTCTCACCCTTGAGGAGAGCCTCCGCATTCTCGCCTCCTCCTTTTGGTCCCCAAGACTACCACAGCTCCTCCCCCTTTGAAACCCTCTCGATGGCCCAGGTTATCCGCCTTAGGACGCCCCGCAGGAGCCGCACCTCGCGCGAGTCAAGCCTCGCCCGCATGAGGATCCCCTTCAGGTCCTCGAGGCCCGCCCTGGGGTTGTTCGGGTCCAGGAAGCCGATCTTCAGAAGTACCTCCTGCAGATGCTCGAAAAGCCCCTCCAGTTCCCCCCACGGGGCGAGCCCCTTTGCCCTGGGCATCTCCTCCCCCTGGGCAGATGTCCTCAGCTCGTAAAGGACCACTGCCACCGCCTGGGAGAGATTTAGGGACCCGTGGGTAGGGTCAGTGGGAATGGTGACAAGGAGGTGACACAGGGAGAGTTCCCTGTTGGTCAATCCCGTGTCCTCCCGGCCGAAGAGGATGGACACCTTTTGACCACCCCGGGCCAACTGCAGGATCTGCTGGGATGCGGCCCTCAAGGGGATCAGCTCCTTCCCCTTCCTCCTCCGCCTGGTGGTCCCCACCACGAGGGCACTGTCCCTTATCGCCTCCCTTAAGTCCCCCAGGACCTTCGCCTCCGAGAGGAGGTCCTTGGCTCCAGGGGCCATTACCAGGGCGTAGGGATGGAGGGGAGGGCATTTGGGATTGACCAGCATTAGTTCCCTGAAGCCCATGTTCTTCAAGGTCCTTGCGACCATCCCCACATTTATGGGGCCCTCGGGCTCAACCAGTACCACCTTTATCCTCTCAAGGGCCTTCACAGCGAGCTATTATAAAGATCGACCCGGGGCTTTACAGCCCCGGGGATACGATTTAGCCTCAAGGGAGATGGCCTTCGCGGAGGTCCTCCTGCCCCTGGCAATAGATCCCCTCTGGTACAGGGTCCCCGAGTCCCTCCGGCAAAGGGTCAGACCCGGAGTGGGGGTCCTGGTGCCCCTTAAAGGCAGGAAGCGACTGGGGGTCGTGCTGTCCCTGAGGATGGAGCCTCCCGAGGGACTGGACCCTGAAGGGGTGAGGGAGGTGGAGGCGGTGGAAGAGGGACCGCGACTCCTCTCTCCGGAGGTCATCGAACTCATGAGGTTTGCCTCCTCCCATTACCTCAGCCCCCTTGGGCTCGTCCTCAAGACCGCCTCACCCGGGATAGGTCGGGATATCTCCCTTGGTCTCACCAGAAAGGCCGCGGAGATCCTCGCGAGGGGGGAGGCAGACCAGCTCCTTTCCACCTTAAGGGTTCGACCGCTCACCATGAGGACCCTGGAGAGGCGTTTTGGAAGGGATGAGGTCCAGAGGGCCATAAGGGAAGGACTCATCGCCCCCCACCGAAGGACCGGTAAGGGACTTCCGGCAGACATCGCCGAGGTGGGAGGGACCCCTCCCCCTGCGACCCTGACGCCCTGGCAGGAGAGGGCCCTGGAGACGATCTCTCATAGGCAAGGTGCCCCCCTTCTGCTCTTCGGGGTGACCGGTAGTGGCAAGACCGAAGTCTATCTCAGGGCTGCCCAGATGGCCCTGGAGGCCGGAAAGGGGGTTTTGATCCTCGTGCCCGAGATCGCCCTAACCCCCCAGCTTTATACGCGTTTCAAACGGAGACTGGGAGGGACCATAGCGGTGCTTCACAGCGCCATGACCCCGGCCGAACGCCGGGAGCAGTTGAGGATGGTGGCCTCAGGAGAGATAAAAGTGGTCCTCGGTGCCCGCTCCGCCCTCTTTGCCCCCTTGGAGGAACTGGGGCTCATTGTGGTCGACGAGGAGCATGATCCTTCCTACAAGCAAGCAGAGGGCGGTTTCAAGTACAATGCGCGGGATATGGCCCTTGTGAGGGGGAGGCTTCAGGGGGCCACGGTGATCCTCGGTTCAGCCACCCCCTCGGTGGAGAGCTTTTACAATGCCAAAAGGGGAAAGTTCACCCTGATCGAACTTCCCCAAAGGATCGGCGGGCCCTTGCCCAGGGTGGAAGTGGTGGACATGCGGGGCAAAAAGGGGATAATCTCCCCGGAGCTGCTTGAGGCCTTAAGGGAATGCCTTTCTTCGGGGGAACAGGCCATACTGTTCCTCAACCGCCGGGGATATGCCTCCTTTATGCTCTGTGAGGAATGCGGCGAGGTCCTTAAGTGCAGAAACTGCAGTGTCTCCTTGACCTACCATGCCTCCCGGGAGGTGTTACTTTGCCACTACTGCGGTTATGCCCTCAAGGCCCCGCAGGTCTGTCCGGGTTGCGGCGGGGGGAAGATGAAGCCCTTGGGTTTCGGTACCGAAAGGATTGTGGCCGAACTCGAGAGGTTGCTTCCAGGAAAGAGGATCCAGAGAATGGACAGCGACGTGGTCTCAAGGCGCAGGGACTATGAGCGGATTCTCAAGGGGCTGGAGGAGGGCTCGATAGACGTCCTTGTGGGCACTCAGATGGTTGTGAAAGGCCACGATTTTCCAAAGATAGGCCTTGTAGGGGTGGTCCTGGCCGATATCCCCTTGAACCTACCGGATTTCCGCTC
>CAYVAU010000040.1:0-13288 GCA_964448445.1 uncultured Thermodesulfobacteriota bacterium | reverse complement strand
TTTGGCCAACCTGTAAAACCCCCTGATCCCATAGCCGATGTGATGGATCTGCATCTCAGCACCCCCCTACTCAGAGTGCCAAAGGTTTCTGAACTTATGCAGTGACTGTTAACAACCCCCTCGTTTTCTTTGAGCAAACTGCAAAAGCTGGCCCAATCGCGGTGCGTTCTCCTTTATGACTCGACATCACCGTGTTTTTGGTGATATAAACTTTCCCTGAGGTTTTCGTGAATTCTCAAGGGAACTCGAATTTTTAAAGGAGAAGCTCAAGGATTGATTCGGAAAGTCCTTCTCGGCAATGAAGCCATAGCGTGGGCTCTACTGCAGGAAGGGGCAACGGCCCTAAGTTCCTATCCGGGAACTCCGGCCTCGGAAATCCTCGAAGCTGTCATCAAGTTAAAGAAAGAATTAGGCCTCGAAATCTTCGCCGAGTGGGCGGTGAACGAAAAGGTGGCCTTGGAGATAACCCTGGCCAACAGCTGGTTTGGAGGAAGGTCTGCAGCCATAATGAAACAAGTAGGCCTCAATGTGGCTTTGGATGCCCTCATGAGCGCTGCCTATACGGGGGTTCGTGGCGGCTTTATAGTAATCAGCGCTGATGATCCCGGCCCTTACAGCTCCCAAACGGAGCAAGACAGCAGGTTCTTGGCCATGTTCGCCAAGATCCCCGTCTTCGATCCTTCCACACCCAAGGAAGCCATGGAAATGGTGAAGGCGGCCTTTGAGCTATCAGAGCGTTACAGTATCCCCGTGATGCTCAGGCCAGTGTCATGGGTGTGCCATGCCCGCCAGGGGCTAGAGCTGGAGGAGATTCGTCCTCGATGGAGAGGATTGAAATTCGAGAAGGACACCTTCCGATGGGTGGCTACACCGAGGCGAAGATTTGTGCTTCATAAGGAGTTGAACGAAAAGATAAGGAGGATCCAGAAGGAAGACGCATACAGGATCTTTGGTAACCCTCAGGCGGAACGGGCGATCTTGGCATCGGGTTTCCCCTTTGCGCTCCTGATGGATGCGCTGAAGGCCTTGGGAAAAGAGGAAGAGGTCTGCATCATCAAGGTGGACAGGCCCTACCCAATGCCTGCTTCCCTCCAGGAGGAAGTCCGGCGTTTCCGGAAAGTGCTCGTCTTAGAGGAAACCTACCCGGTGATGGAACTGCAGCTCCCCTCGCGGGAGGAGGTCTTAGGAAAGGCCGACGGGACGGTACCCTCTGAAGGGGAGCTCAGGCCGGAGACTATACTGCGCGCCCTCGGGCGCCTCCTTGGGGAGGAATTGACCGTTGAACCTTCCGGGCTTTCTGAAGGGGAGCCGCCGAGGTTGTGCCCCGGTTGTCCCCATCGGGCGGCCTTCTGGGCCCTCAAGGAAGCCCTTCCCGGGGGCTTTTACCCCAGTGACATCGGCTGCTATACCCTGGGGCTAAACATGGGGGCGGTAGATGCCTTTCTCTGCATGGGGGCAGGAGTTTCTTTGGCAGAAGGCTTTTATCTCTCCATGAAAAGGGCTGGGTTGCCCATACCTCCCATAGGGGCAACGGTAGGGGACTCCACCTTCTTCCACGCCTGCATCCCTGCCCTTATAGACTCGGTAAACAAGAAAGCCGCCTTCGTCCTAGTAATTCTAGACAACGGGATCACGGCCATGACGGGTGGACAGCCCACCCCCGCCTGCCCCTCGGAGGGCCTGAAGCCTGTTTCGTTGGAAGAGGTGGTGAGGGGATGCGGGGTGGAGTTCATCGAGGTGGTGGATCCTTATGACCTCCCTCAAATGGTGGAAAGCATTAGGAAGGCCCACGAATTTTCCCGCCGGAAGGAAAGCCCAGCAGTGGTCATCTCCAGGCGGCCTTGTCTCCTTATCGCTCGAGAAAATCGAAGGAAAAAGGCTGTCCTTAGGAAGGAAGATTGTATAGGCTGTAAGTTGTGTCTTGAATCCGAGTGTCCCGCCATCAGGGAAGAGGGGGATTATCCTTTCATCGACGAGAGCTTGTGTAACGGCTGTGGCCTCTGCGTTTATATCTGCCCCCAAGGGGCCCTTGCGGTGGAGGAGGTAGGGTGAACCTGAAGGTGCTGATAGCAGGGAGGGGTGGAGAGGGGATAATCTTTCTCACCCGGGTGCTGACCGAAGGAGCATGGAGACAAGGAATACCCGTCATCTCCACCGAGACCCATGGGATGGCTCAAAGGGGTGGTTCGGTTGTTTCCCAAGTAAAATTGGGAAAACACATGAGCCCCATGTTACGCTTGGGCGAGGCGGATGTCCTGATAGCCACTTCCTTCAAAGAGGCCCAAAGGACCAGGGCTTATCTTAAGGAAGGTGGTCTTACGGTAGTAAATTCCCCAGAGAAGGGAGTGCTACATATTGATGCTACGGCTTTGGCAAAGAAATTGGCACACAGCCGGGGAGCCAACCTCATTTTACTCGGAGCAGCCATCGGTTTTCTCGGAACCCTAAACCCCCGGTCTTTCCTCGAGATTATAAGCGACCTCTCGCCCTCTCAATGGAGGGGGAAAAACGAAGAGGCCTTTCTCTTAGGCCTCTCTTTGGGAGAAAGTTCAAAGAAGGAGACCCAAAAATTATAAAAGCGGGCAAATTCGGCCCAAGTCTTTGATGCCGAGGAACGGTCCCTGAAACCCTTCCGGGGTTTTGAAGCGTTTAAGCGACGAAGGTCTCATATAGAGGTCAAAGGCAAAAAGATCCTCATCCGAAACCCAGAGGGGTTACTCCAAAGGAGGGTTAACTCCTTCCTCCCCTTGTAAGCCCCTCTCTTTGACGTTATCCTTTGTCACCGAACTATGAGGGTCTGCCGTAGCATCCTCGAATTAATAGGCTCCACCCCTCTAGTGGAGATAAGGCGGCTGAACCCCAATCCGCGCGTGAAGCTCTATGCCAAACTCGAGTCCTTCAATCCCGGCGGTTCGGTAAAGGACAGGGTCGCCTTAAGGATGGTGGAGGATGCCGAAGAGAGGGGCGAACTGCATCCAGGGAAGGTGATCCTGGAGGCCACAAGTGGCAACACCGGCATAGGCCTCGCCATGGTGGGGGCAGTGAAGGGTTACAGGGTCCTTTTGATCATGCCGGAATCGGTAAGTGAGGAACGCAAGAGGATCCTCAGGGCTTATGGGGCGGAGATCAGGCTGACTCCTGCAGAGCTGGGGACCGATGGGGCCATTGAAGAGGCCTATCGTTTGGCAAGGGAGGATCCCGAAAGGTATTTCTTGGTGGACCAGTTCAACAACCCCTCAAACCCCATGGCTCATTATCTGGGCACAGGGGAGGAGATATGGCGACAGACCGAAGGGAAGGTAGAGGCCGTCGTCATAACCATGGGGACCACTGGGACGCTTGTGGGGGTTGGCAGAAGGCTGAAGGAATATAACCCGAAAATACGGATAATAGCCGTTGAACCCCGGGTGGGGCACAGAATCCAGGGTCTGAAGAATTTGACGGAATCCTATGTCCCGGGGATCTTCGATCCTTCGGTGGTGGACGAAAAGGTCGTCGTGGGTGATGAAGAGGCTTATGAGATGGCCAGGAGATTGGCCCGGGAAGAAGGAATCCTTGCTGGCATGAGTTCCGGAGCGGCCATGCATGCGGCAACCCTCATCGCCCAGAGGATGAGGGAGGGCGTTTTGGTCGTTATTTTGCCCGATACCGGGGAACGGTACTTGTCCACCTCTCTCTTTGTAGAGAAGCCCATCTTGAGCATAAGGCTCTTTAATACCCTGACCCGGAAGGTAGAACCCCTAAGTCCCCAGGATCCCAAGAAGGTGAAGGTATACACCTGTGGGCCAACCGCATCCGATTACGTGCACCTTGGAGTATGGCGCCGTCTCTTGATCGCCGATGTCCTGAAGCGTTACCTGAAGTCCAAGGGAATTGATGTCCTTCATGTGGTCAACATAACCGATGTGGACGATCGCACCGTCAGCAAGGCCCTTTCCTGCAGCAGGTCCCTTAAGGAACTTACTTCGCCTTTCATTGAGGAATTTTTCAAGGACGCCGAGACCCTGAGGATTGATCCCGCAACCCATTACCCTCGGGCCAGTGAGCACATCTCTGACATGGTCCGGGTCGCTGAAGGACTGCTGAAGAAGGGTTTTGCCTATGAGAGGCACCGCTCCCTCTACTTTTCCCTTGAGAGGTTCAAGGACTACGGGAGTCTTTCGGGTATCGATCCCAAGGAACTCAGGGGGGGACGCACGGAATCGGATACTTACGATAGGAACAGCCCCCAGGACTTCACCCTCTTTAAGCGCTCGAGCCTCTTGGAGCTCAAGGCCGGCATCTATTACGACACCCCATGGGGGAAGGCCCGCCCGGGCTGGCATATAGAATGCGCTGCTTTGGCCCTTAAATACCTCGGCGAGACCCTGGACATCCACACCTCTTCCACCGAACTCATCTTTCCCCACAACGAAAACGAGATAGCCATAGCCCAGTCCTTGACGGGCAAGACCTTTGCCAGACACTGGGTCCACGTGGAGCAGGTCCTCAACAACGGGCGGCGCATGGGTTGGGGCTCGGGAAATGCGGTGACCCTTAAGGAGTTGCTCGAGAAGGGGTTCTGCGGCTCTCAGATAAGGTTCTTCCTGCTCGGGACCCATTACAGAAAGCCCCTCAAGTATTCCTTGAGGGGACTTCTCGAGTCAAAGAGGGCATGGATGAGGCTTCACGACCTGCTGATCCAGGTGGTCTTCTGTCCTGATGGACCACCTTGCGGGCTGATCACGGAGCTCGCCGGGCGTTTTCGCGATGAGTTTGACAAAGCCCTGGAAGACGATCTCAACCTCTCAAAGGCCTTTGCATCCCTCTTCACCTTCCTCAGATCGCTTCAGCCGATCCTAAAGCGAGGTATATCGGCAGGGGAAAGGGAAGCGATCCTTCAAGCGCTCAAGGAAGCCGATTACATCCTCCAGGTGATGGAATTTCCATCCGAAGGGCTCCGCCCTCGGGTGTTAAGGATCCTTAAGAAGCGCAAAGAAGCCAGGGAGAGAAGGGATTTTGCCCTTTCCGATTCCCTGAGGGAGGAGCTGCTTCGGTTGGGCCTCGAGGTGATGGATACCCCTTCGGGCCAGATCCTCAGGAAGGCCAGGCCCCACTGAGGCCCTTTTGTCCTATGTCCCTGCGGTAATGTACCCCTTCCCAGTGGATCCTGCCAACGGCTTCATAGGCCTTCCGGATGGCCTCCCGGAGGTCTCTGCCTTTTGCAGTAACCCCCAGAACCCTCCCCCCTGAGGTGAAGTATTTGTCGTCCCTTTTGACCGTTCCAGCGTGAAAGACCCACACATCGGGCATCCCCTCCAAGGCCTCAAGGCCCTTTATCTCCCTACCCTTCTCGTAAGGTCCGGGATAACCCCCTGAGGCCATCACCACACACACAGCGGGGCTTGGATCCCAACCTATCTGCACCTCGGAAAGTCTCCCCTCAATACAGGCCAGCATAACTTCCAGGATGTCCCCCTGCATTCTGACCAGAAGGGGCTGAGTCTCAGGGTCACCGAAGCGGCAATTGAATTCGAGGACCCAGGGATTACCGTCCCGATCTATCATCAAACCCGCATAAAGGACGCCCTTGTAAGGTCTCCCTTCCTGTTTGAGCCCCCGTACTGCGGGGAGCATTATCTCCCGTATGATCCTCCTTTCAAGCTCGGGCGACACGAAGGGCACAGGGCTGTAAGCGCCCATCCCTCCCGTATTGGGGCCCTTGTCGCCATCAAGGAGGCGTTTGTGATCCTGGGATGTGGACATGGGGAGGATATCCTCGCCGTCACAAAAAGCTATATACGAGAGCTCCTGGCCCTCAAGCCTCTCCTCCACCACTACCTTCGATCCGGCCTCACCGAAGGCCCTCTCTACCATGATGTGATCCACCGCCCGAAGGGCCTCCTCGGTGCTGTCGCAGATGATGGTCCCCTTGCCAGCAGCAAGACCTGAGGCCTTGACCACAAGGGGTTTCTCGGACCGCTCGATCCACGATTTCGCCTCCTCAGGGTCCTCAAAGATCACAAAGGGGGCGGTGGGTATCCCGTGCCGCCTCATGAATTCCTTGGCAAAGGCCTTGCTCCCCTCGATCTCGGAAGCGGCCTTATTCGGACCAAAAACCCTGAAGCCCTCCCCCTCCAAGAGATCGACCAATCCCCCAACCAAAGGGGCCTCGGGGCCTATGACCGTAAGGTCTATGGCCTCCTCCTTGACAAACTTGAGGATCCCCTTGAGGTCTTCAGCCTCTATGGGGACGAGTTTGGCCACCTCGGCTATGCCGCCGTTGCCAGGGGCGCAGTAAAGCCGCTGCACCCGGGGACTCTGGGAAAGCTTCCAGCAAAGGGCATGCTCCCTCCCCCCTCCTCCTACCACCAGCACTTTCACCTCACACCTCCGCCCTTTCCAGATAATCGGCTATCGCCGCATCGTAATCTCCGGTGTGCCGGAAGGCCTTCCTCGCCAGCTGAAGGCGGGTCTTGAGGGAAACCTCCCCTGAGGCCTCCAGCTCCTTTCTGACCTTCGGATAATCATCGGGATCCACAATCACGGCCACATGTTTGAAATTCTTCGCCGCAGCCCTGACCAGGGTTGGCCCCCCGATGTCGATCTGCTCTATGGCCTCATCGAGGGACACCCCCTTTGAGACGGTCTCCCGGAAGGGATAGAGGTTCACCACCACGAGGTCTATGGGCCTTATACCATATCGCTCCATCTCCTCGCGGTGCCGGGGATCATCCCTTCTGGCCAAAATTCCCCCGTGCACGAAGGGATGGAGGGTCTTCACCCGACCGTCCAGCATCTCGGGAAAGCCCGTGTACTGGGAAACCTCTACCACCTCCACCCCTTCGGATCTCAGGACCCTTGCGGTTCCCCCTGTGGAAAGGATCTCTACTCCTATCGAACTCAAGAAGCGGGCAAATTCCCCTATGCCTCTTTTGTCCGAAACGCTGATTATCGCCCTTTGAACCTTCGCCATCCGAACCTCCTTAGATCCCTATTTCGGGATTGTCCCGGTCCAGCATGTAGTAATTTACATCACCCCCGCAGAATCGTCGAATGAGTTCTGCCACCTCCCGGGTGATCTCCTCGGCCTTTTCCTTCGTTACCGGCGGCAGACAATCCACATTTACGGCAACCCATTTGGTCTCGGGAGTCAGCTTGGTATGGTCGCCCTGCCTCCAGTTCCAGCATCTACAAAGGACCTTCTCATCATCAGCATAGATCACCTCACCGGGCTTGGGATGTTCCACCTCTTGCCTGTTAAGGGGAATGAAGACCTCATCCCCCCTTGCATATCTCAGCCTAAGATCCCCCACGACCTTGTGCAGATCGTCCGCTCCACTTGGAACGAGGTATTTCAAGGATATGTAATTGAAGATGTCCACCACTGCGTTTATGGACTTGAGCTCCCGTCCCTTAACCACCTGCCTCACCAGGGCCTCAACCGAAGGGGATTGCTTATTGGGGTTTATACCAAAACGCCTGTAAGCCTCCCGCCAATTGGCAATCTGAGGGTGTTCCCTGTAGTCCTGCTCGCTGACCTTTTGCCGGGTCTGAAGCTGAATTTTGGAAAGCATATCCCTCAATTCCTGCTGCCCCTGACGGTTCTCGATATCTCTGGCAATGACAACGCCTCTCACATATTGGGGAAAGTGATCAAAGATCTCGATCCTGTACCTCATCTCCCCCTCCTTTTACGAATTGTCCGATGATCCTCAACGGCATCGGATTCCTTCACGAAAGCAAGTGGACGTTTCCGATATGGACGTTCCTCATTCCGGCCTCCCTGGCTATCTCCAGGCATTTTAGGGCATAGGTCCTCGGTGTGGTCGGCAGATCGCGCATGTGAAAATCGGGATGGAAGGCCAAAAGCGTCCAGGGAATGGACGGATCCAAAGAGGAGATAAAACTGGCCAAGCCCCTTATCTCTTCGTAGTCCACATACCCTGGGACAAGGAGGGTGCTCGCTATAAGGAAAGGGGGCTCCGGTCTCATGCGGTGGAATTTCACCAGTTTGGAAAAATTCTCCTTCTGTCTGCGGTTACTCACCCCCGAAAGGACGAAACTCATCTCCTCGCTCCAGCATTTCAAGTCGACCTTTATACATCCCCCGCTCCGAAAGGACACCTCCGCCATCTGATGCATCAACGAACTGGAAACCTGCCCGTTGGTCTCCCAGCATATCCTGAGGATGCGCCCCTTGTATCTTTTGAGCATCCCCTTTGCTGCAATCAGGGCGTGGACCGCCTGGGGCGTGGGGTCACCGCCGAAAAAGCAGACACAGCTTACACCCTCTTTGACGGCTCCAATGAGCTCATCCACATCCTTTAAAGCCCCTTCATCCATTTCCTGTCTGTAAGTCCAGTTCTGGCAAAAAAGGCAGTCGAAGTTGCAAGCACAGTAGAAAACGGCAAGATTGCTGTAGCCGTATTCCGGCCCATCCCTGTACGAATACTTGGGATATCCCGAAGGACTACATCCCGGACACACCCACGCTGCACAACAGTTCGTGGGCAGGGGGTCATAATACCAGTGAAGGAAGGCTTTCCTCCAATCCCCCGAAACCGGCACCACCCTGCCATCCCGATTCTCGTAGACCCCACAGAATCCCCTTTCCCCTTCTGGAATCGAACATTCGTTGGCACAAATCCTACAGCGCTTCCCTTGGGGGTCGCGGGGAATTTCTCCAGGGAGGCCATCTTGCATCCTCAAGGCTTTGTGCACTGCAAGGACCCTCTCCCGGAGCTGTTCAAAGTGCCTTCTTATACAGTCGGCACAAAATCCGATAGTTCGGGAGATAAAAGGGGACTCCTTTCCGCAGAGCTCACATCTTGACATTTCCTGATAGACCCTCAGAACTCAACTCCCCCCTCTTTGAGGGAGTTGAGATGGCACGTGTCATTCAGGAACTTCACCACCCAGGTGTTGTCCTTCCACTGAAAGAGGCTTAGGGCCGATGTGCCCTGCTCTACCCTCCAGAAATCGTTCAGGCCAAGCCCCAGCAGCCAACAGATCAGGACCTTGAGCACCACCCGGTGGCTCACAATGGCTACTGCCTCCCCCTTATGGCGTCCTTTAAGGCCTTCCACAAAAGGAACGACTCTGTTGTAAACTTCCCTGAGGCTTTCCCCTTCCGGAAAGATAACCTCATGGGGGCTTTTGAGCCATTTGCGATAGAGTTCGCCGAAGCACCTCTCCACCTCCCTCACACTCAGACCTTGCCATCTTCCGAAATCGAGATCCACCAGCTCCGGAGAAACGGTCACGGGGGCCTCGAGGACCCGCGAAAGGATCTGGGCCGTTTCCCTGGCCCTGCTCAGGGGACTGCAATAAATGGCCCTTATGCCCTCACCCTTGAGCCTCTGAGCCAAAAACTCGGCCTCCCTCCTGCCCACCTCATCAAGGGGCACATCCGCCCTTCCCCTGAAGACCCTTTCCTGATTCCACCGGGTCCTGCCGTGCCTTATCAGGAAAAGCTCCATCGGTCGCCTCAGACGCTGAACCTGAAGTAGATGATGTCACCGTCTCTTACCTCATACTCCCTTCCCTCTATCCGCACAAGTCCCCTTTCCCTCGCGGCCTGTTCGGAGCCAGCCTTGACCAAGTCCTCAAAGTTAATTACCTCCGCCCTGATGAATCCGCGCTGCATATCGGAATGGATTTTTCGGGCAGCCTCAGGGGCCTTGGTGCCCCTCCTTACGGTCCAGGCCCTCAGGTCCTGATTGGCCGTTGTGAAAAAGGTCACAAGGCCCAAAATATCGTAACCGACCCTTATGACCTTCATGAGCCCCGATTCCTCCATTCCCAGCTCCTGTCTGAAGGCCTCCCTTTCCTCGGGGTCAAGCTCTTGCAGTTCCGCCTCTACCTTCCCCCATATCTTCACCACCGGAACACCCTCCTCCTTGGCCAGCTCCTCGAGCTCCGCGGCCAGCAACTCCTGGCCTTCGGACACATTGGCCACGTAAAAATAAGGTTTGGCAGTAATGAGGGACAGGTCCTTGGGGAGTTCCGAAGGAAAAGCCTTCAAGAAATCTCTGACCTTTCTGCCTTCGGAGAGCCACCGGTGGAGTTCCTCAAGCAGCTCGGCTTCCTTCCTGTATACCCTGTCCCCGGCCTTGGAGAGCTTTTGGGCCTTCTCGAGTCTGCGTTCCACCACCTGCAGATCCGCCAGGATCAACTCCAGATTCACCACCTCGGCATCCCTTCTCGGATCTACATCTCCATAGGGGTGGGCTACCCCCTCTTCCCGAAAGCACCTCACCACATGGGCTATGGCGTCAACCCCCCGTATGTGTGAGAGGAACTGGTTCCCCAAACCTTCGCCCTTACTTGCCCCTTTGACAAGGCCTGCGATATCCACAAAGGTCAGGGTTGTGGGGGTGACCTTTTTTGGCCTGATGAGGTCCCTCAGGATCTCCAGCCTCCGGTCGGGAACCGCCACCACCCCCACATGGGGTTCTATGGTAGAGAAGGGAAAAGGGGCAACCTCGGCCGAAGCAGCCGTTAGGGCATTGAAAATGGTGGATTTGCCGGCATTGGGCAAACCCACTATGCCACACTTGAATCCCATTCCCCCTCAAGCCTTCTTAAGAGCTCCCTGTCTGCAGGGGGCATCCTGAGCCCCCGTAGCTCCTCCCTTTTGAACCAGCGAACTTCTTCACAACCCAAGGGCTTGGGATTGCCGCCCTTCAGCCTGCACCTATAGAGGAGAAGCAGAAGGTTAAAACCCTCATAGGGCATCCACACTACCTCCTTTATCCGCCCGACCTCTATCTCGATTCCCAGCTCCTCTTTGATCTCCCTCCTCAGGCAGTCTTCAGGGGATTCGTCTTCCTCGAGCTTTCCACCCGGAAACTCCCAATGCCCTTTGTAAAGACCGTCTGTCCTTTTGGAAAGGAGCACGCCCCTTGTTGGATCTTCGATGAAGGCCGCAGTAACTACGAGGGTCTTCACTTGGTTTTCACCTCAAAAATTGAGCGTTTGATGATTTTGCCCTTATGGCGGGGAAAATCCGCCTTGATGTAAACCTTCTTCGGGGTCACCTTCCACACAATCCCCTCCTTCTCGCCTCCTGCAAAGGGGAAAATCACCCTCTCTCCGGGTTTCATCCTCCGACCTCCCTCAGCTTGATTTCCCCATTGAGATTTATCAATGCCCATTGAAAATGGCAAGAAGGAGGGGCCTTGACCACAAGCGTTCCGCTGTGAGAAAAGAGAGCTAGGGAGGTGGCCGAGATGAGGAAACCTACGGGAGGGTGGGTTAATGATGAGAACATGTCCCTTCTGGTGGACCTTTACGAGCTCACCATGGCCGACAGCTACCTTCGACGAGGGAAGAACGAAACCACCACCTTCGAGCTCTTTGTCCGCCACCTTCCTCCCTATAGGTCCTATCTTGTCGCTGCCGGGCTTGAGCAGGCCGTCCATTATCTTCTCAACCTCAGGTTCTCGAAGGAGAGCATTGATTACCTGAGGAGTTTGAGGCTCTTTTCGGACCAGTTCCTCGATTATCTTAAGACCTTCAGGTTCACCGGGACCGTTTGGGCCATTCCCGAAGGGGAAATCTTCTTTCCCCAGGAACCCATCCTCAGGGTCACCGCCCCGCGGATAGAGGCCCAGATCGTGGAGACCTTCCTTCTCAACACCCTCAACTTCCAATCGATGATCGCCACCAAGGCCTCAAGGGTGGTCCTGGCAGCCGAGGGAAGGCCCGTTGTGGACTTTTCGGCCAGGAGGGTCCATGGGGCTGACGCCGCCCTTAAGGTGGCCAGGGCTTCCTATATAGGGGGATGCAGCGGGACATCCTGTACCCTGGCAGGCCGCATATATGGCATTCCCGTCTATGGAACCATGGCCCATTCCTATGTTATGTCCTTCCCGAGCGAACTTGAGGCCTTCCGCGCCTTCTCAGAGGACTTTCCCGATAACGTCCTGCTCTTAATAGACACCTACGATACCCTCAGGGGGGCAGAAAATGCCGTGAGGATAGCGCGAGAGCTCGAAAGGAAGGGCTACAAGCTCAAGGGGGTGCGCATCGATAGCGGTGATCTCATAGAAATGAGCAAAAGGGTGAGGGAGATCTTGGACAGAAATGGCCTTCAGCATGTGAAGATCCTGCTCTCAGGGGACCTCAACGAGTACAAGATAGCCGAGCTCCTAAAGAAAGGGGCAAGGGCCGATCTCTTCGGGGTGGGTACGGAGCTTGGAACAAGCCATGATGCCCCGGCCCTTGGCGGGATTTACAAACTCGTGGAGGACGAGATAGGACCGAGGATCAAGCTTTCGGCTGGCAAACTCACCTATCCCGGCAAAAAGCAGGTATGGAGGGTGTTTCACAGCGACGGCACCCTCAAGGAGGACATCATAGCCCTTGAAGGCGAAGGGATAAAGGCCGAAGGGGAAACCGTTCCCCTGCTTGTGAGGGTCATAGATAAGGGGGAACTGCTGTGTGAGCTACCGGCCCTTGAGGACATCCGCACACGATGCCTTCGATCTCTGGAACGTCTCTCCGAGGAATATCGACAACTGGACCGCCCCCTCAAGCCCCCCGTGAGGATTTCACAGGGCCTAAGGGCCCTGACCGAAGAACTGATCGAGGCCCATTCTATTTCGCCACCACCCGGTGGTATCTCTTCTTGCCAGCCCTGAGGAGGATGGTGCCGTTCTTGAGGTCCTTGAGGCCGATTTTCTGATCGAATTCCTTGATCCTCTCCCCGTTAATATATCCCCCTCCCTGCGATATGAGCCTTCGGGCCTCACTTTTGCTCGAGGTCAGTCCCGTGATCACAAAAAGTTCATAGGCAGGGATGCCTTCCCTCAGCCTCTCATGGTCGATCTCGGTAGTGGGGAGGGCCGAAAGGTCAACGCCTTCGCCGGCGAAGACTGCCCGCGAGGCATTCCTGGCCCTCTTTGCCTCCTCTTCGCCGTGCACGATCTTCGTAACCTCAAAGGCCAGGACCTCCTTTGCCTCCCTCAACTCCTCTCCCTTTAGGCTTCCGAGACGCCTGACCTCTTCCATGGGCAAGAAGGTGAAAAGGGCTAAGAATCGCTCCACATCCCTATCATCCACATTTATCCAGTACTGATAGAACTCATAAGGGGAAGTCAGGTTTGGATCGAGCCATATGGCCCCCTTCTCCGTCTTCCCCATCTTCTCCCCGGTGGCCGTTGTCACAAGGGGGAAGACCAATCCATAGGCCTCGCCCCCCTCAACCCTCCTGATCAGATCCACGCCAGCGCAGATATTGGCCCATTGGTCGCTTCCTCCCATCTGCAGCACACAATTATAGTGCCGGAAGAGGTGAAGGAAA
>CAYVAU010000039.1:0-13547 GCA_964448445.1 uncultured Thermodesulfobacteriota bacterium | reverse complement strand
CTCCTTCCCCAGGGTGGTACCGATGTCCATACCCATGCACCCGACCCAATTCAAAAGGCCTTGACAGAAAAGGACGTAGTGTATACAGTATGCAAATCCTTCGAAAAAAATTAGAGGTTAAGGGTAAATTTTTATATCTGATGTTCAGGAGAGGTGCGATGGAGTTTTTTGCAGATCACGGTAATGAGTATGGAGCAGGCCACAGTCCTCCCTTATCTCACCTACAGGTTGGCTATGGACGGTATGCGTGTGATAAGGCGATTTTGCAACGGTGCTTGCGACAACCGATCCCTCCAAGGATTTGAAGGGATTGAACTCGAGAAGGGGACTCCCGGGTTTTATCCCGGGCAGAAGATCCGCAAGCTGGGTTGTCGGGGGACGGTTACCGGGGAGTTGATACTGGACAATGTGCGCATCCCCAAGGAGAACCTACTCGGGGAGGAAGGCAAGGGGATTCAGCAGCTGCAAGAGATCCTAGATGAGATCCGCACCATGACCGGGGCGATGGCCCTTGGGATAGCGAGGGCCGCATATGATGAGGTCCTTGAGTTCTCCAGAAAACGGGTGGCCTTCGGTCATCCCATCGGTCATTACCAGCTCATAAGAGCAAAATTTGCTAACGGGATGGCCCTGGAGTATTCTCCCCAGAGGCATTTCAGGGATGCGAGATTTCTGCTTTACGGCGGCGGGACCCATGAGGTGTTGAGGGATTACCCGGGAAGGCTGATAATAGGAAAGGTCTAATTACCTTGCTAGGAGGGAGAAGGTGGACGTAATTGTACTGGTGAAAAGGGTGCCGGATCCTGAGGCCCAGATCGAGGTGAAGGGGGATGGGACAGGGGTCGCGGTTGAGGAGCGCTATGTGATGAATTTTTTCGACAACCTGGCAGTCGAGGAGGCCATCCGGATCAAGGAAAAGGTGGGAGGGAAGGTGACAGCGATAACCCTGGGACCCCCTTCATCCGTTGAGGTCTTGAGGACGGCGCTGGCCATGGGAGTGGATGAGGCGATCCTTGTGGAGGATGAGGCCTTTCAAGGGGAGGATGAGTTCGCGACCGCCCGGGTCCTGGCAAAGGTCGTGGAGTCCCTCCCCCATGATCTCATCCTCTGCGGGAGAGAGGCCTTTGACGATTCCTCGGGTATTGTGGGGTCCCTTGTGGGCAAATTTCTTGGGCTTCCGGTTGTGACTATGATCACGAAGTTGGAGGTGTATCCGGAAGAGGGGCGGGTTGAGGTCGAAAGGGATGTGGAGGAGGGCAGAGAGGTGCTTTCGGTTTCCCTACCTGCTGTTTTGACGGCCCAAAAGGGCTTGAACGAACCGAGGGTTCCATCTGTGATGGGGGTGATGAAGGCGATGAAGGCACCCATAAAGAAGCTGAACCTGAGGGATGTGGGCCTGAAACCGCAGGAGGTGGGAAAAGAAGGCTCGAAGCTGGAAATAAGGAGGTTCTTGGAAGTGAGAAAGGAAAGAAAGGTCCGTTACATCAAGGGGGAACCCGAGGTGGTGGTTAAGGAATTGGTCGAGCTTTTGAAGAGCGAAGCAAAGGTCCTGTAGGAGAGGGGGAGATGGCCGGGGTTTTGGTTTATGCAGAGCATAAGGAAGGGAAGTTGAAGAGGGTTTCTTATGAGCTCCTTTCTAAGGGAAGGGAGATAGCCAGCCAGAAGGGAGAAGGGCTTTGGGCGGTCATCATCGGGAATGGGATAGGTGAGGCCGTAGAGGAGCTTTCCTCCTCTGCGGATAAGGTATTTGTCTTTGAGGACCCTTCCCTTGAACCGTACAATTCCGATAGATACATCCAGCTCCTTGCGGGGTTGATCGAGCGGGAGAAGCCCTCCCTTGTTTTGGCCGGCGCAACGATTCAGGGGCGGGACCTTTTTCCTTCCCTTGCAGGGGTGCTGGGGAAGGGAGTGGTTGTGGATTGCCTTTCCATTGAGCTAAGGGATGGCAAATACGTTTACAGGAAGCCCTTTTACGGCGGGAAGGTCCTCGGGGAGGTCTCGCTCAAGGAGGAGCCGGAGATCGTCCTGGTGAGGCCCCGGGCCTTTCAAATCGTGGACCAGCCAAAGGTTCAAGGGACCGTCACAAGGGAGAAGGTGGAGATCGACGAGGACCAAGTGAAGGTGAAGACCCTAAAGATCCAGAAGCCCGAGGGCAAGGCCCTGGACATAACCGAAGCCGATGTCGTGGTCTGCGGTGGGAGAGGCCTCAAGTCCCCGGACAATTTCAAAATGCTCGAGGAACTCGCGGAGGTCCTCGGTGGGGCAGTGGGGGCAACGAGGGCTGTGGTCGATGCCGGCTGGAGGCCGCAGTCCGAGCAGGTGGGAAAGAGCGGAAAGACCGTCTCGCCGAACCTCTACTTTGCCATTGGGCTGTCGGGGGCCGTGCATCATGTCATGGGGATGGACAGTTCCAAGGTGATCGTGGCGATAAACAGGGATCCGATGGCCCCCATTTTTCAGTATGCCGACTATGGCATTGTGGCGGATCTGTTTGAGATCGTCCCCCTTCTTATAAAGGAACTCAAGAAGGGGCGCGGTTCATGAACGAGGGGATCGATGTAATAGTGGTAGGTGCAGGGCTGGGAGGGCTCTGTGCGGCATATGCCCTGGCCAAGGAGGGGATGGGAGTCCTGGTGGTGGAGAGGGGTGATCATCCGGGGAGCAAGAACGTCACCGGGGGGAGGCTATATCTTGAGCCGGTGAAAGGGTTCTATCCCGAACTGTGGAAGGATGCCCCCTTTGAAAGGGCAGTGACCAAGGAGAGGATATCGGCACTGACAGAGCAAGATTCGGTGACCCTCGAGTTTACCTCGCCCACCCTTCAAGGCCACAGCTACACGGTCCTGCGCTCCTCCTTCGATAAGTGGCTGGCAGAGAAAGTCCAAGCCGAGGGGGCCTTCATCATTCCCCAGAAGAGGGTTACGGATCTGCTGATGGATGGGGGGAAGGTGAGGGGGGTCATAGTGGAGGGGGAGGAGATCCCCGCCTCGGTGGTGATCCTGGCCGATGGTGTCCTCTCCCCCTTGGGGCAGAGGGCGGGCTTGAGGGATGCGCCCAGGGCTGAGAGGTTTGCCGTTGGTGTGAAGGAGATCATAAAGCTCGGTCGCGAAGAGATAAATAGGCGCTTCGGGGTGAGGGACGGCGAGGGGGTGGCCCATCTCTTCTTCGGGGCGGTGACCCACGGGATCTTCGGTGGGGGGTTCCTCTACACGAACGCCGATACGGTCTCCCTGGGCATTGTGGTCGGGGTGGAGGCCTTCAGGTCAAGGCTTCCCCGGGAGATGCCGGATATCCTGGAGGAGTTTAAAAGGAGGCCAGAGATCGCATCCCTCATAGAGGGGGGGGAGATGGTGGAGTATTCTGCCCACCTGATCCCGGAGGGCTCCTTTATGCTGGTTAAGAGGCTTTACGGGGATGGAGTCCTGATGGTGGGGGATGCGGCTGGTTTCGCCCTGAATCACGGGGTAACGGTCCGGGGGATGGATTTTGCCATCGCCTCGGGATTTTTGGCCGCTGAGGCCGTGAAGGAGGCCAGAAGGAGGGGTGATTTTTCCGCGGGTGCGCTCTCGACTTACGAATCCCTTCTGCGGCAGAGTTTTGTGCTCAAGGACATGGAGAGGTTCAAGGGGTCTTCGGAAGTCCTGAGTTCTTTGGAAGGGATCTATTCGCGCTACCCGGAGATTGCCTCGGGACTTTGCAGGGATCTCTTTTTGGTCCCGGCCGATGGGAAGGAGAGGGTTTGGGAGACCCTTTGTCGGTATGGCAAAAAACTCCTTTCGCTTCAGACCCTTAAGGATTTGTGGAAATTGAGGCAGATCTGATGAAGGTAGACGAAAAGCTCACAAGGAACTTTTTCAAACTGAGCGAGAGGAGCCACATAGAGATAGATCAATCCCTTTGTGCCAGTTGCGATCCCAAGGTCTGTATATGGGTATGCCCAGCGGGCCTTTATTCGATCACCGAGGATGGCCGCACGGTGGTGGAGTACTCTGGGTGCTTGGAGTGTGGGACCTGCTTTATAGCTTGCCCCAAAGGGGCGATAAAGTGGGAACATCCCGTAGGTGGGTTTGGCATCCAGTATCGCTATGGCTGAGGCAAGGACGAAGGGGATGATAGATAGGACCCTTATATCTTACAAGATCTACAGCCTTTTGCGCGAATCGATCAGGAAGGGGGAATACCCTCCCGGGACCAGATTGAAGGAGACACAGATAGCCGCTGAGCTGGGCGTCAGCAGGACGCCGGTCAGGGAGGCGATCCACAAGCTGGAGCGGGATGGCTTCGTGATAATGATCCCGGGCAAGGGAGCCTATGTCAGGGGATATGATCCGGAGAAACTGAAGGAGCTCATGGAGGTGAGGAGCCTCCTTGAGGGGTATGCCGCTGGGCTGGCCGCCGAAAGGTGCAGTGAGGAATTCTTCGACAGACTGGAGGGGATACTGGGTGAATTCAAGGACGCGGTCAGCAAGGGTGATCTGCCGCGGTATATAAAGCTGGCCACTGAGTTCCATGAGGCCATCTACCGCAACTGCGGGAATAAGAAGTTGCTCGAACTCATTCAGTCGCTGAGGGATCAGTTCTTCCGGCTGCGGATTTCGTTCCTGGAGATCCCCGAAATGGCGGAGGAATCCCTGAGGGATCACATCGAGCTGGTCCGGTTGATGCGCAAAAGGGACAGTCGGGCCGTTGAGGACTTTGTCCGCAGGTACATAGTCAAGGGGATGGAGGTCCTATTGGATGTCACAAAACGAGGAGGAAGCAAGGATGGAGAAAAGAATTAAGGTCTTGACAGCCAAACCCGGCCTCGATGATCACGATCGGGGGCGAAGATAGTGGCCTATGCGCTGAGGGATGCGGGCATGGAAGATATAAATCGGTTGTTGTCGGGGTAATACTCCAAAGGCGGTATCACAAAGGCTTCATCTGAGAGACCGCAACAAAAAGAGGGGTGATGCCGCCTGTAAGTGGCAGTTCAAATACCTGCTGAGGGCCTCTTGGGCAGGAAAGCAGGGCAAGCTGGGTGACATAATTGCTTTTATGCCCTTGGAGGAGGGCCTGAGGATCCTCTTGAAGGGGTTTCGAGATGGGGAGGAGGATGTACCCTGTGAAAAATTCCAAGGAGGAGCTTCATGGAGAGGAGGTCCTTTCTTCCGAAACTCACAGAGGAGGAGCTCAAGGAGATCCAGCTTCAAGGGCTCAAGTGGACCGTCAAGCATGCCTATGAGGGATCGGAGTTTTACAGGAAGAGGCTTAAGGAGGCGGGGGTCAGCCCCGATGACATAAAGACCCTTGACGACCTCAAAAAGCTACCCTTTACGACCGCCCAGGATTTGGGGGATGGATATCCCTTTCCCCTCCGTTCCGTCCCCTTTGAGAAGATCGTGAGGATCCACGCCTCATCCGGCACCACCGGGAAGCGGAAGGTCCTATGTTATACGCAGAAGGACGTGGATGACTGGGCGGACATGATGGCCCGCTGTTTTGAGATCGCGGGATTAACACCCCTTGATCGGGTCCAGATTGCGGTGGGATACGGCGTGTGGACCGCAGGGGTGGGATTTCAACTGGGCTGTGAGCGCTTTGGGGCCATGGCCATCCCCATCGGTCCGGGCAATATCGACATGCAGTGCCAGTTCCTGGTGGACTTCCAGCCCACCGTCATCTGCTGCACTGCCTCAATGGCCCTGCTTTTGGCCGAGGAGGTGGATCGCAGGGGCCTGCGGGAAAAGATCAACCTCAAGAAGGTGATCATGGGATCGGAACGCGCAAGCGATGCCATGCGACGCAAGATAAAGGAACTTCTGGGTGTCGAGCACGTCTTCGATATCACGGGGCTTACGGAGCTTTACGGACCGGGTACCGGTCTCGATTGCGAACGGCACGAGGGAATCCACTACTGGGCAGACTACTACATCCTGGAAGTCCTCGACCCCGAGACCCTGGAGCCGGTCCCTCCAGGGGAGGTCGGTGAGATGGTGGTGACGACCCTGAGGAAGGAGGCCGCACCTTTGATCCGCTACAGGACCAGGGACCTCACGAGGCTCATCCCCCATCGCTGTTCCTGCGGAAGCATCTTCCCAATGCATGACAGGATCCTGGGGCGTTCCGATGACATGTTCATAGTCCGGGGTGTGAACGTCTATCCGAGCCACATAGACGAGATCCTTTCGGGGATACCGGAGGTCGGAAGCGAGTACCAGATAATCCTGGAAAGGGGACAGGACGGAAAGGACTATATGACCATCAAGGTGGAGCGGGAGAGGGGTGTTGATCCCTCCAAGGACCAGAAGATCGCTCAGGAGGTCTCCGACAAGATCAAGAAGCAGGTATTGGTGAGCTGCAAGGTTGAGGTGGTGGACTACGGGACACTGCCCCGTACCGATCGCAAGTCAAAGAGGGTGTTCGATTACAGGGAGTGAGAAGGTGGGATTGGATGTCCTGCATCAGGGAGGGGAAGAGTATAGTGCTTGACAGAGGATATCGGTTGTAAGGATATCTTTTTGTCAATTTTTGGGGAGGAGGTGTCCAGATGGAAAGAAGGGGGAGTTTAGGTGTTTTGTGTGTTTTGCTCCTTGGCAGTTTGATCCTCTTAGGTAGGGTAGCAGAGACCAAGGTAATAAAGCTGAGGTACGCCAATTTTCCTCCGGCCCCCACCTTTCCGTGTGTCCAGATGGAACGATGGGCTCAGGAGGTGGAGAAGAGGACCGGTGGAAAGGTCAAGGTGGAGACCTATCCTGGGGGGACGCTACTTGGGGCCAAGAACATGCTCGATGGGGTGATCGCCGGTATTGCCGACATAGGGTGTTTCTGTCCGTCCTACCAACCCGGCAGGTTTCCCCTGCTTGAGGCGGTGGATCAGCCCATAGGGTATCCCAACGCCAAGGTCGCCAGCCTCGTTCTGTTTGACCTTTACAAGAAGTGGCAGCCCAAGTCCCTCGAGAAGGTCAAGGTCATAACGATGTTCACCTGTGCCCCGACCCATTTGATGATGAAGGTTCCCATCAGGAGCCTCAAAGACCTCAGGGGTGTGGAGATCAGGGCTGCCGGTACCTTGGCCAAGTCCCTTGAGCTCCTTGGGGCTACGCCTGTTGCGATGCCTATGTCCGATGTCCCCGAGGCCATACAGAGGGGTGTTGTAAAGGGGCTGCTTTCCTCCCTTGAGGTAATGAAGGACTTCAAGTTTGCCGAGTACTGCCGATACGTCACCTACCTGGGCTTTCAGGTGGTCTCCTTTGCTGTGGTGATGAATAAGAACACCTGGAACTCCCTGCCCAAGGACGTGCAGAAGGTCATGGATGATCTATCAAGGGAGCAGGCCCTCTGGACCGGCCGTTACATGGACGATCACGTGAAGGAAGCCGTAGAGTGGTCCAAGAAGACCTACAACGTGGAATTCATAAAACTGCCATCCAGTGACATGGCCAAGGCCAAGGAGCTGGTGAAGCCCATGATCGATGAGTATGTCAAAAGGGCCAAGGCGGCGGGAATCCCTGCCGATGAGGTGATGAAGGACGTCATATCCTTGAGGGATGAGCTCGCCGCCAAGTACGGCGATTAGGCGAGTCCGTGCCTCCCTCCCGGGGTGGGATCATGGATGAGAGGGACGATTTTCTGGAGAGGTTCTTTCACAGCTGGATGATGAAGATCGGGGGTGTGGCTCTTGTTGTGATGATGGGGATCGCCTGTGGAAATATGTTTTTGCGGGCCCTGTGGGTCCCGATAAAGGGGACCTATGAACTGGTGGGATTTCTGGGGGCCGTGGTCACCTCCTTCGCCCTCGGCTATACCCAGTCCAGGAAGGGCCATATAGCCGTTGACATCTTCTTCAACCGTTATCCCAAAAAGCTTCAGGATTTCATGGGGGCCTTCAACGCCCTTCTGAGTGCCTTCTTCTTCGGGATCATCGCCTGGCAGGTGGGGAAATGGGCCACTGCCGTCCGAGAAGCCGGTGAGGTCTCCGAGACCCTGAGGATTCCCTTCTATCCCTTCACTTACGGGGTGGCCTTTGGTTGCGGGGTCCTCGCCCTGGTGCTTTTTGTCGACTTCCTCAGGGCCATCCCCCGGGAGAAGATCGCCTTCCTGCGGTCAAGACAAAGTAAGAAGGGGTGAAGTGGAGATGAGTCCCGTTGGTCTTCTGGGGATAGGGATCCTTTTGGCGATACTGCTCTTTACAGGGATGCCGGTGGGCTTTGCGATGGCCCTGGTGGGGTTCTTGGGAATATCCTGTGTGATTTCCCTCAACGCGGCTATGGCCACGCTGGCAACCGATCTGTGGCAAACCTTCTCTTCCTACGACCTTACCGTGATCCCCCTCTTCATCCTCATAGGGGAGATCACCTTCTATTCGGGGGTGAGCGAGAGGCTTTACAATGTCGCCTATAAATGGGTGGGACAGATCCGCGGCGGCATTGCCATGGCCACGGTGATGGCCTGTGCGGGGTTTTCGGCCATCTGCGGTTCAAACACCGCCACTGCAGCCACCATGAGCACCGTGGCCCTCCCCGAGATGAAGAAATACCGTTACAACCCGATCCTGAGTACGGGGGCGGTGGCAAGTGGGTCTACCTTAGGTGTGGTGATACCACCAAGTGTGGTCCTGATAGTCGTGGGCCTTTACACGGGCCAGTCCATAGGCAAGCTCTTCTTCGGCGGTGTGATCCCGGGACTCGTCCTGACCGGTCTTTTCATCTTCACCATTTACGTGCTCTGTTCCGTCAAAAAGGATTGGGGACCCCCGGGTCCAAAGACCACCTTCCTGGAGAAACTCAAGGCCCTGCCCGAGGCCATTGAGATGGTCGTTCTGTTCCTCCTGGTCATGGGGGGGCTTTACATGGGGTGGTTCACCCCAAGCGAGGCAGGGGCTGCGGGGGCCTTCTGTGCCATAGTGATCAGCCTGATCCGCCGAACCCTGACCTGGGAGAAGTTTTTGGCGGCGGTGACCGATACCCTCAAGCTCTCCTGCATGATCTTTGTCATCGTCACAGGGGCCGTGATCTTCGGCCGCTTCCTCACTGTGACCCGCCTCCCCTATGAGGCCGCCAAATGGGCCGCTTCCCTCCCCATCCCTCATGTGGTGATCCTGGCCATCGTGCTCGTGATCTACATCATCGGCGGGGCGGTAATGGACGCCCTTGCCTTCCTGCTGGTGACCCTCCCTATCTTTTACCCCGTAATTATGGCCATGGGTTATGACCCCATCTGGTACGGGGTCCTCATCACAGTGATCACCACCATGGGGGCGGTCACCCCTCCTGTGGGGGTGAACACCTATGTGGTGGCAGGGGTCGCCAAAGACGTCCCCTTGGGAAGCGTCTTCAAAGGAGTCACCTTCTTCCTGCCAGCTTACGTGATCTGCGCCATCTTCATGATCCTCTTCCCCGACCTAGTGCTCTTCCTCCCCAGACTCCTCAGGGGATAAAAAGACCCCCAGAGGACCTTGACAACCACAATATGTTGTGTTACAAGTAAAAGTGAACCCAATATGTGGAGGAAAGGGCATGCTTTTTGTTCAGGAGGGCAGGAGAGAGGATCCCACCGATGTTGCCCTGTTTGTCAGGACCTCGGAGGAGGTCCTGGAGGGGTGGGACAGGCAGAAGATTGTCGATGCCTTATTGAGGGAGACCTATATAGATCTGGATACGGCCCAGCAGATAAGTCGTGAGGTGGAGGAGGCCATACGTCGGTCGGGCATAACGGTGGTTACCGCCCCTCTTATCCGGGAGCTGGTCAATGCGAGGCTGGTGGAGCGGGGGTTGGAGAAGGCGCGCAGGCAGCATACGCGTTTGGGGATGCCGCTTTATGATGTGGAGCAGTTGATCGTTCATCCCAACAAGGAGAACGCCAATGTCCCCCATGGTCCTGAGGCCACCAATCTCACCCTGGCCGAGTCCATCAAGAAGGAGTATGCGCTTCTTGCCGTTTTCAGTCAGGAGGTAGCCGATGCCCATCTGAGGGGTGACATCCACATCCACGATCTGGGGTTCATCGACAGGCCCTATTGTTCGGGACAGTCCCTGGAATACATCAAGAAATTCGGTCTGAATTTGCCCAATGCCATCTCCATTGCCAAGCCCGCGAAGCATTCCGAGGTGCTTTTGGCCCACATGGTGAAGTTTGCGGCGGCCTTACAGAGCCATTTCGCCGGTGCCATAGGCTGGGATGCGGTCAATATCTTCTTTGCCCCCTACCTTGTGGATATGCCGGAGAGGGAGCTCAGGCAGCTTGCCCAGATGCTCATTTTCGAGTTTTCGCAGCAGGCCGTGGCCCGAGGGGGGCAGGCCATCTTCACCGATCTCAATATTTACTGGGAGATCCCCAGGCATTTTCGGGATGTGGATGCCATAGGTCCCGGTGGGCAGTACACGGGTAAGAAATACGGAGATTATCTGAAGGAGGCCCAGAGGTTTGCCAAGGCCCTTTTCGAGGTCTACATCGAAGGGGATGGGGCAGGGAGGCCCTTTTTCTTCCCCAAGCCCCTTGTCCATATAACCGATGAGTTCTTCAACACCCCCGGGCACGAGGAGTTTTTGCATCTCATCTGTGAGGTTGCGGCCGAGAAGGGGAACACCTATTTCGTCTTCGATCGGGGCAGCACCGCCAAGATATCCGAATGTTGCCGGTTGAGCTTCAAATTGAACGAGGCAGATCTTGAGGAGGCCCGCCGGCCGTGGAAGATGCGCTATTGTGCCCTGCAGAATGTGAGCATAAACCTCCCGAGGGTGGCCTACCTGTCCGAGGGGGATACCACCAAGCTCTTTGACAACCTCACTGGCTTTGTGGAACTCGCCGTGCGGGCGCACCTGGAAAAGAGGGCTTTTATCGAGAGGCTGCTGTCGCTGGGGGAAAAGGGGCCCCTGGCGCTGCTCTGCATGGATCGGGATGGGGAACCTTACCTCAGGATGAGGAGGGTTACCCACCTCATCGGGATGGTGGGGCTCAACGAGATGGTCAAGATCCACACCGGCAGGGAACTCCATGAGTCCAAAGAGGCCTTAAAGTTCGGGCTCAAAGTGATAGCCCATTTAAAGCTCCTGAGCGAAAAGATGTCCCAGAAGTATGGTATGAGGTTTGTGCTCGAGCAGACCCCTGCGGAGTCGACGGCATATAGATTTGCGCGGCTCGACCTGAGGTATCATTCGCCGCTTGCGGCCCACATGGTCAAGGGGGATGTGTCCAAGGGGGAGATCTATTACACCAACTCCACCCATCTGAACGTTTCAGCTCCCCTCAACCCCATAGAGAGGGTGAAACTGGAGGGGTTGTTTCATCCCCTGATCGAGGCCGGGGCGATAACCCACATCTGGCTTGGGGAGCACAGGCCTTCGGCGGCTTCGCTGGCCAACTTCGTGGAAAAGGTATTTCGGCTCACCCAGAACGATCAGATAGCCTTCTCTCCCGAGTTCACCACCTGTATCGACTGTGCCCGCACAGTAAGGGGGCTTGTAGACCGGTGTCCCTACTGTGGTTCCGATGAGGTGGAGGGGATCACCCGGATAACCGGGTACTTCAGCAAGGTATCCCAGTGGAACAAGGGGAAGCTCGGGGAGTTGAGGGACAGGTTCAGGAACCGGGGGTTCTTCGATGGCCCTGAACTTAAGGCAGCCAACCTCTGAAGGGAGGGCGTTCATGGGGAAGGTCAAGATCTTCACCACTTCCAGGTGTCCCAAGTGCCCCCAGGCCAAGGTGATGGGGGAGAGGCTGCAAAGGCTGGGGGTGCATGTGGAATACTATGACCTTGAGACCCCGGATGGCCTCGCCGAGGCGGCCTTCTACAGCGTTCAGTCCACCCCCACGATCCTGGTCGAGGAAGAAGAGGAGGTTGTTGCCCGCTGGGCCGGGCAGGTGCCAAGTGAAGGGGAGCTGCAGAGGGTGGTCTTTGGATGTCGGTGAGGATAAAGGGATTCCTTGAGACCTCTTTTCTGGACTGGCCTGGAAAGGTCTCCGCAGTGCTATTCCTGCCAGGGTGTAACTTCCGGTGCCCTTTCTGCCATAACTATAGGTTGTGGACGGAGCCGGAGAGGTTGGAGGATATTCCCCTACAGTTCATCCTTGAACGCATAGAGACCTTCAGGGACTGGATTGACGGGGTCTGCATCACGGGAGGAGAGCCGACCCTGCAAGAGGGGTTGCGCGATCTCATACTGGAGTTGCGGGGGTTGGGATTGGGGATAAAGCTTGACACCAATGGCTCACGTCCCGAGGTGCTCAAGGAGCTCACGGATGAGGGATTGTTGGATTTTGTGGCCATGGATGTGAAGGCCCCCCTTGATCCCTTCCGATATCAAAGGGCAGCTGGGGTCCCCGTGGATTTGGGCAGGATCCGCAGAAGCATTGAGATCCTGAGGGAAGGGAAGGTGGATTATATTTTCCGGATCACGGTTGTGCCCGGACTGCATACAGAGAGCGACATCATGGAGCTGGCCTCAGAGCTTCGGGGATCGAAGGGGCTTCTGCTTCAGAACTTCAACCCCCAGAATGCCTATGATCCTGCCCTCAGGTCCCGGAGGCCGTATCCGGATGAGTGGTTGAGGGAACTGCAACAAGCCGTTAACGAGATCATCGCCCCAGCGGGCCTCACCCAGGTGGCCTAAGTCCCTAACGAGGCCTTATAATTTTCCCTACCATGAAGAAATGGTTCATCCCTTTGACCTTAGTAGCCATAGGGCTTCTTTTCCTCCACCTTTACCCCCTTCAATCCCAAAGGCTAAAGGAGTTGATCCGCAAGGAGGTATCGGAAACCACAGGAGGGGAGCTCTATCTCGGGAGGGTCTACCTTTACCTCATACCCCCGCGGTTAAGGGTCCAGGATGTTCGCTTCTCATCCTCGGGGATGGACCTGGAGGTCAGAGATGGGGTGATCCTCCCCAGGGTCTTTTCCCTTCTTATGGGCAGGATCGCGTTGAAGCAAGTAGTGGTTGAGGGTTTCCGGATGAGGATGCAGAAGTGGGAAGGGGGAAAGGGGAAGCTGATACCCCTGGCTGAGGAGGTATTGCTTGAGGATGGCACCATAGAGGTGCTGATCGGAGGAAGGGAGATCGGCATCAGGATACTGCGGGGGAGGATCTCCATCGGGAAGGAGATAAAGGCCCTGGTTTCCCTTAGAGGGCTTTATCCGTCAGGCAACATGGAAGTGACCCTGAGGGAGGGACCCAAGGGATACTGGGTAGAAGCTGAGGGTGAGGGGCTGGATTTAGGTGAGTTGAGAGATGTCCTCAAAGGGATCAGGGGGAAGAAGGCCCTCGAGGTCCTTCAAGGTGGCACCCTCCTGGATTTCAGACTGAAGTATGGCCCCTTCTCTCCCGACGAGCCCTTCGATTTCAGGAAGTTTCAGATTGCGGGAAAGGTGAAGGGAGGGAGGGTAGCCTTGCCCATGGGTCCCGAACTTCGGGATGTGGAGGCGGAATTTCGTATCCGTTCTGGCATCCTTCAGGTGGAAGGGGGAAGTGGCAGGCTTGAAGAGGCTCGGATTCGTGAGGCGAGCCTTACCTTGCCCCTAGTCGGGAGGGGGGAACTGGTCTTTGAGGGGAGGATAGCGACCGGGGCCCGCG
>CAYVAU010000038.1:0-14035 GCA_964448445.1 uncultured Thermodesulfobacteriota bacterium | reverse complement strand
CAAACCTCAGGAGCACGGCCAGGGCCCCTACCTTTGGGACAGTGGCGATGAAAGCCGCCGTTGGATTGGATGCCCCCTGGTAGACATCAGGGGCCCAGAAATGGAAGGGGAAGAGGCTGAGTTTAAAAAAAAGCCCGCAGAAGACCAGGATTAAGGCCAAACCCTCGAAGGCTCCTCCCTGAAGCATCAAGGCCTCAAGCCACGTTGATCCGCTGAGGGCATACAGATACCCCATCCCATAGAGGGTAATCCCGGAGGCCATTGCACCAAACAGCAGGTACTTGACCCCTCCCTCAAGGGCCTGAGAAGGCATCCCCCTCCTTAAGGGGAGGGCCAGGTAGAGGGAATAGGAGGAAAGTTCGAGGGCCAGAAAGAGCGTGAGGAGCTCGCAAGCGCTAACGAGGACCATGAGCCCAAAGGCACTGAGGGTCAGGAAGGCATAAAACTCGGCCCCATAACCCCTTTCGGCATCCTCTCTATCCCTCGCCATCCCGAAGACCAAGAAGAGCCCGAGGGCAATCATGACCTTGAAGACCTGGCTCAGACCGTCTGCGCAGTAAGCCCCTTTGAAGAGTTCCCCCTTTTGGCCAAGGCTCCATAAGGAAAGCACAAATCCCAGAAAGGACAGACCCACTGCCAGTGTCCCGGGCTGGGGGCTCCTCTTCCTCATGGAAAGCACAAGGTAGAGGAGGAAGCATCCAAGGGTGAAGGCCTCCGGCAGAAATCCCCCCATTGTGGTTCCTCCTACATCGCTCCTCTCACTGCTTCAAGATAGAGCCTCAGGCTCGATTCCATAAGGCCGAGGATCCCCCTCGGGGCAAATCCCACCCATATGACCGCCACCGCCAGGGGTAGCAGGTAGAGGATCTCCCTCGGGGTCAAGTCTTTAAGGGGGTGGACCTCTCCGTCCTTCCAGACCGTTCGTTTGAGAAGCCTCAACATATAAGCGGCGGCCAGGACCGGTCCGGGGATCACAAAGAGGGCCATGACCTTGTTGGCCTCAAAGGCCCCGAGCAACACGAACAACTCTCCGACGAAGTTATTGGTGCCGGGAAAGGCGAAAGAGCTGAAGCAGAAAAGGCCGAAAAAGGCCACAAACCTCGGCATCACCTTCCCGAGACCCGAATTGTCGGCGATCAAGCGCGAGTGGGTCCTCTCGTAAAGGATCCCCACACAGAGGAACAGGGCACCGGTTGTGACCCCGTGATTGAGCATCTGGAGCATCGCCCCTCTCAACCCCCATAGCCTAAAAGAGAAAAGCCCCAGGGTGACAAATCCCATATGGGCAACGCTTGAATAGGCTATGAGCCTCTTCATGTCCTGTTGGCCGAGACAGAGGAAGCCAGCGTATATGATGGCAACAATGGAAAGTATCACCATGATCGGGGCCAACTTCTGGGCTGCTTCGGGCGTGAGGCCAAAGCAAAACCTCAGGAAACCATAGCTGCCCATCTTCAACAGGATGCTGGCCAAAAAGACGCTGCCTGCCGTCGGGGCCTCAACGTGGGCGGCAGGGAGCCAGGTGTGGAAGGGAAACATCGGCACTTTTATAGCAAAGGCAATGGAAAAGGCCAAAAAGACCCAGAATTGGAAGCGATAATCGTAGGACTTGAAGAGCAAATCCGGAATAAAAAAAGTGCCCTGCTTGAGGTATAGGGCCACAATTGCCACCAGCAGGAAGACGCTGCCAACAAGGGTGTAGATGAAGAACTTCAGCGAAGCATAATCCTTCCTCGGCCCCCCCCAGATAGCAATCAAAAGGTACATGGGGATGAGCATCCCTTCCCAGAAGATGTAAAAGAGCACGAAATCCAGAGAGCAGAAAACGCCGATCATCGAGGTCTCCATAAGCAGAAGGCAGAACATGAAGGCCCTCACGCGTTGCTCGATCGCCCTCCAGGAACACAGCACACAGAGGGGGCTCAAAAGGACGGTGAGGAGCACAAGGGGAAGGCTTATGCCATCGACACCCAGGGCATACTTCAACCCCAAGCCCGGAAACCATTCCCGGAGTTCCACGAATTGGAAGCCCGAAAGCGAAGGGTCAAACAGGAAGAGCAAGGGCAAGGAGAGGATCAGGTTCGCAAGGCTAAAGGCCAGTGCTATGACCCTGGCTGCCTTCTCGTTCTTAAGGAGCAGTATCAACAAGGCCCCCGAGAGGGGGAGAAAGATGATCGTGGAGAGGGCATCGTATGGAAGCGGATTTTCAAAAAGCCCCATTCTCCTACTCCAGGGCAAACAGGATCAGGGCCAGCAAGGCGATGGCAGTGCTCAGGGCGATATAGCCCTGAAGACTTCCCCACTGGAGCCTCCTTGCCCGATCTCCAATAGTCCTGACCCCATAGGCCATCCCGTCCACAACCCCGTCTATCGCCTTGCGGTCGAAGGAGTCCGAAGCCTCCGCCCCTCCGTAAAGTCCCCTTATACCCACCACCTTCCACACCTCTCCCCAGAGGTAGTCAAGCAGGGCTATCACTCGGCGGTCAAAGGCCATGAAGTATTTGGTGAGCATGCGATAGGAAAAGTCCAAATCCAGGTTGATCTTCGGTTCGGGGCGGAGCTTTTCTTTGAGGATGAAGAACACGAGGCCAGAAAATCCCAGAAGCTGCAGCACCTCAAGGACCTTGGAAATCTCATAGGGATGGTACTCGACCTCGAAGGGGAGGAGGCGGTAAAGGGCATGGGGGTAAATGCCTATGAAGAGGCATATGCCCGAGGCGAGGGCCATGGCCAGGAGCATATTCCAGGGGGCCTCTTTTACCTCCTTTCCCCCCTCTCCGAAGAAGGCGAAGGCGGTGACCTTTAGTCCTACCGACAGGAAGGTGCCTATTGCGGCAAGCTCCATGAAAATGCCCAAAAAGGGCCTTCCCGCCTCAAAGGCCCCCGATACCGTCATGTTCTTGGAGACGAAGCCGCTGAACAACGGAAAACCGCTGATAGAAACAGCCCCAATGATATAAAAAAGCATGGTCCATGGCATCCAGCGCCAGAGGCCACCGAGTTCCGAGAGTTTGCAAGTCCCCGTTCGGTAAAGCACCGCTCCTGCCCCCATGAACAAAAGCCCTTTGTAGATGATATGGGCGAAGGCATGGCTACAAGCACCGTTGATCGTCAATGCAGTGCCTATCCCCACGCCGGCCACCATATATCCCACCTGGCTTACTATGTGATAGGCCAGGACCCGCCTCATGTCGTTTTCGATGAGGGCGTAAAAGACGCCGTATACGGCCATCAGCGTCCCCAAAAGGGCCAGGACCTCATAGCCTGAGAAGGCCCTTGCAAGGGTGTAGACGGCAGTCTTGGTGGTGAAGGCAGACAAAAGCACTGCCCCTTCGACGGTGGCTTCGGGGTAAGCGTCAGGGAGCCATGCATGAAGGGGAACGACCGCAGCATTCAGGGCAAATCCCGAAAGGATGAGGTAGTCTGAAACCCCCGCAGTCCCTGAGGGGATGGGACCAAAGGCGAAGTCACCCACCTGCCAGTACCTGAATATCATCCCGAAGAAGAGACAGAGTCCACCGAAGATATGAACCATCAGGTACCTGAACCCAGCCCTTATGGATTCGGGCCTCCGGCGATACCAGATCAGAAAGACAGAAGAGCAGGCCATAAGCTCCCAGAAGGTAAACAGCGACAGATAATCCCCCGCAAGCACTGCACCGAGGGAACTCCCGATGTACCAGAAGGCAGCCACATGATGGCCGTCCTCAGAACGGTGAAGCCCATAGAGGACCCCGAGGAAGGCCATGATGGTGAAGACCCAGAGGAAACATAAACTGAGCTTGTCCACCCTTCCGAGCACCATCCGCACCCCGAGCCAATCAACATGCCAGTAGGTCCCCTCTGGCATTGTGGCCACAAGGGCTATCGATAGGGCTGCAATAGCCAACAAATAAGCCTTTTTAAGCCAGCCCTTAAGAAGGGGGATCAAGAGGGATCCCAAGAGAAAGACAAATCCCGGATGGATAAACTCACCACTCACCATAGTAGCCTTCCCCCTTGGAAAGGAACAGATGGGCAAGCCCCTTGGATGCCTTGCACAGGACAAAGGCACCTACAACCCCAAAGAGGGACCAGAACCCATAGGTCCGCTCAAACCAGAACCTCCCATGATGTTCCACAAGTAGCTCAAGGATCAGCAACCCTAAAAGGGACAAAAGGCATATATCCCTCACATATACCTTACCCCTAACCAGCACTTCCAATGCCCTCTTCATCTCATGCTCCTTACCAGTTCTACAAACAGATCGGGCCAAAAACCCACAAACAGACTCAGAAGGGCTGTCACGCAAAGGGGTATTACCATCCAAAGGGGAGCCTCCTTGAGACGAAAGGTCCTTTCGGCTCCTTCGAAGAAGGCCCGAAAGGTTATGGGCGCAAAGTACCCGGCATTAAGCAAAGAGCTGACTAAAAGCACAATGACTATCCCCATTTCCCTTACTTCCATTGCCCCATGGACCAAAAACCACTTGCTGACAAAACCTCCCACCGGGGGTATTCCTATCATGCTCAGGGAAGCAAGGGCAAAAGCCCCCATGGTGAAGGGCATTGCATAGCCTATCCCCGAAAGTTCGCTTATCCTCTTTTTGTGATGGGCCACATAGATGGCACCAGCGCAAAAAAACAACGTGATCTTACCGAAGGCATGTCCCACGATGTGAAAAATCCCACCGGTAATCCCCATCGTGGAAAGGAGGGCCACTCCAAGGACTATGTAAGAGAGCTGGCTTATGGTCGAGTAGGCAAGTCGTTCCTTCAGATCGTCTTTTGTCAACGCTATGACCGAGGCAAGGATTATCGTTATGGAAACAAAGTAAGCTGTCCACATCCCCAAGCCCATCTTTCCAAGAAGCGATAGCCCAAAGACCGACAGCATCACGCGGGCGATCGAGAACACCCCCGCTTTCACCACAGCCACAGCGTGAAGCAATGCACTGACGGGGGTGGGGGCCACCATCGCAGAAGGAAGCCAGTTGTGCAGGGGCATGATGGCCGCCTTGGCAAAGCCCAGGATGAAGAGCCAGTAAGTCAAGGTAACCCAAAAACCCTCCTGGTTCAGGATCCCCTGCTGGATGGAAGGGGAAAAGTCAAGGGTACCCGAAAGCAGATAGGTGAGCACCATGGCCGGTAGCAGAAGTCCCTTGGAGGTCCCCATCAGATAAAAGAGGTATTTCTTCCCCGCCTCATAGGCCTCTTCGTCCTGATGGTGGACGACAAGGGGGTAGGTCACAACGGTTATAATCTCGTAAAAGAGATAAAGGGTGAGAAGACTCCCCGAATAGGCCACTCCCTGGGCCCCAAGGATCGCTGATGAAAAGCAGGCATAATATCTGGTTTGGGCGTGTTCTCCCAGGGAGCGCATGTAACCGATGTTGTAAAAGGATGCCAAGATCCACAAAAAGGACGAGATCAGTCCAAAGACCATCCCGAGTCCATCGACCCGAAACCCGAAGGACAACCCCGGAGCGATCCGGGAAAGCTCAAAGCAAAGGACCTCTCCCCGCAAAACTGTGGGTACCATGGTTAGCACCGCCACAAAGGTCCCAACCGAACCCGCTATGGACCAAAACTCCCTCAGGTTTGGCCTCCTCCTTGAGGCCATGATCAAAAATACCGTGGTGAGGGTTATGAGAATCGGCAGTATGGGTTTTATCGATTGAATCCCGCTCATCCTTTGAGTTCCCTCAGCTTCTCTTCATCTATGGTTTTCTGCCTGCGGAAGATGAGCAAGATAAGCCCCAAGGCGATAGCTGTCTCAGATGCAGCAATCCCCATGATAAAGAGCGTGAAGACCTCCCCCCTGGGCAAAGGCTGATGGAAGAAACGATCAGAAAGGACGAAGTTCAAACCGGCCCCGTTCAGCAGGAGCTCCACCGATATCAACATCCCCAAAAGGGTCCTCCTTGAGGCAAGACCCATTAATCCGCATCCAAACAGGATGAGGCTCAGAAGCTGAAACACCCGGGGATCATCCCATGGCATCTCCCTTCCCCTTTCCTCTGGAAAGCAAACCGAGCATTATTGCCCCGAGGATGCTCATCACTATCAGCAGGGAAATGAGCTCGAAGGCCAAGGGATATTCATCCAGAATGAGCCTCCCCAGAGCTTCAGCAGAGGAAACACGCGGGGGGGCTGCCTCCCAGCGATGGTGTTGTAGTCCCTTGTAGAGGGCAATAACTGCCCCTGTCCCAAGGGCGGAGCCAAGTCCCACTTTGATGAACCTCCCCCTTTCCTTCGGTCTGAGCCAAAAGGGCCCTGCGAGCATCACGGCAAAAACCAAAAGCACCCCCACAGCCCCAAGGTAGATCAAGACCTGCATCATGGCCAGAAAAGGCGAGCCCAGGTAGATATAAAGTCCACCGATCCCCCCCATGGTCAGAAGCAGGAAAAACACCGCATATATGAGGGAATTGCTGAGGACTGCCCCGAGGGCTCCCAGAATGACCAGCCCCACCGTCACCCAGAAGACCACCTCTGCCATCATCCCCCACGGCTCCTGTATTCGGAAAGGAGGTCGAACACGAAATCCTCCTTCCTGAAAGAGGCCAGGTTGTAATCTAGGCTGAAGGCTATGGCATTCTGGGGACAGACCTCCACGCAAAGACCGCAGTGACTGCAACGGGTGAAATCCAAAAGGAACCTTTTCAATACCTTATGCTTTTGCCCCTGGGGCTTCTCACCGTAAACGGTGATGCAACCCGTGGGGCACACCCTCTGGCAGAGCCCACAGGCCCTGCAGGTCTCCCGCACCAGCTTTATATGGCCCCTGAACCTCGAACTAATGGGCAGGGTCTGGCGTGGATACTGGCAGGTTACCGTTGGTCCGAAGAAGGTCCTTATGGTGACCTTCATGCCCTTAAGCAGCGAAATCCCCCCCTTTATCACCTCTTTTACCGTCATAGCTTCACCACCCCCGCGGTGACCAACAGGTTGATCATGGCCAAGGGGATCAAAAACTTCCAGGAGAAATTCAGGAGCTGATCGAACCTCACCCTGGGAAAGGTCCACCTGAACCACATCACCACAAAGATCAAAAGATACGTTTTTACAAAAAACCACACCCATCCCGGAAACCAGGGACCTTTGTAACCTCCCAGAAAGAAGGTAGTGGCTAGGGCACAGACGATGAAGAGATTCGTGTATTCTGCCAGGAAGAAGAGAGCAAAGCGCATACCACTGTACTCGACATGGTAACCCGCCACAAGTTCGCTTTCGGCTTCCGGCAGATCAAAGGGCGTGCGGTTGGTCTCAGCCACAGCGGATATGAAATAAACAAAAAAGGCCACAGGCTGAAGAAGGATGTAGGGAATCCTCTGGGCTTCGACGATTTCCCTCAGGGACAGAGAACCAGCCAGCATGACCACCGGGATGATCGAAAGCACCATCGGTATTTCGTAGGCTATCTCCTGAGATATGCTCCTCATACCACCAAGGAGCGAATACTTGTTCACAGAGCCCCATCCGGCCATGAAGACCGAAAGGGGAGTAAGGGACCCAAAGGCCAAGATCAGGACAACCGCAACGTCTATGTCCCTCACCTGCAGGTGTCGATCAAAGGGGATAACGACCATCGTCACAAGGGCAGGAAGGAAAATCAGAACCGGGGCAAGCAGGTAAAGGGGTCTGTCCACATACCGCGGGGTTATGAGCTCCTTGCCCATAAGCTTTATGGCGTCTGCAATCGACTGAAGGAGTCCATAAGGGCCAACCTCCTTTGGACCTATCCTGAACTGCATGTGCCCTGCAACCTTCCTCTCCACCCATACCAAAAGGAGGGCGTTGCCGAACACCACAAGCAGCACCCCTCCTATGCCCAAGACCAACCTGATGAAGTCCCGTCCCCAGTAAGAAAGTCCCAGCTCGAGGATCCTCCTTCCCACCAGATAGAGGACCGAGAGGCCCAAGACCAATCCCAAAACCGCAAGGATCCCCAACAGGCCCATTTGTATGGGGTCCGATCGGAAGTATTCCCTGTATATCCTCCTGAACCACTCCCTCATCTGTCCATTTCCGGAACCACCAGGTCCAGGCTCCCGAGGGTGGCCACCGCATCTGCTATAAGCATCCCCCGACCCAACTCGGTAAAGCTCACGAAGTTCGAAAAGGAAGGGCTCCTCCACTTGAGTCTGTAGGGCCTATCGGAACCATCCGAAACGATGTAGATCCCCACCTCTCCCCTCGGGCTCTCGGTCGCAAAATAGACATCGCCTTCGGGGGGCTTCTTGGGTACCCTCCCCGCTCGGGAGGGTCCCTCAGGAACCCTCCTTATGGCCTTCTCCAAGAGGTCCAGGCTCCTCCTTATTTCGTCAAGCCTCACCAGATACCGATCGTAACAATCGCATCCCCCCCTTACGGCTATCTCGGGAATCAAGATCCCGTAAGCTGCATAGGGCTCGGAAATCCTGACATCGTATCCCACCCCGGAAGCCCTGAGGTTGGGTCCGGTGACCCCGAAGCGCCTTGCCATCTCCTTGGGAAGGACCCCTACACCCCGGGTCCTGCCGATGAAGATGGCGTTGCCGGTGACCAGCTCATCGTAGTCCTTAAGCCTCTTTCTCATCCTTCCGATGAATTCCTCCACCTTCTGGAGGAATCCATCGTTTAAGTCCTCGTAAACCCCACCTATGCGGTAGTAACAGTAGGTGAGCCTTGAACCCGTTAATCCCTCCAGGATGTCCAAGATCGCCTCCCGATCGTCGAAGGCGAAAAAATAGGGGGTCACAGCACCCAGATCCAGCAGATAGGTACCGAGCCAGAGGAGGTGGCTTGCTATTCGGTTCAACTCCAGGGTTATGAGCCTTATCATTTGGGCGCGCTCCGGCACCTCCACCCCGCAACACCTCTCAAGGGCCCCGACAAAGCACATGCTGAAGGCCAAAGGACCTACGTAATCCAGGCGCGCTGTGTTGGGATAGTACTGGATGTAGGTCCTGACCTCCGCCATCTTCTCCTGCATCCGGTGCATGTAGCCCAGAATAGGCTCTATCTCCTCGATGAACTCCCCTCGCATCTTCAGCAGGAGCCTGAGCACCCCATGGGTGGATGGATGCTGAGGCCCCATGTTGATCCAAAAGGATTCCTCCTCCCCTTCAGGCTGCCTTCCCTCAAGGACCTTCCGGTCCTCTTCGGGGATAGGCACATGCCCCTTCCTAAGGGGGTAGGCCTCGATCTCGGGGTGCAGGAAGAGGAAAGCGAGGTTGGGATGCCCCTTGAACCTTACGCCGAAAAATTCGTGGATCTCCCTTTCGTGCCAGCCTGCCCCGGGGTAAACCGAGGAAATGGAGGGAACCTCGGGATCGGAGGGTTTCACCCTCACCCTTATGGAAAATCTCCTAGGGTCCTCCCAGTGATTGAAGTGATAAACCAGCTCCAGTTCGTTCACAAAATCGACACAGAGCACATCCTCGATGAAGTAACCGTGCTGGTCAAAGGCCTCCGCTACCTCGAGGATCCTTTCCCTCTGCACCCTCCCGTCAAAACAGTAGCCCCTGCGCTCATAGGGAGCCTCCTCCAGATCCACCCCAAGGGCTTGCAGGTCTTTCACTACCCTTTCGGCTACCATCTTCGCTCCGGGACTGGGAAACGCCTGACACCCGTGAGTTTTTCCTGGAGCTTGAGCAGGGCCTCGATTAAGGCCTCGGGCCTTGGTGGGCACCCCGGCACATAGACATCGACCGGAATGATCTTGTCCACCCCCTCGATGATGTTGTACTGGTTCTCGAAGACGAAAGGCCCCCCGGAGATGGCACAGTTTCCAAAGGCCACAACCCATTTGGGAGATGCCATCTGCTCATAAAGGGTCCTCACCACCGGGGCTATCTTCCTGGTGATAGTCCCCGAGACGATCATGAAGTCGCACTGCCTGGGGGAGGGTCTAAAGACCTCGGCCCCAAAACGGGCGAGGTCGAACCTAGAGGCCGTTGTGGCCATCATCTCTATGGCACAGCATGCCAGTCCGAAGGTCATGGGCCAAAGGGAATTGGCCCTGGCGAGGTTCAGCAACTCCTCAAGCAGCCCGAACCTTATTAATGGCCCCCGTACCTCCATTCAAAAACCCCTTTCCTCCAGGCATAGGCCAAGGGCAGGACCAAAAGGCCGAGGAACACCAAAAGCAAAAGGAACTCCTTCCCCCCTTCTCCCTTCAGGTATCCCACTGCGATGGGAAAAAGGTAAAGGACATCCACGTCAAAGGCCACAAACATGAGGGCATAGAGATAAAAAGGCACAGAATACCTTATCCAGGCACTCCCCAAGGGATCTACTCCGCACTCGTAAATGCTTTCGATCTTCTCCCCCTTGCTACGGGGGGCCAGAAATAGAGGGATAACGAATATGATAATGGCCAAGATTATCGCGAGGACAGAAAAGACAAGGATGAAGGAAAAATCCCGCAGAAGGATTTCCACCCCCTCCCCCTTGTTTTGAAAATCCTACTTCGCTTTCTCGGTCGGCGTCAAGCTTTTAAAACGGCCAGGCCCTCTCCATTCCCTTGAGGAGCTTATAAACCTTCTCGGCTTCTTTTATCCCAAGGGTCCCTATCCCACAACTGGGGGTTATGAGGGCCTGCCTAAGGAGGTCCTCCTTCACCCCTCCTTTGATGAGGATGTTGAAGTACCCCTCAAGGCGTCTGATGAGCCCGGAAACGGACTCCTCAAGGAGGGCCTCCCTTTGGGTTGGCACCACTCCCCAGGCGATAATACCTCCAGAATGGAGGAATTCCCCGATTTGGTCTTGCCACAGCAGGAAGGATTCCGAATAGCTGTAGGCGTCAAAGCTCACGATGTCAAAGCCCGCCTCCAAGACCAAGGGCCAGTCGGTGTTGGCACAGACGTGGATTCCACACAATGCCTCGATCCCTTCGAGGCACCGCCTCATGGTCTCCAGGATCACCCCCCTCCCAACGGACATCTGGGGCGTTCCGTAACCGGCAAGGGCGGGTTCGTCGAAGAAGATCACCACCTGCGCCTCGGGGAGCCTTTCCTTGAACCTCTTTACCTGCCACTTGGCCTTAAGGTTCAGCACCCTTATTATCATTTCCCTCAACTCATCGTTGTAGAAGGCAAAGCGCCCCTCGCGATCCTTCAGGCAAAAACCCATGGTCACAGGACCGGTAACTTGTCCCTTGAGGAAGGGCGGCCTGAAGTCAGCGATCATCTCCAGAAAGGCGTAAAAACCCCCTGCCCTCTCGGGACTTATCCCGAAGGCCTCAATTTCTTCCCTCTCAACTGCTTCGAAGAAGTGCTGCCACTGCTCTTCTGCCCCCTCGAACTCAACCCAGAGGCCCTTTGCATCCTCTTTCAATCCGGGCATCCCCTCTGAGAATTGGCGAATCATGTCTTCGTTGGGATCCCTCCGGGGAAGTTGAGGCCAGTGGGGGAGGACCCTAAGGTGATCGAGCACGAACCTACAGGCTTCCCGTGGATCCTCGTGGGGGAGGCTTCCTATGGCGGTTATCTCAAAGGGAGAAGGCCCTAAGGAGCGATAAGGCCTCATGACAAACCCATATGGTATCCTCAGTCGAAAGGTAATCCACGATGGTGGGATCAAAAAGCACAAACCCTTCCGGAGGGAAATCGTCCCTTTTGCCCCAAATTCCAAAAACGATTTCCACCTTCGGAAAGGCCCTAAGGGCAAGGGCACCGTCCCCCATTTCCAGGGACCGCCCTTCCAAAAGGGGAACGATTTCCTTCAGGGTTTTGGGGCTGTCGCCGAAAAGCCTGAGCAAGGGACTGATTATCCTTCCCCAGAATACGGGATAATAAGCCGCCCCTCCCGGCAGCTTCCTGAAATCCACCCACCTGCCCTTGGGTTCCGTTCCCCTGGCCCTTACCAGATAATGGAGGATGAGGACCTCCCTCAACCTATGGGTCCGGCGGCCCCCTTGATCGTATACCTCCCCCTGGGGATAGAAGACCTTGAAGGCCCTGCCGAAGAAGGGGACTTCGAAGGCCCTTTGCTCTTCGATCCACAAAACCCCTGCCCTTTGAGCGATCCCCAACGGGTCAAGCTCCGAAAGCTTCTCCTTGGCAAGATCGAAGGCCAGATCAAGGGCCTCTTCCCAAGTGCTCCTTTTATTCTCCCCAAAGGGCACCAACGGGACACACCTCCGCACACTTGAGACATCCATTACAATTGGTATCCTTTAAAGGCTTCCCCATAAAGGTCGAAACCCTGATGTCATAACCCCTCCAAGCGAAGTCAAAGACCCCACACCCTATGACCTCCTTGGCGATCCACACACAGCGCCCACAAAGAATACACTTGTTGGGATCAAAGTTCAAAACGGGATGGCTCCTGTCCACAGGGTATTGCTTTTCCGGGAAGGGCCTCAAGTCCTTGGGCACCTTTACCTTGAGGAAGCGCATCCACTTAAGGAGCTCACAACGGTCCCGTTTGGGGCAGTTCTTGCAATCCATGGGATGATCCGCCAAAAGGAGTTCGAGGGCCCTCCTCTGTAGCCTCCTCACCGAGGGCGTGTCCGTGTGGACCACCATTCCCTGTCTGACCGGTTCCGTGCACGCTGTGACCAATCCCCTCCCCTCCACCTCCACCCAGCAGAGTCTACATCCCCCCCAAGGAGGGTCTTGCCCCTTCAAGGCGCAAAGGTGGGGGATCTCTATGCCGTTTTCCAGGGCAACCCAGAGGATCTTCTCCCCCCGTGGGGCCCTGATCTCCCGGCCGTCTATCGTTATATCGACGTATTCACGCTTCACGACCTTCGAGCTCCTTCACCTTCTCCGGAGGCGAGACCTTTATCACAGCACTGTACTCGGGGGGACATACCTCGAGACAGGTCCCGCACTTTACGCATTTATCCTGGAGGATCCTTTTCTTCCTGGTCCTTTCGTCCGTTACGATGGCCTCAGTGGGACATGTCAGCACACAATGATCGCACCCCCTCTCACACCTCTCGGGGACGATGAAGTAGGCGATCAGGTCCCTGCAGACCAATGCAGGACAACGCCTTTCCTTTATATGGGCTTCGTATTCGGAACGGAAGTACCTCAGGGTGGTGAGGACGGGATTGGGGGCAGTTCGGCCGAGGTTGCAGAGGCATCCCTGAAGGAGATCCTCACAGAGACCTTCCAGCAGCTCAATGTCCCCCTCCTTTCCCCTCCCCGCGGTGATGTCTTCCAGGATCATCAGCAGCTGCTTTATCCCCAGGCGGCCGAAGCTGCATTTACCACAATCCTCCTTGGAGAGGAAATCCAGGAAAAACCTGGCCGTCTCCACCATGCAGTTGGAATTGTCAAGGACTATCATCCCTCCTGAGCCCATGATGGCCCCGGCGGCCCGAAAGCTGTCGAAATCCACCGGCAGATCGAGGGCCTCCTTTCCCACGCATCCTCCAGCAGGTCCCCCTATCTGTACCGCCTTGAACTCCTTACCCTCGGGGACTCCCCCTCCCACTTCAAAGATCACCTGCCTCAAGGTCGTCCCCATGGGGACCTCGCAGAGGCCTATTTGTTTGACCTTGCCTGCAAGGGCGAAGACCGCCGTCCCCGGACTGGATTGTGTACCGATCTCCCTGAATTTCTCGGGTCCCATCTCCATGATCCTGGTAACCAGCGCCAGGGTCTTCACGTTGTTGACCACGGTGGGCTTTCCCCAAAGTCCGTACTTCACGGGATACGGGGGCCTGTGCCTGGGCATGCCCCTTCTGCCCTCTATGGAGGCGATCATGGCGGTCTCTTCCCCGCAGATGAAGGCCCCGGCCCCCCGGATCACTTCTATATCGAAGGAGAAGCCCGAACCGAAGATGTCCTCCCCCAGAAGACCATAAGCCCGCGCCTGCTCCAAGGCCTTCTGCAGCCTCTCGATGACCAGGGGGTACTCCATCCTCGTGTAAATGAAGCCCTTAGCCGCTCCGATGGCATAAGCCGCTATTATCATCCCCTCGATGACGGAATGGGGATCGCTCTCAAGGACCACCCTATCCATGAAGGCTCCGGGATCGCCCTCATCGGCATTGCAGATGAGGTATTTGGGCTCGGACCTCTGCCTCCTGCAGGAGGCAGAGGTCCGAGCCCAAATA
>CAYVAU010000037.1:5045-14144 GCA_964448445.1 uncultured Thermodesulfobacteriota bacterium | reverse complement strand
GGGTACTGGATCCCCGAGGGGATCCTGTCCAAGATGGAGACCATCTCCAGGGCCTATCTTGAGTACCGGCGTTCCGAGCTCATGAAAAGACCCATAACCTTCAACTATCTCCTTCTGCTCTCGACGGTAACGCTTTTGATCATATTCTGGGCAATATGGCTCGGCCTCAAGATAGCCAAGGACATAACCCAGCCGGTGGGAAACCTGCTTGAGGGGACGCGTAGGGTTGCCGAGGGGGATCTGGACTTTCAACTGGAGGTCACCTCCGGGGACGAAATTGGTGCCCTCATTGAGGCCTTCAACAAGATGACCGCCGACCTCAAGAGGACCCAGCAGGCCCTGGAGGAGAGGCGCAGGTACATAGAGGTTGTCCTTGAGAACGTCTCAGCAGGGGTCATCTCCTTCGACAAAAAGGGCAGGATCACGACCCTCAACCGCCGTGCCGAGGAAATCCTGGAGGTGAAGGCCGAGGAATCGGTCGGGAAGTATTACAGGGAGGTGCTTAAGCCTGACTTCCTCAAGGTGGCCAGGGACCTTATAAGGGAGATGAACCGCAGGGGGAGCCGGAGGGTCGAGAGGCAGACCGAAGTATCCCTTGACGGCAAGGTCATGACCCTCAAGATAAGCCTCAATGCCATGAGGGATCAGCAGGGCGATTACCTGGGGATGGTGGTGGTCTTTGACGATATGACCCAGCTTGTGAAGATGCAGAGGCTTGCCGCCTGGAAGGACGTGGCCAGAAGGATCGCCCACGAGATAAAGAATCCCCTCACGCCCATCCAGCTTTCTGCCGAAAGGATATGGCGCCGCTACCGGGACAGATTGAAGGAGGAGGTGTTTGAGGAGTGTACCCAGACGATCATCCGCCAGGTGAAGGAACTGAAGAGGATGGTCAATGAGTTCAGCCAGTTCGCCCGAATGCCTGCCGTGGTGCCGAAACTGGATGACCTGAATGCCATAATCCGCGAAAGCGTCATCCTTTACCGCGAAGCCCATCCGGGGGTGGAGTTCAGGTTTATCCCCGATCCAAACCTCCCCCGGTTCAAGGTCGATCGCGAGGCCATGAGGCGCGTGCTGATAAATCTGCTGGACAACGCCGTCGATGCCCTAAACGGCCAGGGGACGGTGGAGGTGGAGACCCGCTACAACCCCAGTCTCCAGATGGCGACCATTGAGGTCCGCGATGACGGCTGCGGCATCCCGGACGAGCTGAAATCGAGGCTCTTTGAGCCCTATTTTTCCACCAAAGGAGACGGCAGGGGGCTGGGGTTAGCCATTGTCAGTACTATTGTGGCCGATCACGATGGCTTCATCCGCGTGAGGGACAACGTCCCTCACGGGACCCGCTTCATCATCGAATTACCCGTGAGGAGGTGAGCGGGATGGACTGGGAAACCTTCAAAAACCTCAGGGGAAGCGAAAAAAAATCCCATTTTATGAGGAATGGTAGGATATATCACGTCATTTTGGCCCAGCAGTTCGACAGGGAGTTCCTGGACGACCTGTGCAACCTCACCACCCGCATTCGCCAGATCGCCAAAAGCAACGAGGGGACGCGCTTCCTCATGGGGTTGCTTCAGGGCAAAAGGGCCATGCTTTATTTTGTGCAGCCCTCAACCCGCACCTTTCTCTCCTTCGTTTCGGCCTGCCAGATCCTGGGGATGCAATGGGCTGAGGTACGCGATCCCACCACCTCTTCGGAGATGAAGGGGGAAAGCCCCGAGGATTCCGTCAGGACCTTTTCCAGCTACTTTGACCTTATCATCATGCGCCACCCCCAGCCCCAGTTTGCCGAAAAGATGGCCTTTCTGCTCAACCACACGGGGAGACCCGTCCCCATAATAAATGCCGGAAGCGGTCCCGATCAGCACCCGACCCAGGCTCTGCTCGACATCTACACCATATACCGCAGCTTCGAGGATCAGGGGGGGATCGACGGAAGGCACATAGCCCTGGTGGGGGATCTGAAAAGGGGGAGGACAGTGAGGTCACTGGCTTACCTGATGAAGAATTACAGGAGCGTTAAGCTTTACTTCGTCTCGCCCCCCGAGCTGAGGATGGGGGAGGACCTTAAGCAGTACCTGCGCGAACGGGGCGTGCCCTTCGAGGAACACGATGATCTCCGGGAGGTCATCCCCCTTGTGGACGTGGTCTATATGACCAGGATCCAGGACGAATACGACAGAGAAGGGGAATCCGGCAAGGTTGACTATTCCCGCTACCACTTCAAGCCCGAGTACTTGAAGATCCTCAAGCCAAATGCCATAATCATGCACCCCCTTCCCAGGCGTCAGGAATTGCCTCCGGAGGTCGATCGGGACCGAAGGGCCATTTACTGGCGCCAGGTGAGAAACGGCATGTGGGTGAGGACGGCCCTCATAGCCAAGATCTTCGGTGTGGATCAGAAGATATGGGATTACTGAACCCAGTTCCAGAGGCTGCGGCCTTAATAAGGCACAACATCCTAAAGAGGGGAAACCTCCTCGGGCTCAACAGGGCTCGATGGGCCAGGGGACTGGGGTTGCCAAAGAGGGGTAGGAGGCTCTTTTTTTCCGGCTGTGGCTATCAATACTTGGAAATGACGGGGGGATTCCTTTCTTTGGCCCGGTTTGCGGATTCCCTCGGTTTGGACTGGGATGGGTCATGGAGGATATGGGGGAAAGTGCTTGGAGCGGGGAAGTTCTTCACCTGGGGGAAGAGGAATCCCTTGAGGGATGCCGTGCTGTTGCTCAGACAGGAGGGGGTTGAGGTGGCCTATCTGGGTGAGGAGGAGCCGTGCTGTGGGGTTCCCCTTTTCTTCTGCGGATACCGGAAGGACTTCGAGGAAAGAATTGAGGCCGTCCGCGAGGTCCTGCTCCGATCGGAGGAGATCGTGGGGATGGTCCCTTCCTGTACCTATGCCCTTAAGGAATTGATGGGGCTTGGCCCCAGGGTTCAACCCTTTCCGGTCTTTTACCTGAGGCACAGACGGAGGAAGCGGAGGCTCAGGGTCCCTCAGAAGGTCGTCTACCACGACCCCTGTATCCTTGCCCGTTACCTTGGGGTGGTGGACGAGCCAAGGGAGATCCTAAGGGGTATCGAGGGTGTGGAGTTGCTTGAGGCAGAGAGCAGCCGCGAATGGGCGAACTGCTGCGGAGGTGGTGGAGGATTCGAGCTCATCTTCCCGCAGCTTAGTTTCGAGCTCGCCAAACGGAGGGCTTATGAGCTCCTCTCAACGGGGGCTGAGGTGGTCGTCACCTCGTGTCCGGGTTGCCTCATCAAGCTCCAAGAGGGGGTAAAGGCCCTGGGAAGGAAGGTGCGGGTTGTGGACCTCAGCGAGTTCGTCTTTAGGGCGGAACCTTGCGACTGAAGGAGTACAAGAGGAGGCTGAAAGAGGCCTTAAGGGACGGGAGGATTGCCCTCGCCCTTCAGAGGGCCTCAGAGAGCTACAGGCGGAACCTGCAGGAGGCCCTTGAGCGCTTCCCCCATACGGTGGAGCTTGCCGAAGAGGTGCGCCTGATAAAGGAGAGAGCCATATCGGAGATCGATTCACTCCTTGAGGAGGCAAGGAGACAGTTTGAGAAAAACCATATTAAGACCTTTTTGGCCAGGACGGGAGAGGAAGCCTGTGAAATCATCCATTCCCTCTGCAAGCACAACAGGGTGATCGTCAAGGGGAAGAGCCTCACGGCCGAAGAGATCGGCCTCCGCGAATACCTGCAGGATAGGGGACACGAGGTCTATGAGACCGACCTTGGGGAATTCCTGATCCAGATAACGAACCAGAGGCCGATGCACATCCTGTCGCCTGCCATCCACATGACCCGGGAGGAGGTCTCCAGGCGGTTGTCCGAGTACCTAGGGGAGGAGGTCCCCCCGGAGATATCGGAGGAGGTTAAGGCTGTAAGGGAGTTTTTGAGGCGGAAGTTCTTCGAGGCCCATGTGGGCATTACCGGTGCCAATGTCATATCCGCCCAGACGGGGACCATCATCCAGATAGAAAACGAGGGCAATGTGCGCCTTGCAAGCGGCCTCCCCCCGGTGCACATCACCCTTGTGGGAATAGAAAAAATCGTCCCCAGCCTCTCGGATGCCATGAAGGTGGCAGAGGTCACCTGGCGGTTTGCCAACTATGCGATGCCCGCCTACCTGAGCCTTATATCCAGTCCCTCAAAGACCGGCGACATCGAGAAGGTCACCACTTACGGCGCCCACGGCCCGGGGGAGGTATATGTGGTCTTTCTGGACAACGGCAGGAGCCGCCTGGCCCGCGATCCCATCTTCAGGGAGGCCCTTTATTGTCTCCGCTGCGGGGGATGCCTTTACGAATGTCCGGTCTTTAGGCTCGTGGCAGGCAGATTTGGTTCCAGGTACTTTGGCGGGATAGGGGCCATCTGGACGGCCTTCATAACCGATGGGCTGAAGGAGGCAGCCCCTCTGGCTTACAGTTGCCTTACATGCGGGCGCTGTAAACTCCGGTGCCCGATGAAGATCGATATCCCCAGGATGTGCCTTCATTTGCGGCACCTTTTGGCCGAGGCGGGGCCCGATAGCTGACGTGGACAAGGAGAGGTTTGTCAGGGAGGGATTTGGCAGGATAGCCCGGCGCTACGACTTGGCCAATGCGCTTTTGAGCTTTGGCCTCGACAGGCTCTGGCGCAAAAGGACGGTCCTTGCCCTGGGGAGGAGGCAGCCGGTCCTTGACCTCTGTGCCGGGACCTTGGCCCTAAGTGCCGAATATCGCAGAAGGTTCGGCCCCGTGGTCTACGCCCTTGACTTCAGCCTTCCCATGCTCAGGGTGGGTCTCAGAAAGGGGGTAGACGGCATAAGGGTCATCTGCGGCAATGCCCTTGAGCTCCCCTTCAGGGATGAGACCTTTTGGGGGGTGATGATGGCCTTCGGGCTCAGGAACCTGGTCGACATCAGGAAGGGACTTGGGGAGATGTACCGAGTCCTTAAGTCCGGCGGCAAGGCCGTGATCCTTGAATTCGGCATGCCCAAAAATCCCCTCTTTGCCCCCCTCTACCGCCTTTACCTTTCCCGGTTCCTTCCAGCAATCGGCAGACTCCTCACAGGGGACCCAGTTGCCTACCGCTATCTTTACGACTCCATTATGGCCTTTCCCTCCAAGGAAGAGGTCCTCAGGCAGATGCGGAAAGTGGGGTTTTGCGAACCTTCAGCAAGAGACCTCACCCTCGGGGTATGTGTGCTGTACGAGGGATGGAAGCCTTGAGGGTGGCCGTCGCCCTAAGCGGAGGAATCGACAGCTTCACCTCTGCCCTCCTCCTCAAGCAGCAGGGACACGAGGTCATAGGGGTCTTCATGCGGGTTTCAGAGGATACCGGGGGGATTGAGGCATCGCGCCAGGCAGCCGAGATCCTGGGCATTCCCCATATTGTGCTGGACCTGCGGGCCCCCTTTGAGGAGCTCGTGGTTGAGCCATTTCTGAAGGGTTACCTTTTGGGGAAGACCCCCAACCCCTGTGTGCTCTGTAACGAACTGGTGAAGTTCTCCCTCATGAAGGAGGAGGCCAGACGCCTTGGAGCCGACGCCTTTGCCACCGGACATTACGTCAGGAAGGCCCCAATCGGGGGAAAGTGGGCCCTCCTGAGGGGTAGGGACAGGAGGCGGGATCAGTCTTATTTTTTATGGAGGCTCACTCAGAAACACCTCCAGGGGGTCCTTTTCCCTCTGGGGGAGATGACCAAGGAGGAGGTCAGAAGGATCGCAGAGGCTCATGGGATGAAGGCCCCAGTGGAAAGCCGCGAGATCTGTTTCATCAAGGGGGATTACCGCAGGTTCATCGAGGACCGTCTGGGACGAAACGTCAAACCAGGGCCGATAGTGGACCTGAAGGGGAGGGTGCTCGGCTGGCACAGCGGTGTCCACCGGTTTACGGTAGGACAAAGGCACGGCCTGGGGATAAGGTCTGAAAAGCCCTATTATGTGGTCGGGATCCGGGGGAACGAGATCGTCGTTGGCAGGGAGGAGGACCTCTACAGAAGGCGCCTCAGGGCAAGGGGGGTGAACTGGATAAGCGGGGAGGCCCCCAAGGAGGTCATTTCGGCAGAGGGGCAGATACGCTACAGACACCAGGCTGCCCCCTGCAGGGCCTGGATGGAGGGCGAAAGCCTTCTCTGTGAATTCTCCGAACCCCAGCGGGCCATAACCCCGGGTCAGGCCCTCGTGCTCTATCAGGGGGAAAGGGTCCTTGGAGGAGGATGGATAGAGGAGGTCCTGTGATAAAGGTCGGGATCCTGAATCTGGGATGTAAGGTCAACCAGTTCGAAGGCGAATCGATTGGCCACCTGCTGGAACTGGAGGGCTTCCGGGTGGTCAGGCCCAAGGAGGCCGACCTCGTGATAATAAACACATGCATTGTGACCCACCGGGCCGAAGCCGATGCGAGGAAGGCCCTCCACAGGTTCAAACGCTTGGGGAAAAGGGTCCTGGTGGCAGGATGCTGGCCGCAGCTTTCCCCCGACACACCCCTCTCCCACGGAGCGGATGGGGTCCTGGGGAATCAGGAGAAGGCCAGAATTGGGGAAATCGTGAGGAGGTTCCTTTCCGGCGAAAGGATAAAAGAAGTTGGCCCCCTTGATCGCTCCCACTACCCGAAGATGCCCTTCCCCCTTCCTCGGGAGCGCACTAGGGCCTTCCTCAAGATCCAGGACGGATGTGATTCCAATTGCACCTACTGCGTGGTCCCCCGGGTTAGGGGGAGGCCCAGGAGCCTTGATCCCGAGGCCATCTTCTGTGCCATGGAGCTTTATAGCAGTGCGGGGGTTAAGGAGGTGGTGCTCTGTGGGATTCACCTTGGAAAATGGGGACAGGACCTTGGAGCCGGAATGGACCTCCTGTGGCTCCTTCAGGAGCTTGAGCAGAAGAAGACTCCCCCTAGGATAAGGTTGAGCTCGATCGAACCCCATGAGGTGTCGGACGGACTCATCGAACTTCTGCGGACATCTGAAAAGCTCTGCCCTCACCTGCACCTTCCCATCCAGAGTGCCTCCTCGAGGATCCTGGAGATGATGGGCAGACCCTACAGATCCGGGGACCTATGGCGCTTAATGGAGCGGCTCAAGGAAGGGGTTCCCGGGATCGCCCTTGGGGCCGACTTAATCGCCGGATTTCCCGGCGAGGGCGAGGAGGAGTTTTGGGAGACGGTGAGGTTCGTTCAATCCCAGCCCTTCTCCTATCTTCATGTGTTCCCCTTTTCCCGGAGACCCGGTACCCCCGCTTCCTCCTTTCCCGAACAGGTCCGCGATTCGGAAAAGGTGAGGAGGGTGAGAATCCTGAGGGAGCTGGGCCAGAGGAAGCGCATTGATTTTTACAGCGGGTTCATAGGCAGGAAATTGATGGTGCTTTCCGAAGGCCAGAAGGACGGGGAATTCCGCGGTCTTTCCAGAAACTACATAAGATGCGCCTTCAACGAGCCGGTCCCGGCCGGTGAGGAGTTTGAGGCCATGGGGATCGGATTGAAAGGCGAAAGACTCCTCATTGTGCTCTCTCGGGCTCCCACCACTCGATCCACGTCCAACACCGCTTAAACTTCACCCCCGTTCTTTCTTCCAGGGTCCTTATCCAGTGGGCGAGGGCTGATCCGTGGTGGATGATAAGGGGGGTGCTATGGGGAGGCAGGATGTCCTCAAAGAGCCGATAGGTGCCTATTGCCCGGTTGAGTTCGAACTGGGTTTCGTGATCGTCCCAAGGGGTGGGGTGGATGAAGCCGTGAAGCCCCCCTTCATCCCTGCGGTAAAGGAGGGTGTTGGGGAATTTCCCTTTAAGGTGTCTCAGTATCCTTATGGATTCGAGGCTTTCTTCGGGAGTTATGCCCTTGTTGAGGTTCTTGAGGATCTTCGAGCTGAAGGATTCAAAGCCTATGGAGGAGAAGAGCACCCGGATACCCCTGCCATCGAGTTCTGACAGGACCTTTTCCAGGATTTCCCTGTTCTTCAGGATATCATCTGACCGAAGAACGAGGTTTATCTGCGAGATGGCGATGTTTTCAGAGTCCAGAAGCTCAATGAGCCTGGGGAGGTAACGGATAGGGTATTCATCGATGAGCTCAAAGGGGATTTTCCTTCCGGCCTGCTCCGGAAGGGCATCGATCTGGGAGAGGACCGCCTCATCGCTGAGATAGCCCGCAAAGCCTTTATCCCACGCCACATCGCAGAAACTACATCCCTGAACCTCAAGGTGGATCCCGGGGCAACCAGGAAGGGCCGAGGGGGGATCCACCCGGATGTGTTTCTTTCTCATGGCATATGGACAGCCCACTCCCCTTAGAACCTGGGCCACCTTTATGGTGAGGTTTTGGGGGCGATCAGAAAACATGAGCAGGTTCCCCCAGTCCACCTCGGTGAAGATCTCCCTGTGCCAGGGATGGCAGATGTTTCCCTCCTGCTCAAAAAGCAGGTCCAGATTCAGGGCATCCACCGGGCCGCTGTAAGCGAGGTCCAGGCGATCCGATAATCCCTGAAACCTCCACGGAAATTGCGCCTTGCGGGGTTCTCCTTCGAAATCCCTCTGGGCCTGGGGGCCTCCAAGCACCGTGCGAAACCCCAGGTCCTTGAAGGCCTTGATCAGCTCCAGGAGATCGGGCCTCCCACAGAGGTGGGAGAAGCAGATGGTCAGGGGCTGATCTTTGTAATGTTCCTTCACGAACTCGATGAGCTTCTGCCTGTCGAAGTCCCTGGTTATGCCGAGGACCACTGTGGGGATCTTCAGCTTTTTAGTGAGGAAGGTTGCGGCAAGCTGTGGCCCCAAAAGTCCGTAAGGTTCCCCTGTGTGGTGGCAAAGGATCAGCATCTGGGCCAGGATAGCAGAAAGGCCCCTTTGGGGCAATTGAGGTATTGCCTTTTGGGGGGTCTTTGTATAAATTTTGCTGATGGGTTCCCCGGTAGCTCAACCGGCAGAGCGGCGGGCTGTTAACCCGTAGGTTGCAGGTTCGAGTCCTGCCCGGGGAGCCATTTTGTAAGCTCACACAAACCTTGATGGTTTTGGATAGATAAGGCTAATTCTGGGATTCAGAAACTGACCTTGACCCTATCCTCAAAGACCACCAATTCCTTGATGATGAGTTGAATGAGTTTACTTTTTTCTCTCCTGATGTAGAAG
>CAYVAU010000037.1:0-4945 GCA_964448445.1 uncultured Thermodesulfobacteriota bacterium | reverse complement strand
GCGAAAGAGGAAGCTCAGGGACGGTGAGCATCTGAAGTGAGGCCTGCCAGCGAAGGGTGGGGGCTCTTTACGTACTGGACAATTTCCCCGTTAGGGTGTATAAAGAATAAAAATTGCGATTCCGGAGGGGGAAATGAGGGAGTACTGGAATCCGGTGCTTGAGACGATGTCAGGGGAAAGGCTCAGGCAGCTGCAGTTCAAAAAGTTCAAAAGGGTCCTTCAGTGGGCCTATGAGCATTCTCCGTTTTACAGGAACCTCTACAGGGAAGCCGGGCTTGAGCCGGGGGACATAAAGTCCTTTGACGATATAAGGAAGGTCCCGAAGGTGGACAAGGCCATGCTCAGGGAATCACAGCTTAAGGAGCCTTTCCCCTACGGGGATATCCTGGCCGTTCCGACCGAGGAGATCGTGGTCTTCAGGCAGACCAGCGGGACCACGGGCCTCCCCGTATATCAGGGGGATACCTGGCAGGACTGGGAGTGGTGGACGGAGTGCTGGTGCTACGTCCTCTGGGCCCAGGGGTACAGACCCACAGACAGGGTCTTTTTCCCCTTCGGTTACAACGTCTTTGTGGCCTTCTGGGCTGCCCATTATGCCGCAGAAAAGATCGGCTGTGAGGTCGTACCGGGAGGGGTGCTCGATACCGAGGCCAGGATCCTGAAGATGAAGGAGCTGAAGTGTACGGCCTTTCTGGCCACCCCCACATATGTGCTGGGCATGGCAACAACGGCCAGGGAGAAGTTGGGGATTGATCCCAAGGAGCTGGGGATAAAGCGCATAACCTGTGCCGGTGAACCTGGAGCGAGCATCCCCTCGACCAAACAGAGGATGCAGGAGGCATGGGGCTGTCCGGTCTACGATCATGCTGGGGCCACGGAGATCGGGGCATGGGGTTTTGAATGCGCAAGGCAGCCGGGAGGGCTCCATGTGAACGAGGGATTTTTCCTGTTGGAGATAGAGGATCCCGAGACAGGGGAACCCATTGAGGAGCCCGGCAGGGTTGGAAAGATGGTGATCACGGCCCTTGACAGGATCGGCAAGCCCTGCATCCGTTTCGACTCCAAGGACCTGGTCAAGTGGGCCGACTATAACTGTGAATGCGGGAGAACCTTCAGGGTCCTGGAAGGCGGTGTGCTGGGGAGGGCCGATGATATAACGAAGGTAAAGGGCGTGCTCCTTTCGCCCTCGGCCATAGAGGAGGTCGTGAGGCTCTTTCCTCAAATTGATGAATTTGAGACGGTGGTGACAAAAAGGGGAGATGTCGATGAGATCACCTTGAGGCTTGAGTTCAAGCCCGATTTCTCCGGCGATCAGAATCAGGTCCTTGAGAGGTTGCGCAGGGAGCTCAGGGTCAAGACGAACCTCAATTTCAAGATCGAGGTGTGCCCGCGTGGTACCCTGCCGCGCTATGAAGTTAAGGCGCGGCGTTTCAAAGATCTGAGGGAGAAGGAGTAAGGGACGATGGATCGCCTAAAGGCCATGGACGAAAACATCAAGAATCTGAGACGGGAGGCTGAGAAACTGCTTCAGTTGGCCGATCAGGAGGACCTTGAGGCTGTGAGGCGGAATGCAAAGCGGATCCTGGCCTCGGTGAGGATGCTCGAGCTGGAGGTATCGGATCCGCTCGAAGTACTTGACTGAAAATTCCCTTCTCCAGATCTCGCCCAGCTTGATGTTCCCCTGAACAGGCCATAAATTGGGGGTGTGGAGCGGGTTATTGTCATCGGGGGCGGACTGGCAGGTTCTGAGGCCGCTTGGCAGCTGGCAAAAAGGGGGATAGGGGTAACGCTCTATGAGATGAAACCCAAGCGTTTTTCCCCCGCCCATCGATCCCCCAAGTTGGCGGAACTTGTCTGCAGCAATTCCCTCAAGTCCATGGAACTCACCACGGCCCACGGGCTCCTGAAGGAGGAGATGAGGAGACTCGATTCGATCATCATCCAGGAGGCCTTAAAGAGCCGGGTCCCGGCGGGCACAGCCCTGGCCGTGGACAGGGAGGAGTTTTCCCGCAGGGTTACCGAGCGGCTCGAGTCCATACCCCATATAGAGATCATCCGTGAGGAGGTCACCGAAATACCTCCTGAAGGGTATGTCATCCTGGCCACAGGCCCCCTCACCTCAGAAGGCCTCATGGAAGCCATAGCGAGGCTGACCGAGAGGGACTACCTCCATTTTTACGATGCCACAAGCCCCATAGTGACGGCGGATTCCATCGACTTTGAGAAGGCCTTCCGCGGTTCCCGCTACGGCAAGGGGGGAGACGATTACATCAACTGTCCCATGACGAAGGAGGAATATTATCGCTTTGTGGACGAGCTGCTCAGGGCAGAAAAGGTGCCCTTTCGGGACTTCGAAAAGGTTGTCCCTTATGAAGGATGTATGCCCATCGAGGATATGGCCCAGAGGGGACGCGATGCCCTGGCCTTTGGCCCCTTGAGGCCTGTGGGCCTCCTGGACCCGCATACGGGCAGAAGACCCTATGCGGTGGTACAGCTTAGACCCGAGAACCGGGAACGTACCCTCTACAACATGGTGGGCTTTCAGACCAAGCTCAAATACCCGGAACAGGACCGCGTCTTCAGGCTCATCCCGGGCCTGGAGAGGGCGGAATTTGTGAGATATGGCAACGTCCACCTCAACGCCTTCATCGATGCCCCAAGGCTCCTGGACGAGTTCCTGAGGCTAAGGGGGGAGCCGAGGATACTTTTTGCCGGACAGATAACGGGGGTTGAGGGATACGTGGAGTCGGCCGCCACGGGGCTTCTGGCGGGGATAAACGTATCGAGGATGATCAGGGGCTTGCCCCTGGTAGCGCCGCCACCTACAACGGCCCTGGGGGCCTTAATAAGCCACATAACCAACCAATATACCCCCCAGTATCAGCCAATGGGGGTGAACTTCGGGCTGTTTCCGCCCCTTGAGGATCCCCCGAAGAAAAAAGGGGAAAGGAGGGCCAAACTGGTAGAGAGGGCCTTAAGGGACCTTGAGCATTGGATCCGGGAGCTCGGAGAGGCACAATGACTGGCATATCCACTGCTTGGGCCATGAAAAACGGGGCGAAGGCCGCAGGGGACCTCCTGGGTCCCTTGGAGAAGATCGGGCTTGAGGCCCTGGAGCTCGACTTCAGGGTGACCGGGAGGATCCTCAAGGAGCTGATGCCCAAGCTCAAGGCCAAGAACCCCTGCGTTTTGAGCCTCCACAACTTTTGTCCCGTGCCCGACATCCTTCCCCCCGAGAAGGCCTCAGGGGATGCCTTCAACCTCGCCTCCGATGATCCGGAGGAGCGAAGGGAGGCGGTGCGCTGGACCATAAGGACCCTTGAGGTGGCCTCCGAGCTTGAGGCGCAGGTGGTGGTCCTGCATCTGGGTTTCATTCCCCAGATAAAGCCGATCCCTTACGACCTTTACCGCAAGAGCAAGCTCACAGAAGAGGCCCTAGGGGATTTCCTCAGGGAACGCAACGAGAAGGCCCAGAAGCATCTGGATTACATCCTTAAGTCCCTTGAGCCCATCCTGAAGAGGGCAGAGGTCCTTGGGATTAGGGTGGGGATCGAGAATCGCTACTACCTACATGAATTTCCCCTGGCCGATGAGATCGGGCTAATCCTTGAGGAGTTCAGGGGGGCACCCCTGGGGTACTGGCACGATACCGGCCATGCCCACGTGCTGGAGAGGCTCGGGGTGATCAGACACAGGGAACTGCTGGAGAGGTACCGGGCGGATCTACTCGGGGTCCACCTCCACGACGCAAGGGGGCTTGACGATCACAAGCCCCCGGGCAAGGGGGAGGTGGATTTCCAGATGGTCAGAGAACTTCTGCCCCAAAGGGCGATAAGGATCCTGGAGATACATCCTCCGGCAACCGAAGGGGAGATAAGGGAGGCCCTGGAGTTCCTGAGGGAGAAGGGCCTCCATGGGTAGTCAAAGCCAAGGCTTCCTTTCGAGGACCGGGGTCCGCGAGGCCATCTCCATGAGCTCCTTCACAAAATTTGGCAGGACAAAGGAGGCCCTGTGGACCTCGGGGTTGTAATACTTGAGCTTTCCCGGCGGTTCCCACCACCCCTCGGGGAGTTCTTTCTTGAAGAACTTATCCGATGAGGAGGCAAGCCCAAGGGCCCAGTCCGAGCTCACATAAAAGGGGGCGGGAACCAGCACGGGGGCCACATGGGGGAAGACCCTCATCATATTGTGGAACCCCTTGACGAACACATCGGGGGTGAAGAAGGGGGAGGCCATCTGCTGGATCATAAGCCCGCAGTCCCCCAGGGTGCGCCTGCAACCTTCGAAAAATTCGGGGCTTATCAGCAGTTCGGCCACCCCATAGGGGTCGGTGGAATCCACAATTATTACGTCGTAACTGCCAGGAGGGACTTCCTTCACGTACTTGACCCCATCCCCTATGACCACTTCGACCCTGGGATCCTCCAGGCTCCCGGTCATTTCGGGGAAGTGCCTTCGGCATACCTCAATGACCGTTTCGTCTATCTCCACAAGGGTCACCTTCTTCACCCTCTGATACTTCAACACCTCCCTGACCACCCCTCCGTCTCCCCCTCCGATCACCAAAACCCGCTGGGCCTCGCGGTGGGCAGCAAGGGGCACATGGGCCATCATCTCGTGATAGACGAACTCCGAGTCTTCGGTGAACATCATGTAGTGGTCGATGAAGAGCATCTTTCCGTGTTCCTTGGTGCGGATGATGTCTATCTGCTGATAGGGGGAACGGATGCTGGCCAGGTGCTCCTCGTAGATGAAGACGGCACCATAACTGGAATCGTGCTCCTCATAGAAGACGTTTTCCTTCTCAAGGAGCTTGGGATCGATCACGTCAAGGGAAATTACTCCAGGGGGAAGGGGGTGTCAAGCATCCCAACCCATGCCAAAGCCCAAAAACCCTTGACAAAGGAGACCTTATTGGGTATGAAGCCATGTGTCTTTTATCACA
>CAYVAU010000036.1:0-14356 GCA_964448445.1 uncultured Thermodesulfobacteriota bacterium | reverse complement strand
GCAGGGGGACTGGGGGGTGGGGGAAGGTGCCTTTTTGGCATGCAGCCAAAAAACAGCAGAACCGCTAAAGCGAGCTTAAACCACCTCAATCCCCACATTCCACCGTTTGATCTTCGGGTCGGCGGCAACCGAGATCCCAACTTTCGGGAATTCTCCCCGCAGTTTCTCCCAATTTCTGCGGCCATGCCCGTAAAGGAGGTCTATGTCCCTGGGATTGATCAGGAGGGTCACCTGGCCCTTCACTCCCTTTAAGGCCTCCCGTGCCCTCTGAAGCAGGATCTCCCCCCTCACCATCTGTCCGAAGGCCGGATGGTAAGGTCCTGCCACAAGGGACTGCTGCAGCTCCCTTGTGGGCTGGAGGCCTATCCTTATGACCCGTATCCCGGCCCCCTCAAGGGCCAAGGTGGCCCTTTTGGAGAGCTCGATGGCCTCGGGGAGGTCAAGGGGGCGGTACTTTCCCGAATGGAACCACTCTTCAAGGACCGTTCCCCTTATCACCAATGTCGGGTAGATCCTGGCAAAATCCGGCCCAAGGTCAATGACCCCCTTTACCGTCTCCATGAACCTCTCGGCGGTATCCCCCGGAAGGCCTACCATTATCTGGATCCCCAACTCGAACCCCCTCTCCTTGATCAATTGGCTTGCCCTTTTGACCTCTTCTGGGCCGTAATCCCTGCCGCTAAGCCTCAGGACCTCGGGGTCCAGCGACTGCACCCCGAGCTCTACGGTCCTCACCCCCCCTCTGGCAAGGATCTCCAGGACCTCGGGGGTTATGGTGTCAGGGCGGGTCGAGATCCGCAGCGAATCGACCAGGTGGCTTTTGAGGAAGGGCCTTGTGGCCTCAAGGAGTTCCCTTTGCCTTTGGAGGGGCAGGGCGGTGAAGGTCCCCCCGTAGAAGGCGACCTGAACGATCCCCCTGTTTTTTCGGATCCTTTGGGCGAGCCATTTTTCAATTTCTGCCCCTATCTCCTCAGGGGAAGGGGTGCGTCTGGCAGAACCAGTCGTTCGCCTCTGATCGCAGAAGACACACCGACCCGGACAGCCCAGGTTGGGGATGAAGATGGGTATGATGGTCCTATCCGTCATGGCGGATCATCCTCAGGGCCTCCTCGGCTGCCCTCTGTTCGGCCTCCTTTTTGCTTTTGCCCTTTCCCCGCCCCCATATCTTTCCCCTCACCAGGACTGCGACCTCAAAGGTCTTCGAGTGTTCCGGGCCCTGTTCGGAAAGTAACAGATAAACGGGTACTTCCCTGAAGATGGCCTGAGTGTATTCCTGAAGCTGTGTTTTGTAATCCTCGTTCCTCCAGCCCTTCTTCCCGATCTGGCTGCCAAAGAGCCTCCGTACCAGCTCCAGGGCCTTCTCAAAACCACCGTCCAGGTAGACTGCTGCCAGAAGGGCTTCAAGGGCCGAGGCCAAAATGGAGGGTTTCCTCCGACCTCCTGAGTTCTTCTCTCCCTTTCCCAGGCGCAAAAATTCCCCTAAGGATACCTTCCCGGCTATCTCGGCCAGGGAATCTTCACTGACGAGCCATGAACGGATCTTGGAGAGCTCACCCTCGGTGGCCTCGGGGAGGGATTGATAGAGGAGGTGGCTTATGGCGAGCTCGAGGACCGAATCCCCCAGAAACTCGAGCCTCTCGTTGTTGGGGGAGCCCCAGGACTTGTGCGTTAAGGCCTCGATGAGCAAAGCATGGTTTGAGAATTTGTAACCTATGGTATCCTGGAGCCTTTCGAGGTCCTTCTCCATGGTCTCAAAATATGACAACGGGCCCCTGAACCCGTCAAGATCCCTTCCCTTTACCGGCCCTTGACGAAGTGCTATCTTCAGGAACGAGGTTTAAGGGGGAGATGAGGAAAGCGGTTGCCCTTCTGCCCCTCCATTACGGGAGCGCCCCGAGGTGGCTCTTTGACAGAATGGTCCGGTTGGGGCGCGAGATCCTCCGTGTATTGGTGTTCGAATTTGGCCCAAAGGAGGTGTTGAGGAGGCTTTCGGATCCCTTTTGGTTTCAGGCACTGGGGTGCCTTCTGGGTTTTGACTGGCATTCAAGCGGACTCACCACCACCGTTTGTGGTGCCCTCAAGGAGGCCGTAAGGGGACGGGAAGGGGAGCTGGGCATATTTGTCGTGGGGGGCAAGGGCAGGGCCGCTTTAAAGACCCCTCAGGAGATAGCTCACTATGGTGACCGATATGGGATCGAGGCCGACCCGCTAATCAGGATGAGCCGTCTCGTTGCCAAGGTGGACAGCTGTGCCCTTCAGGATGGCTATGACCTTTACCATCACACCTTTTTCTTCACCAGGGAGGGGACCTGGTGTGTGATCCAGCAGGGGATGAATCCCTGTAATCGCTATGCCCGAAGGTACCACTGGCTTTCCGAGGGGCTGGATGATCCCTGCTGTGAGCCCCATAAGGCGGTTTGCTGTGATGAGCGCAGAGAGGCCCTGAACCTTGTGGCCCGGGAGAGTTCGGGTACGCGGAAGGCGATAATGGATATGGCCCATCAGGATCCGGAGCTCATCCTAAAGGAGATCCGCCCCGCGGGAAACCTCGACCTCCCCCAAAGGCATGACCTCACCCCCGGGGACCTGGCCCCCGAGAGGGTCCGTTCGATACTGCTTAAGACCTACGAGCGTCTCCCCGAGGATTTTGGGGAGCTGCTTCTGATCCGGGGTCTTGGTCCCAGGTCCCTGAGGGCCCTGAGCCTTTTGGCCGAGCTTCTTTACGGTGAACCCCCGAGCTTTAAGGATCCCGCCCGCTTTAGCTTCGCCCACGGCGGAAAGGACGGGAGGCCGTATCCTGTGGACAGGGAGCTTTACGACAGGACCATCGAGGTCCTTAAGGAATGCCTCTGGGCGGCCAAGGTGGGCTACACGGAAAAACTCAAGGCCTTAAGGAGGCTGGACTCCCTTTACAAGAGGGTCTGATGGATCTCTTCTCCCGGGGGGAAAAGGAGATCAGGAGGGAATCCGAACCTCTGGCCTTCAGGATGCGTCCGAGGACCCTGGAGGAGTTCGTGGGGCAGGAGCATCTCATCGGACCGGGAAAGGTCTTGAGGCGCATGATCGAGTCGGGGAAGCCCTTTTCCTTCATCCTCTGGGGGCCCCCGGGCAGTGGCAAGACGACCCTCGCTCAGATCCTCGCTTCTGCCCTCGGGGCCCATTTCGTGTACGGGAGCGCCGTCCTCTGGGGTGTCAAGGAGGTGAGGGAGGTCATAAGGGATGCCCAGCAGAGGCTCAAGCGGGGACAGCGCACCATCCTATTCCTTGACGAGATCCATCGCTTCAACCGTGCTCAGCAGGATGCGCTCCTTCCGTGGGTCGAAGACGGGACCATAGTGTTGATAGGGGCTACCACCCAGAACCCCTCCTTCGGGATCATCCCTCCACTCTCCTCAAGGCTTAGGGTCTTTACCCTGAGGGCGTTAAGCGAGGAGGAGATCCTTTTGATCCTCAAAAGGGCCCTTTCCGACCCGCAACGGGGCCTGGGGAACTTGAGGGTAAGGGTTCCCGATGATGTCCTAAAACTTATCGCACGGCTCTCCCAGGGGGATGCGAGGGCGGCCCTCAATGCCCTTGAACTATCGGTGATCCTTTCGGGGGAGGAGGGGACCGTAACCCCGGAGCTTGCCATGGAGGCGACCCAAAGAAGGATCCTCTATGATCGGGAGGGGGAAGAGCACTACAACCTCATAAGCGCATACCAGAAGTCCATAAGGGGGAGCGACCCCGACGCCGCCTTGTACTGGCTTGCCAGGATGTTGGAAGGGGGTGAGGATCCCCTTTACATAGCCAGAAGGATGGTGGTTACAGCTGCAGAAGATATAGGGCTGGCCGATCCCATGGCCCTGGTGGTGGCTATAGCGGCCCTTCAGGCCCTGCAGATCCTCGGCCAGCCCGAAGGTGAGCTTGCCTTGGCCGAGGCCACTGTTTACCTGGCCACAGCCCCCAAGTCCAACTCCGCCATGAAGGCCCTGGAGGCGGCAAGGAGGGAGGTGAAGGAGAAGGGGGCGGTTCCCGTCCCCCTCCATTTGAGGAATGCACCTACGCATCTGATGAGGGAACTCGGATACGGCAGGGGATATCTCTATCCCCACGATTACCCCGATGCCTTTGTAGAGCAGCAATATCTCCCGGATGGCCTCCAAGGGGGCTATTACAGCCCTTCGGGGCGGGGCTATGAGGGGGAGATCCGGGAGCGCCTCCGCCGGTGGTGGAAGGGGAGGAAGGGATGAGGTGGAGGCTTGTAGCGGTCGTCATTGTCCTTTCGGCCCTTGGGATATGGTACCTCTGCAGGGGCTCGGAGGAGGAGCGCATAAGGAGGGTGCTGAGGGAGGGAAAGGAGGCCATTGAGAGGGAGGACCTCCCGAGGCTCATGGAACTCATCTCGCCCCATTACAGCGACTTCAGGGGGCTGAATTACTTCGCCCTCAGGGGGTTCTTGGGGAGCCTTTTCAACCATTACGAACACATAAGGATTCACGTGGAGCGAGAGGAGATAGCCCTTGAGGATGGGAAGGCCTTGGCCCGCGTATGGGGATGGGCCGAGGCCAGGGATCTTAAGGGAGAGGGGGTTATAGCCTGCTCTTCGGGGGATCCTTGCCTGGTGGAGCTGCAGCTTGAGAAGGAAGGGGGCAGGTGGCTGGTCAGGTCGACCCGAACCCCGAAGGAGGTTCCGGAGCTTGAAGTACTTTCTCTGTGATTTCCACATCCACAGCCGCTTCAGCAGGGCCACAAGTCCCGACATGAACCTCGGCCAGATCGCCCGCTGGGCGAAGATAAAGGGGCTGAGCATCATGGGGACGGGCGACTTCACCCATCCCGGTTACTTTGCCGAGATAAAGGAAAAACTGCAGGAGGCCGAACCCGGGATCTACAGGCTTAAGGAAGGCGAAAAGTCGGTGGGGTTTGTGCTCACAGCGGAGGTCTGCAACATCTTCGACCAGGGCAAAAGGACCAACCGGCGTATCCATACCCTGATCTTCGCCCCGGACATAGAGACGGTTGAGAAGATCAACGCGATGCTTTCCCGTTACGGGAACCTCTCCCAGGACGGTCGTCCCACCTTCACCTTCCCGGTGAAGGACCTGGTGAAGATGGTCCTCGACTGTTCGGAGCGCTGCCTTCTGGTCCCGGCCCATGCCTGGACGCCTTGGTATTCGGTCTTTGGTGCCAACTCGGGGTTCGATTCCCTTGAGGAATGTTTCGAGGAGGAGGCAAAAAACATCCATTCCATAGAGACGGGCCTTTCCTCTAACCCCCAGATGAACTGGAGGATATCGGCCCTTGACCGCATAACCCTCATCTCCAACTCCGATGCCCACTCCCCCCGCCATATAGGCCGGGAGGCCAATGCGTTTTGCTGCGAGATGAACTACGATGAGATCATAAGGGTGATAAGGGAGAAGGACCCCCGGGGAATCCTTTTCACCATCGAGTTCTTCCCCGAGGAGGGCAAATATCACTATGATGGCCACAGGAACTGCGGCGTCCTCTTTTCCCCCAAGGAGACCAGGGCCCATAATTACCAATGCCCCAAATGCGGTAGACCCCTCACAGTTGGGGTCATGCACCGGGTTGAGGAACTTGCCGACAGACCCGAGGGCTTCGTCCCTCAGGGTGCCATTCCCGCCATCCATCTGGTCCCCCTGGAGGAGATCATCGCCGAGGCCCTGGGGGTGGGGAAGGGATCCAAGGCCGTCGAGAGGGAGTATTTCAGGCTTGTGGAGCAAGGGGGATCGGAATTCGCCATCCTGCTCGATCTCCCCCCTGAGGAACTGCGCCGCATAGCCCCTCCCAGGATATACGAGGGGATCATGAGGGTCAGGCGAGGCGAACTGGAGATCACCCCGGGATACGATGGGGTTTATGGTAAGATAAGAATCTTTGGCGAACAGAAGGCGGAGGAGAAACCCAAGGTCCCGGAAAAGGTCCAGATGAAGCTTTTCTGATGTCCTCCATCCCTCAGGACTTCGTGAAATTCCTCCAAAGCCTTCTGGGCCCCGAGGAGGCCTTAAGCTTCCTCTCGACGGTGGGGTCTCACGCCCCGCCCTCCTTCAGGGTGAACACCTTGAGGAGCGATGACCAAAAGGCGATAAAGCTCCTGGAGGAGGAAGGCTTTGGGGTAAGGTCCATAGACGAGATACCCCATGGGTATCTCGTCCAGAAGGAGCCCTTCCCCATCGGGAGGAGCTTTTCTCATTATCTGGGCAATATCTACATTCAGGATCCAAGCTCCATGGTCCCTCCTTTGGCCCTCGATCCCCAACCCGGGGAGTTGGTCCTTGATGTCGCGGCGGCTCCCGGATCCAAGACCACCCAGATGGCAGCCATGATGGGGAACCGGGGCCTCATTGTGGCCAACGATCCCTCGGTGAGGCGTTCCACCTCCCTTTCCTATAACCTCATGAAGTGCGGGGTCATAAACACGGTGGTCACGATCCTTGACGGAAACCGCCTGGGGAGGTTGTATTTTGAGTTCTTCGACAGGGTGCTACTCGATCCTCCCTGTAGCGGCCTGGGGACCTTGAAGAACTGCCCCGAGGTGCTCAAGTGGTGGAGGATGAAGCGGTCCGAGAAGCTGTCCAGGCTCCAGTGGAACCTGATGGTGAGTGCCATAAAGGCCCTGAGGCCCGGAGGGATCCTGGTTTATTCGACCTGTACCATCGTCCCCCTGGAGAACGAGGCCCTCATCTCCAGGGCCATAAGGGAATACCCCGTGGAGCTGGAGGAGATAGGGTGGGATGGCTTTGACGTAAGGCCAGGCCTCAGGGAATTTATGGAGGAGGAATTCGCCCCTGGTATGGAGAGGGCCATGAGGATCTATCCTCACCGCTGTCCCGGAGAGGGGTTTTTTGTGGCCAGGCTGAGGAAGGTTTCCGGGATGAAGCCCCCTCTGGAGCGCCCAAGATTGGAATCGCCCCCACTGGTTGATCGCTGGCATCCCACAGTGAGGGGGTTCTTGGATGGGCTCAGGGATCACTTCGGGATTCCCGACGAGTTCCTCGAGCAGTTCCTCTACGAGAGGGCCAAGGAACTGAGGGTCTATCCCCGCGAGGCCGAAGGGGTGGGCTTTCTGAAGTACACCCATCGCGGGCTTCCCTTCGCCAAACCCGATGGCAACCCCCCGACCCTGACAACCTGGGGGGCCCAGTTCCTGGCCCCCTGGGCGAAGAAGAATCTCCTCGACCTTCAAGACCCTCGCGATCTCCTGAGATTCCTGAAGCACCAGGACCTTCCCTTGCGGGAGGCGCGCAAGGGCCAGCAGCTGGTCCTCTATCGGGGACATCCAGTGGGCTATGGGATCGCCACAAGGGGTATCCTCAAGAGCAGAGCCAAGGTCCGCAGGGAGGTCCAGTGGCCCTTCTGCCTGGAAGGGTTATAGGCCCTGGCGTTTCTTCAGGGCTTCTTTCCACTCCCTCTGCTTCTTCGGAGGAGGTCCACAGAACCCACTCGGCAAGATCCATCCTCACCTTCACCCTCCACCTCACCCCATGGCCCCTCAACCACAATAACACCTCAAGGGGGCCTTCCCTTGTCCTCCTGAGGGTTTTCCTTAAATCGTGATATGCTTTGCCCACGGCTGCCCTCCCATCCCCTGAGGGGTTTGATTTCCCGATCCCAGGGTACCTGAGCCCTGCGAAAGACCTCAAGGATGAGGTGGGCAGCCTCTGCCCTCCCCAACCCTCCTTCCCCAGGGTGGTACCTATGTCCATACCCATGCACCTATCGAGCCCCGACAAGACCTTGACGATGGTCTGGTGCGGTGTTAATTATCTTTCGGGTGCGGCCATAGCTCAGCCCGGATAGAGCGAGGGACTACGAATCCCTAGGTCAGAGGTTCGAATCCTCTTGGCCGCGCCAAGGGGTGTTCTTTGGACAAGGGGCGTTATGAGGTCTTCATGAGGCTTGCCCTCCAGGAGGCCGAGAAGGCCTTGCGGGAGGGGGAGGTCCCCGTGGGTGCTGTGGTTGTCAGGGGCGATGAGGTGGTGGCGAAGGCCCACAATCGGACGATAGGGCTTTGTGATCCCACTGCCCATGCTGAGGTTTTGGCCCTGAGGGAGGCGGCCCGGAGGATGGGGAACTGGCGTTTGCCGGAGGCTGAACTTTATGTGACGGTTGAGCCCTGTGTGATGTGTGCAGGGGCGATAGTTCAGGCGAGGGTGAGGAGGCTGGTCTTTGGGGTCCGGGATGAGAAGGCGGGGGCCTTAACGCTTTATGGTATCTTGACAGACGGCAAGCTCAACCACCGGCCCGAGGTGGTTGAGGGGATTGAGGCCGAGCGGGCGAAGGCGCTGATTCAGGGCTTCTTCAAGGGATTGAGGAGGGGCGGAGAGGTACCGAAGTGGTCGTAACGGGGCCGACTCGAAATCGGCTGTGCCGCCAAAAGCGGCACCGTGGGTTCGAATCCCACCCTCTCCGCCAGGGCGGAGAGATGCCCGAGCTGGCCGAAGGGGCACGACTGGAAATCGTGCGTGCCGCCAAAAGCGGCACCGAGGGTTCGAATCCCTCTCTCTCCGCCATGTCCTTTTGGTGATCAGTGTCGATAGTCGGGCCCTGCGCACCGGCGGGTTATGAACCCCGTCAGGCCCGGAAGGGAGCAGCGGTAGTAACCTCAGCTGGTGTCGCAGCAAGCCTGGCTATCGACAGTGGTTACCCCAAGGGGGGAAGCCTCCCCCAATTCTTTTATGCGATGTCTTATCTTGTCCTGGCGAGAAAGTGGCGTCCCCAATCCTTTGAGGAGCTCCTCGGGCAGGATCCGGTTGTGAAGACCCTGAGGAACGCGATCCTCAAGGGCAGGATCGCCCATGCCTATCTCTTTTCCGGCCCCCGGGGGGTGGGAAAGACCTCAACGGCCAGGATATTTGCCAAGGCCTTGAATTGTGTCCAGGGGCCGACCGCCTTCCCCTGCAACAGCTGCGAGGCCTGTCTTGAGATCACCAACGGCACAGCGGTGGATGTCTTGGAGATAGACGGTGCATCTCACACGGGTGTGGACAACATCCGGGAACTCCGCGAAACGGTCGCCTACAAACCCATCAAGTTGCGCTACAAGGTCTACATCATCGATGAGGTCCACATGCTCTCAACCAGCGCCTTCAATGCCCTCCTTAAGACCCTCGAGGAACCCCCCGAGCATGTGGTCTTCATCTTTGCCACCACCGAGCCCCAGAAGGTGCCCCTTACGGTCCTTTCCCGGTGTCAGCGCTTCGAGTTCCGCAGGATCCCCAAGGAGGTGATCCTCAGGCACCTGGAGCACATTTGTGAGGCGGAGGGGATTGAGGCCACCCAGGAGGCCCTGCGGCTTTTGGCGGAGAAGGCCTCAGGGAGCATGAGGGATGCCCAGAGTCTGCTGGATCAGGTTGCCGCCTACAGTGGCGGTTCCCCCATCGACGGGGAGATGGTCCGTGAGGTCTTGGGCATACCCGACAGGTCCGCGCTCAGGCAAGTCGTGGATCGTCTGAGGGAGGGGGATTACAGGGGGGCTGCAGCGGTGGTGGATGACCTTTACGAGCGCGGAGTACCCCTTGAAGAGTTCCTGAGGGAACTGATGGGCTACCTACGGGACCTGCTGTTCGAAGGGGATATGGATCCCTTCCAGCTCCGCTTCTGGCTCCAGCTTTGCCTTCGGGCCGAGTCCCAGATGCGAAAGGGGGACCTGGATCGGTTGATCCTGGAAGTCACCCTCATGGAGATGGCCCACTGGCGGGATCTGCTGTCCCTCCAGGAGGTTCTGAAGCGTCTCCAGGAGGCCCCTGCCTCCGAGGAGAGGCCCTCCGTTCAGGACAATCCCCAGCAGGTCGATGAGGGGCCCGATCTGGACTGGGATGGCCTCCTTAAGGCCGTCTGCGGCGAGAGTCCCATCCTTGGGGCCTTCCTGTCGCAGGCCCGGTGTCTCAAGGCCGAGGATGGCCGCCTGAGGATAGGGGTCCCTTCAGCCTTTGCCCTTGAGCGCCTTTCGGAGCGGGAGGCAAGGGATACCCTGGAGAGGGTCTTCGGTTCCTGTCTTGGTCAGAGGGTCAAGGTGGAACTGGTCCTGCTTGAGGAGGCCTCTGCGGTCCAGAGACGGCCCAGCGGGGATTCCGAGGCCTTCGTCAAGGAGGTCCTTGAGGTATTGGGCGGCACGGTGGTGGAAGAAAGGACCCTTTGAAGTTGTCCCTCCCCTTCGGGTTGCCTAAACTAAAACCGTGAGATGGAGTTGCTCGAGAAGGTAGAGGCCCTGCCATCGCGCCCTGGCGTTTATCTTTTCAAGGACCAAAAGGGGGAGATCCTTTATATAGGAAAGGCCAAGGACCTGAGGAAGCGCGTCCGGTCCTACTTTCACGGGCCAAAGGATACGAAGACCTCCCGCATGCTCTCAAAGGTGAGTGAGATCGACCACATAGTCACCGAAAACGAAAAAGAGGCCCTGATTTTAGAAGACGCGCTGATAAAGGAGCACAAGCCCCGCTACAACATAAAGCTGCGCGACGACAAGAACTATCCCCTTCTGCGCCTCGACCCAAAAGAGCCCTTCCCCAGGCTCACGGTCGTTAGGCGCCCCAAGGATGACGGGGCCCTTTATTTTGGCCCCTTCCCCTCAGCACAGTCCCTGAAGGAGACCCTGAAGGTCTTAAACCGCGTCTTTCCCCTGAGGAAGTGCAGCAACTCCCAGTTCTCGCACCGTTCAAGGCCCTGCATCAACTACCAGATGGGGAGGTGTCTCGGACCGTGTTGTAACGAGGTGGATGTTGAGCTCTATCGGGGACTGGTGGAACAGGTGAAGAGGTTCCTGGAGGGGGAAGGGGAGGAGGTGGTCCGGGAGCTTGAGCGCAGGATGTATCAGGAGGCTGAGGCCTTGCGATTCGAAGAGGCAGCCGCCCTAAGGGACAGGGTCATCGCCCTGAGGAAGGTCCTGGAGAGGCAGAAGATAGTCAGCATGGATAGGGCCAACAAGGATGTAGTGGCCATGCAGAGGGACGGCTCCAGGGTGCGCTTTTTCCTGCTTTCGGTGAGGGGTGGGAAGCTTTTAAGCGGCAGGAGTTTCGAGTTCAGGGATGCGGGCCTTCCCGAGCAGGAGATCCTCTCCGAGTTCCTGAGCCGTTACTACGGCAGGACGAAGGTGGTCCCGGAGGTGGTCATTCCCTTTGAACTTGAGGACCTCTCGTTGCTTGAGGGGCTGGGGCTCGAGATCCATCCCCCTCGGGACCCGAGAGAAAGAGAGCTTCTGCGGATGGCCTTCGAGAACCTGGAGGTCAGGTCAGGGGGGGATAAGGCCTCTTTGCTTGAGGAGTTGAGGAGGCGGTTTCGGTTGCAGAGGTATCCGAGGCGTATTGAGGCCTTCGACATCTCGAACATAGGGGGTCAGCGGGCCGTGGGTTCCATGGTGGTCTTCGTTGAGGGGGAACCCTACAAGGACGGCTACAGGCGTTTCAGGATAAGGGGGGTGGAGGGGATAGACGATTACGGGATGCTGGAGGAGGTTTTAAGGAGGCGTCTCCAGAGGGCCAAGGAGGAGGGTGTCTATCCTGATTTGATGCTGATAGATGGGGGAAAGGGGCACCTGAAGGTGGCCCTCAGGGTCCTTGGGGAGATGGGGCTTCAGGGGATAGATTGCCTTTCGGTCGCCAAGGACAGGGAAGGGCAGCAGGACAGGGTTTATCTGCCAGGGGCCAGGGATCCCGTCCCCTTGAAGGAGGGGCGGGGATGGTCCCTTCTGCTCAGGGCCATAAGGGATGAGGCCCATAGGTTTGCCATATCTTACCATCGGAGGCTCAGGCGAAAGGAGGCCCTGAGGGAGTCCCTCAGGATACCGGGGGTGGGGGAGAAGAGGATGAGGGTCCTGCTCGAACGCCTGGGTGGGCCTGAGGGGCTTAAGAAGGCGCAAATGGAGGACCTTTTGGGTGTCCCCGGTTTCGGGCCGAAGCTCGCTCAGAAGGTCTATCAATATCTTCATAAGGAGGTCCAGGGATGAAGGTGAGGATTGGGCAGTCTACTCTTGAACTCGTTCAGGGCGACATAACCCAGCAGGACACCGATGCCATCGTCAATGCCGCCAATCCCTCCCTTTTGGGGGGAGGCGGGGTGGATGGTGCCATCCACCGGGCTGCGGGACCGGAGCTGCTTGAGGAGTGCAGGAAACTTGGGGGCTGTGCCACCGGTGATGCCAAGATAACCAAGGGTTACAGGCTCAAGGCGAAGTACGTGATCCATGCCGTGGGCCCCGTCTACAGGCGAGATGGACCCAGGGCCCCGGAGCTCCTCTCCAGTGCCTATCGCAGAAGCCTGGAGCTCGCCTCCGAGCACGGCATCCGTTCGATCGCCTTCCCCTCCTTGAGCACCGGGGCCTATGGATATCCGGTGGAGGAGGCAGCCCCTGTGGCCCTAAAGACCGTCATCGATTACCTCAGGGATCACCCCGAGATAGAGCTCGTGAGGTTCGTCCTCTACACCAAGGACGTATACGATGCCTATGAGAGGGCCTTGAGGGCCCTCACGGAGGGTGGATCGGGGGCATGAACCAGAGGAAGGCGGCTCCATGGGGGATTTGGCTCTTTTTGCTCGGCCTGTGGGGGCTACTGGTCCTGATGAGCTTTATGCCCAGGGGCGAGGTGAAGATCCCCTACAGCGAATTCAGGGCCCTGCTGGAGGGGGGGAAGGTCATAGAGGTGGAGATCAGCGAGGAGAAGATCAGGGGGAAGGCCCTACTTAGAGGCCCGGAGGGCGAGAGGGAAGGGGATTTTGTGACCGTGAAGGTCGACGATCCTGACTTGGTCAGGGATCTCATGGCCCACGGGGTGAGGTTTTCGGGCAAGGAGCGCTACACCTTCTGGAAGGGGCTCCTGAGCTGGGTCATCCCCCTGTTGCTCCTTGTGGCCTTCTGGGGATTCATCCTCAGGCGGATGGGGCGGGGTCCGGAGGTGATGTCCATAGGCCGCTCCAGGGCGAGGATCTACGCCCAGAGGGACATGGAGGTGACCTTTGAGGATGTGGCCGATCTCCAAGAGGCCAAGGAGGAGTTGCGGGAGATAGTGGAATTTCTTAGGAACCCGGAGAGGTTTACCCGCCTCGGGGGGAAGCTCCCCAAGGGGGTCCTGCTGGTGGGTCCCCCCGGCTGCGGGAAGACCCTTCTGGCCAAGGCCGTGGCGGGGGAGGCAGGTGTCCCCTTCTTCAGCATAAGTGGGTCCGAGTTCGTGGAGCTCTTCGTCGGGGTGGGGGCTGCCCGGGTGAGGGACCTCTTCAGGAGGGCCCAGCAGCAGGCCCCCTCGATCATCTTCATCGACGAGCTGGACGCCTTGGGGAAGGCCCGTGGGATCACCCCCCTGGTGAGCCATGACGAAAGGGAGCAGACCCTGAATCAGCTCCTGGTGGAGATGGACGGCTTTGATCCCCGCAGGGGATTGATAGTGCTTGCGGCCACCAATCGCCCCGAGATCTTGGACCCGGCGCTTCTTAGGCCCGGCAGGTTCGACAGACAGATCCTTGTGGACAGGCCGGATATAAGGGGGAGGGAGGAGATCCTCAGGGTCCACGCCAGGAAGGTGAAGATCGGCACCGATGTCGATTTCAAGGCCCTTGCGGCGATGACGCCGGGCTTTGTGGGGGCGGATCTTGCCAACGTGGTCAATGAGGCGGCGCTGCTTGCCGCCCGCAGGGGGAAGGATCAGGTGGGGATGGCGGAGTTTTTGGAGGCAGTCGAAAGGGTGCTGACGGGCCTGGAGAGGAAGAGCCGGGTGATGAGCGAAAAGGAGCGCAAGATCGTGGCCTATCACGAGATAGGCCACGCCCTGGTGGCCTCATGCCTCCCCGGGGCAGACCCCGTCCAGAAGGTGTCCATCATCCCGAGGGGCATTGCCGCCCTGGGGTACACCTTGCAGCGCCCCACCGAGGACCGCTACCTGATGACCAGGGGGGAGCTTATGGCCAAACTCACCTGCCTTCTGGCCGGCAGGGCCGCCGAGGAGCTGGTCTTCGGCGAGGTGTCAACCGGGGCCCATGACGACCTGGTGAAGGCCACCGATATGGCCCGAAGCATGGTCCTGGAGTACGGGATGAGCGAGGAGATAGGCCTTGTGGCCGTGAGGGAGGAACGGCCGATGTTTCTGCCCGCAGCAGAACCCTCCCTCCCCAAGGGATTCAGCGAGGATATGGCCCGAAGGATCGATGCCGAGGTGAGGAAGATCCTTGAGGCGGCCTATCAGAAGGCTAAGGCGATCCTGTCAGAAAGAATTGACCTTTTGCACCTTGCCGCCCAGAGGTTGATGGAGAAGGAGGTCCTGGAGGGCGAGGAACTGAGGAGGTTGCTTGAAGGGGATGGAGCTTGCACAAAAGGTGAGTAGAACCATCGCCGAGTTCGGGATGCTTAAGGGAGGGGAAAGGG
>CAYVAU010000035.1:0-14553 GCA_964448445.1 uncultured Thermodesulfobacteriota bacterium | reverse complement strand
ATCGAGCCCCGACAACGCGTTGACAAAGGAAGGGGAATGGGCTACAAGAAAACGTCGATGGCCCTGGTGATGAAGATGAACAGGGGTTGGTGGCGGTGGCACAGAAGGGGTGCCACCGGTCCACCCCTTTAGGCTCGAGGGTAAGGGCCGTGTGGCACCCAAGGAGGTGCCCACGGCCCTTCATTTCAGGGGGTCGTGGGTTGAAGGATCCACGACCCCTTTCTTTTTGGGGGAAGAGATGGAGGTAGTCCGAAAGGAGGATACCCTGGTTGCAAAAGACATGGCCGATCTCCTCACGCCCCTTTCGGTCTTTTTGGCCCTCAGGGAACTTGGAGCCAATGTGCTTTTGGAGAGCTTGGAGGAGGGAAGGTACTGGGGACGATACTCCATCATCGGCTTCGGGAAACCAGGTCCAAGGTTTGATCAGGCAGATCGGCGGGCCTGGGAAGAACTGAGGAGATATCTTCGGGACAAGATGAGGGAGGCTTCAGTCACTGACTCCCCCTTGGAGGGCGGACTTGTAGGCCATTTCAGCTACGATCTGGTAACGCACCTCGAACCCGTGCCCCTACCGGAGAGGGAGCTGGTGGAGGTTCCTCAGATGGCCTTCCTTAAGGTCGAAGACCTCATCGTCTTTGACAACCTGAAGGGTGAGGTCAACCTCATTTCGACCCAAGGGGAGGGGTTTGTCCGGGAGATAGAGAAGGCCTTAAAGCTCCCCAGATCCTTCTCTCCCCCTTCTGAAGGAAAGGTCGCTTCCAAACCCCTCTCTACCTTCACCAAGGAAGGGTTCTGTGAGGCTGTAAAGAGGACGAGGGAAATGATCCTCGATGGGGAGGCCATCCAGGTGGTCTTAGCCCAGATCTTCACCGTGGAATCCCCCAGGGATCCTCTATCGGTTTACAGGCACCTGAGGCGCATAAACCCCTCGCCCTACATGTTTTTCCTGGACATGGGAGATTATGTGCTTGTGGGCTCATCCCCTGAGGTCATGGTGAGGCTTAAGGACGGATGGATTGAAACGAGGCCCATAGCGGGCACAAGGCCCAGGACCGGCGATCCTCAAAAGGACAGGGAGATGCTCGAGGAGTTACTTCACGATCCCAAGGAGGAGGCAGAGCATGTGATGCTTGTAGACCTCGCGAGGAACGACCTGGGAAGGGTCTCCGAAATGGGGACAGTTGAGGTCACCGAGTTCAAGCAGCTGGAGGCTTACTCTCATGTCTTTCACTTGGTGTCCCATGTAAGGGGAAAGTTGAGGGAGGGCCTTGATGCCGTGGATGTCCTTTGGGCGACCTTCCCTGCCGGGACCCTTTCGGGTGCACCCAAGGTGAGGGCCATGCAGATCATCTCCGAGATGGAACCCACAAGAAGGGGGATCTATGGGGGTGCAGTGGGATACATAGACTTTCGAGGCAACATGGACACTTGCATAACCATAAGGTCCGTCCTCCATAAGGATGGCCTTTACTACCTCGGGGCAGGGGCGGGGATTGTGGCCGACTCGGTCCCAGAGAGGGAATATCAGGAAACCCTCTCAAAGGCAAAGGGGCCTATGAAGGCCTTGGGGGTGGAAGGGTTGTCATGAGGGTCTTGCTCATAGACAACTACGATTCCTTCACCTACAACTTGGTCCATCTCCTGGGGACCCTAGGGGCAAAGGTAAAGGTCTTGAGAAACGATCATCCAGGGCTCCTCGGGGACCTTTCTCCTTTCGACGCCCTCCTCATAAGCCCCGGTCCATCGAGACCGGAAAATGCCGGCTTCACCGTGCAGGCGATACGCAGAAATTACCGCAAGATCCCCATTTTTGGGGTTTGCCTCGGCCATCAAGCCCTTGGTTTTTCCTTCGGGGGAAAGGTGAAGCGGGGCAAGAGGATCCTGCATGGCAAAACCTCACCCATTTACCATACGGGGGAGGGGATCTTTCAAGGTATCCCCTCGCCCTTTACGGCCTGCAGATACCACTCCCTTGTGCTACAGGACCTCCCCGATGTCTTTCGGGTCACGGCCGAGGACGATTGGGGCGAAGTGATGGGGATCCAACACCGACATTATCCCCTCTTCGGGGTCCAGTTCCACCCAGAGGCCTACCTGACCCAATGGGGAAGGGAGCTTCTTTACAATTTCCTCGAGATCGCCAGGGAGGTAAGGAAATGAAGGAACTGCTGGAGAAGGTGATGGCCGGTAAAGTTTTGAGCAGGGAAGAGGCAGGGAGATTTTTCCTCGGCGTTGCCCAAGGGAAGGTGGAGCCACCCCTTCTGGCGGGGTTGCTTGTGGCCATGAGGATGAGGGGAGAGAGGGCTGAGGAACTGGAAGCCCTGGCCCGGGTGATGATGGAAAAGGCCATAAGAGTCTGGCCCAAAAGGAGACCCTTGCTGGATATAGTGGGGACAGGGGGAGACGGACAATCGACCCTCAACATTTCCACCCTGTCGGCCCTCACGGTTTCGGCCCTTGGGGTACCAGTGGCCAAACATGGCAACCGAGCCGTCTCGGGCAACTGCGGCAGCGCCGATCTGCTTGAGGCCCTGGGCCTTAAGGTGGACGCCCCTTGGGAGTTGACAGTAAAGGCTGTGGAGGAGGTGGGCTTTGGCTTCTTCTTCGCCCCCCTCTATCATCCCGCCATGTCCCATGCGGCCCCTGTCAGGAGGGCACTGGGCATAAGGACGCTGTTCAACTTCCTGGGTCCCCTCATAAACCCAGCGGACCCCGAATACCTCCTTGTAGGAGCCCCTACCGAGGAGGGGGCAAGGGTGGTGGCGGGAGCCCTCAAAGGGCTCGGTAAAAGGGCCGTTGTAGTTTGTGGCAGAGAGGGCCTTGACGAGGTCAGCCCCCAAGGGGAGACCCTGGTGCTTGAGGTCGAACCAGAGGAAATAAGGGAAAGGGTCATCGAGCCCGAGGACTTTGGCCTAAAACCTATACCGCTTGAGGCCATAAAGGTGAAGGGGAAGGGAGAGGCCATAAGGAAGGCCAAGGGCATCCTTCAAGGCGACGAGGGCCCGGCCGCTTCCGCGGTCCTCATGGAGGCGGCTTTGGCGCTGAAGCTCGTGGGAAAGGTGAAAGACCTGCGGGAAGGGGTGAAGCTCGCTCAGAGGGCCCTGGGTGAGGGCAAGGCTTGGAAAATCCTTGAAAGGACCAAGGGAGTCCTTTGGGATGGCTGAAGGGTTCCTCAAGGGGATCATCGAGGAAAAGGCAAGGGAAGTGAAGGGACTTCTGGGCCGGAGCTTCCCTCCACCTCCCCAACCCCCACCTTCCTTTCTTGAGGCCCTGAAGGAAGGGGATCCGCCGAGGATCATCGCCGAGATAAAAAGGAGGTCACCGAGCAAGGGCAACCTCAGAGATCTGGACCCCAAAGAGCAGGCAAAGCGATATGAGGCTGGAGGGGCCAGGGCCATATCGGTCCTCACCGACGGAAACTTCGGGGGGAGGCCAGAGGACCTAAAGGAGGTCCGCAGCGTCACCTCCCTTCCCCTCCTGAGGAAGGACTTCATCCTGGATCCCCTCCAGCTTGAGGAGAGCCTGTCCTTAGGGGCGTCGGCGGTCCTGATCATTTCAAGGATCCTGCCCGAAGGACGGCTCAAGGCGATGGTCGAAAGGGCCATGGAGCTCGGCCTCGAGCCGCTGGTCGAGGTCCACACCCCTGAAGAGCTCAAAAGGGCCCTCGAAACCCCTGCAAGGACAATAGGGATAAACGCCCGGGATCTGTCCACCTTTCAAGTGGACCTCGGCAGGGTGGAGGAACTGGCTTCCATGGTCCCTCGGGACAAGATCCTAGTGGCAGAAAGCGGCATAAGGAAGGCAGAAGACATAAGGAGGCTTATGGCCGTGGGTGTGGAGAACTTCCTTGTGGGAGAGGCCCTGGTCCTGTCCGAAGATCCGGTTAGGAAACTCAAGGAGCTGAGGTTTCTATGGTGAGGGTTAAGGTCTGTGGCATCAGGAACGAAGGAGATGCGAGGGCATGTCTTGAAAACGGAGTCCATGCCCTGGGGTTGGTCTTTTTTGAACCAAGCCCAAGGTACATAAGCCCCGAGGAGGCCCGAACACTAATTGGTTCCCTTCCTCCTCTGGTCTCATGGGTCGGGGTCTTCGTGGACGAGGAACCGGGAAAGGTCCTCGAGATAGCACGCTATGTGGGTTTTGGAACGGTCCAGCTTCATGGCTCTGAGCCCCCCGAGGTGTGCGAGCAATTGAAAGGGAAGGGCCTCAGGGTTATCAAGGCCCTAAGGGTCGCTGACGAAGAGGACCTCCTTGGGTGGGAGGAATACCTCGGGAAGGTCTCGGCTATGCTCCTTGACACTAAGGTCCCCGATACTCCAGGAGGGTCTGGCCGCCCTTTTCCCTGGCGGCTGGCAAAGAGGGTACAGGGGGTGCCTGTGATCCTTGCAGGAGGTCTGAACCCCCAAAACATCAGGAACGCCATTCTCGAGGTCAAACCCTACGGAGTGGATGTCTCCTCAGGGGTCGAGAGGTCCCCCGGGGTGAAAGACCCGGCACTGATCCGGGAATTCATGAGGAGGGTGAGGGAACTATGAAGTTTGGGGGGAGGTTTGTGCCTGAAACCCTCTTTGGCCCTTTGGTAGAGTTGGAAGGGGCATGGCAGAGGTTCAGAGAAGATCCGGCCTTCGTCGGGGAATTCCAGGGGCTGCTGAGGGACTATGCCGGAAGGCCCACACCCCTCTATTATGCTGCTCGCCTAAGCGAGCTTCTGGGCTTCAAAGTTTACCTGAAGAGGGAGGACCTTTGCCACACTGGTTCTCACAAGATCAACAATACCCTGGGGCAGTGTCTCCTTGCCAAGCGAATGGGGAAGACCAGGGTGATAGCCGAAACCGGAGCGGGACAGCACGGGGTGGCCACGGCCACAGCTGCCGCCCTTCTGGGTCTCGAATGCGTGGTCTATATGGGGGAAGAGGATGTGAGGCGGCAGGCCTTGAACGTCTTTCGGATGGAACTGCTCGGGGCACGAGTGGTACCGGTTCGGGGAGGGAGCCGGACGCTCAAGGACGCCATCAACGAGGCCTTAAGGGACTGGGCGGCCAATGTGGATAACACCCACTATGTGATAGGGTCAGTCGTTGGACCTTCACCTTTTCCCGAGATCGTAAGGGAATTTCAGGCGGTGATCGGGCGGGAGGCAAAAGAGCAGTGCCTCGAAATAGAGGGCCGGCTTCCAACTCATCTTGTGGCCTGTGTGGGAGGGGGATCGAACGCCCTGGGGCTCTTCTACCCCTTTGAGGAAGACCCTGTGGCCTTCATCGGCGTTGAGGCAGAGGGGGCAGAGACGCTTTCGCACAAGGGGGAACCGGGGGTGCTTCACGGCTTCCTCTCCTATTTCATCCAGGACCCCTGTGGCCAGATCATCCCTACCGATGCCATAGCTGCCGGCCTCGATTACCCAGGGGTCGGCCCTGACCATGCCCGTTACAAAGAGACGGGAAGGGCCTCTTATTTCTGGCTCAGGAAGGAGGACGCCTTGGAGGGCTTCTGTACCCTCTCACGCCTTGAGGGGATCATCCCTGCCCTGGAAAGTGCCCATGCCATCGGTTGGCTGCTGAAAAACCGCGACCGCTTCACCCCCTCGGACCTCGTAATCGTCTGTCTCTCCGGGCGAGGGGATAAGGATGTCGAACTTGTGAGGAGGTATCTCGGGCGATGCTCCGGGAATCCATTGAGGAGCTGAGAGCCCACGGCCAGAAGGCTCTCATTCCTTACATCGTCGGGGGCTTTCCCGACCTTGAGGGGTCCATGGAGCTGCTTCTCGAATTGCAGCAGAGGGGAGCTGCGGCCATAGAGGTGGGGATCCCCTTTTCCGACCCCATGGCCGATGGGCCGGTAATCCAAAGGGCCCACGCCGAAGCCCTGGCCCAAGGGGTGAGCCCTGGGGCGATCCTTGAGGCCCTCAGGGAGATCCGGGAAAGGGTGAGGATTCCCGTGATACTTATGACCTATTACAACCCCGTCTTCAGAATGGGCGAGGATGCCTTCGCCCAGAAGGCGAGGGAAGCAGGGGCCTCAGGCGTCATCATCCCGGATCTGCCGCCGGAGGAGGCCTCGGGGTGGATCGAGGTTACAAGCAAAAGGGGCCTCTCCACCGTGTTCCTTGTCGCCCCCAATACCCCTCTGGAGAGGGTGAAAAGGATCGCCACCGTGACCACGGGCTTCCTTTACTACCTCTCCCTTAAAGGCGTCACCGGATCGAAGATCAAGGACCTGGAGGAGGTGAGGAGGAAGGTGAAGGGAATCAGAGAAGTTGTGAATCTTCCCATCTGTGTGGGCTTCGGCATAAGGGAGGGATGGGAAGCGAAGGTCCTGGGAGAGGTGGCAGACGGAATCATTGTCGGATCATCGCTTCTTTATGCCCTTCAGGAGCACGGAAGGGAGGCCATGATGGAGCTCTTCGAAGACCTTAAGGAGGCCCTTTCAGGGCCCTTTGTCTGAGGAGATGGTCCAGGATCACCAAGCGGGTCATGGCCTCACAGACGGGGACGATCCTCGGTATGGCGGAAGGGTCGTGTCTTCCGCGGATCTCAACCCTGCGGGGATTTCCTTTGAGGTCTACGGTCCTCTGGGGCTTCCTTATGGAGGGGATGGGCTTTATGGCTACTCGGAGGATTATCTCCTGTCCCGTAGATATCCCCCCGAGGATGCCACCGGCGTTGTTGCTCTCAAACCCCCTGGGGCCCAGGGGATCGTTGTGCTCAGAACCCAGCATCCTGGCTGAAGCGAAGCCACTTCCGACCTCCACCCCCTTTACCGCACCGATGCTCATCAAGGCCTTGGCCAGGTCGGCATCCAGTTTGTCGAAAACGGGCTCCCCCAAACCCGCTGGACATCCCCTGACCCTCACCTCCACTATCCCTCCCACCGAATCCCCTTCGGCTTGGATCTCTTTCAATCGTTCCTCCATGAGGGGCAGGGCATCGGGGTCGGGGCAATAAAGCCAGTTCTCCCGGGCGAAGGCCAAATCGATCCTCTGACACCTGACCCCTCCAAGTTCCAGGGTGAAGGCGAAAACCCCGATCCCTTCCCTCTCAAGGACCTTCTTGGCCACCGCCCCTGCCGCGACCCTTCCCACCGTCTCCCTCGCGGAGGCTCTTCCCCCTCCTCGCGGGTCCCTGATGCCGTACTTTGCGTGGTAGCTGTAATCGGCATGACCGGGACGAAATACCTCAGACAGCTCCTCATAAGGAGTTGAATCCACATCCTCATTCCACACTAGTAGAGATATAGGGGTCCCGGTAGTGAGGCCCTCATAGACCCCAGAAAGGATCTTTACCCGATCGGGTTCCTTCCTCGGAGAAGTGCCTGACCTTCCCGGCCTGCGCCTCTCAAGTTCGGCCTGGATGTCCTCCTCCTTCAAGGGGATCCCTGGGGGACATCCGTCCACCACCACACCCACGGCAGGGCCATGGGATTCCCCCCAAGTCGTCACCCGGAAAAGCACACCGAAGGTGTTTCCCATCCGATCCTCCTCAAGACCTCTTCTGCCACCTCTTGGGGAGAGCTTGAGGTGGCCTCAACTACTAGGTGGGCCGCCGCGATGTATTTGGGCCTCCTCTCTTCAAGGACCTCCCTTACCTCTTCAAGGAGCCCTCCCTTCAAAGGGGGTCTTTTATCTTCCTGGGGGTCGAGGCTTAGGCGCCTTACGATCTCCTCGGCCTCCACCCATAGGAGGACCACGATGCCCGAGACCCTGAGGGCGGTCACATTCCTGGGGTCGAGGATCACTCCCCCTCCAGTGGCCACAACGATTCCTCTCCTTTTGGCGATTTCCTCAAGCAGCTCCCTTTCCCATCCCCTGAAGGCTTCCCACCCATGGGTCTTGACCACCTCACTGATGGAAGCCCCGAGGCGCCTCTCGAGTTCCTCGTCCATGTCCAGAAAGGGCCACCCGAGCTTTGAGGCCAGGATCCTCCCCACGGTGCTTTTGCCCGAGGCACGATAGCCGATCAGGTAGATGTTTCGGTCAAGACCTCCCACATCACCTCCTCGGGGGCTTCTATATTGAGCCAGAGTTCAAATTGCTTAACCCCTTGAAAGAGCAACATCCTAAGCCCCTCCACTACCCTGGCACCTCGCTCGAGGGCCGCCTCAAGCAAAGGGGTCTTTCGAGGGGTGTAGACCATATCCATTACCACCATGTGGGGCTTAATGACCTCGCCTGAAAGGGGCCTCTCCCCCTTAGATCCGAGGGGGGTGGCATTGACTATGATGTCTCCCTCCCATAGCCCCCTTTCCTCCCAAGGGAGGGCCCTTCCCCCGAAGTCAACAGCGACCTTTTCTGCCCTTCGGAAGGTGCGGGATGCGACGGTGAAACTACCCCCTTCTCTTTTGACGGCGTAGGCCGCCGCCCTGGCAGCCCCACCTGCCCCAAGGATCAGGACCTCTTTGCCCTTGAGGGCAGTCACCTCCTTTATGGCCTTGAGGAAGCCCTCCCAGTCGGTGTTGGCCCCGTGGAGGGTTTTCCCCATCCTTATGACCGTATTCACGGCCCCTATTTCCCTTGAGACCTCGTCCACCTCATCCAGGTGAGGAATAATGGCCTCCTTATGGGGAATGGTCACCGATGCCCCTTCAAGGGGGGTATCTTTTATGAGCCTTACGGCCTCCCGGACATCTTGGACCGGATAGGCTTCAAAGACTGCTCTGATCCCCAAAAAAGAAAATGCCCGGTTGTGCATCTTGGGCGAAAGGGTCCAGGTCAGGGGATAGCCGACGATCCCATAGCGTTTACCCATTCAACCACCTCCCAAGCAGCATCCATCCCTCCCTGAGCTCCTCAGGGGTCATCTGCCCAGGTGCGGCCTCCTTTCCCTTTCCGGCAGAGGCGTAAACAAAAGAAGCCCCAAAGAAGGGGCCGAGGATCCGGGAGAGGCGTCCGTGTTCGCCCATGGCATGCCCCACTACACTGTGGCCTCGCCTTTTTGCTTCGGCCAAAAACAAAAGCACCTTCAGGGAATCCTCTGGCCCTTGGGCCATGGTGACGACCTTGTAAAGGGCTGAACCAGGGCAAATCATCCCGTCGAGCCGTGCAAGTAGCTCCTCAGGAGGAGGCGTCTGGGAGAAATCATGTTGCGAGAGGATAACATCCACCCCCATCTCCAAGATCTCTTCCTTTAAGTCCTCAGGGGTTGAGGCCTCAAGGTCCACATACCGAGGGCGGAGGGCTAGGGTGGCCTCCTTGAGCCTCCTCACCCTTTCCCTCTCTGACCCCTCGAAGAACCCTCCTTCTTCCCTCTTCCGGTTGGTGAGGACTAGGGGAAGGCCTTGGGGTATTTCAGGAAGAGCATCCCCCAAGCTGTCAATCCTCAGTTCCACCATCTCAGCCTTCTGTGATACCTCCTCGATCATCCTTTCGGCCTCTTCCTTGGAGGAAGCCAAGACGGAGACGCAGATCGGAAAGGGGTTGGGGCCCCTGTGGAGGAGTTCCCTTTGCCTCAGGACCGATTGGGCGAACACAATCCTATAGATGCCCTGAAGCTCTCCTGATCTTAGGGCTTTAAGGGACATACCGGAAAGGCGTTCCAAAAGATCCCTCTCCCTCTCGAGATCCCTTAAGGGAAGCCCCTCCTTGGCCTTGAGCCTCCCCAGCTTCTCCACCAAGGCCATTCTCCTATCCAGTAGCCCCACGATCTCCCTGTCTATCCCCTCTATCTCCTCTCTGAGCTTGAGGATCTCTCTCATCATTCGATCACTCCATAACTTCCGAGGAGCTTCACCATGGCGGCCTTCCCTTTTAACTCCTCCAAGGCCCGTCGGACCCTTTCGTCTTCGCCCCATTCGAAATCAACAAAGAAAACATACTCCCAGGAGGATCCCTTGAGCGGTCGCGAAACGATCCTGGTGAGGTTTATCCCCTCTCTGGCAAAGGGCTCAAGGGCCCTGTGGAGGGCACCGGGGACATGGGGCAGGAGGAAGCAGATGCTTCCCTTCCTTCCCTTCAAGGGAGCGGGGAAGGGAGAACGCCCCAGGAGGAAAAAACGGGTGGTGTTTTGGGGGGAATCCTCTATTCCCCTGGCCAGGACCTGAAGTCCATAGTAGGTGGCCGTCCCCTCGGCCACCAGAGCCGCAGTCCCGCCTTCTTTCAGAGCCATAAGGGCTGCCTGGGCGGTACTGGCCACCGAAACCTCCTCCGCCCAAGGGAGGTTCTCCCCAAGCCACCTCCTGCACTGAGCGAGTGCTTGGGGATGGGAAAAGACCCTCCTTATCCCTTTAAGTCCTTCGGTCTTGGAGGCCAGAACATAAGAGACCCGCAAAAAGACCTCCCCCTGGATCTCCAAGGGCGTTTCCAACAGGAGGTCATGGGTCTCGTTGACCATCCCCTCCTGAGAGTTCTCCACCGGGACAAGGGCAAAATCCGCATCCCCCCTCTCTGCGGCTCTGAATACCTCCTTCAGGGAGGACATAGGCAGGAGTTCTCCTCCTTCCCCCTTGAGTTTGAGGGCTAAAGCATGACTGAAGGTCCCCTCAGGACCCAAATAGGCGATCCTTTTGCTTTGGCCTTCTCCAAGGAACGAGTCCCTGAGAGGTCGAAACACCTCGTCCAATCCTCCCCTGAAGGCTTTCTGCTCCAGTTCCTTGAGGAGCTCGGAGAATTCCATAAGGGCCCCTTGGCAGTAAGGGTTCATCCTCACCATCTCACCGTAAAGGGAGGGGTTCTCCCCGAGGATACTTTCAAGCAACTCCATCCGCCTCCTGAAAGAGGGGGTGAAGAGGGGAAAGAGCTTCCGGCCTCCTGCCTTCAGGACTTGGAGACCCAGGGCGAGGTTTGAGAGGTGGTGGACCACCTGCAGGAGGGCCATGGCCCTGTCGTGCTCGTCGGGGCTTGAGATGATCACCCGAAGCCCTCCTTTCTCGAAGATTCCCCTTATCTTCGGGACCCAATTATCTGCCCCCCGGGCGGGGCACAGGCAAAGGGAAAGCCCCTCCTCCAGCCTCGCCCTTGGACCGAAGAGGGGATGGGCCCCGATGACTGCCGCCTGGCTCCGTTCGACCATGGCCTTTACTGGGAGCACCTTCACAGAGGAAAAATCCATAAAAAGCTGCTCTTTGCGCAGCAAAGGCCCGATCTCCTCTATCACCTTTAAGGTCTCCCCAAGGGGTACGGACAGAATCACCACATCCGCCTCTTTAGCGATCCGATGAGGAGCAATCCCCCGAGCCTTCCCCCCGACCAGGACCTCCAGTCCCTGTCGCCTGAAAAAGCCCTCGAACCACCTTCCCATGGATCCGGTCCCGCCTATGATCCCTATCCTCATAGGCCCTCCTTTATCCTCGAGAAGACCTGCCAGAAGTCGGGAAAGGATTTGGCCACACATTCGGGATTGGAGACCATCAGGCCCGGGACCCTAAGAGAGGCCATGGCGAAGGCCATGGCTATGCGGTGGTCGTTATGGGAATCTATTAAGGCAGGACGAGGGCGCCCCCCTTTGATCCTCAATTGTCCTTCTGAGGCCTCAACCTCTATCCCCATGGCAGTGAGGCCTTGGGTTATAGCCTGGATCCGGTCTGACTCCTTATATCTCAGGTGCCCGATCCCCTTTATCACCGTCTCCCCTTGGGCAAAGGCACCCAGCACCGCGAGGGCAGGGACCGAATCCGGCATATCGGCTACCTCCATCTCTATTCCCTTAAGGTCTCCCCCTCTGACCGAGACCCCATCGGAATCTATCTTGACCTCGGCACCCATGGCTTCCAGAAGGCGCAAAAAACCGAGGTCAGGATGGTTCCCTCTGGCGCTGAGGCCCAAAACCTTCACCCTGATTCCCATTAAGGCCCCTGCCATCAAGGGATAGGTGGCCGAGGAAGGATCCGGGGGGACGGCGTAATCGGTACCCTGGTAGGTCCCCTTTGGGACCCTGTAGGTATCCCGCTCCACCTTTACGGAGATCCCAAAGGCCTCCATGACCTCACGGGTTACCTCCACATAGGGACGGGAAACCCCTCGAGTTAAGGTCCGTATACTTGCCTCTTCCCGCACATAGGGGGCAACCAGCAGGAGTGCAGAGAGGAACTGGCTCGAAAGGGTAAGATCCACCTCTGTCCTTCCTCCCCTTAGCCCTCCCCCTGAAACCTTGACCGGAGGAAACCCCTCTCTGTCTTCGACCTTGCCTCCCCACCGCCTCAGGGCCTCTACAAGGGGTCCCACTGGCCTCTGCTTGAGCCTTTCGGAACCGGTGAGGATGACCGAACCTGGGACCAGGCAGCAGATGGCCGTAAGCAGCCTCAAGGAGGTCCCTGAGTTTCCGAGGTATAGGGGATCCCGGGGTGTGCGAAGAACCCCTCCCTTTATGACCAAAGTGCCCCCTCGCCTCTCCGTGGAAACCCCCAAGGCCTCAATGGCCTTGAGGGTGTAAAGGGTGTCCTCGGAGAGAAGGGGATCGTGGATCTTGCTCTTCCCTCGAGCAAGGGCCGCACAGAGGAAGGCGCGATGGGTGTGGCTTTTTGAAGGTGGGATCTTTACGGCTATCTCCTTCATCTCTCGATAATGGTCTCGGTGATCTTGTAGCCGAAGTGCCTCGCCCCATCGTCTACATGGACGAGGACTCTGTCGCCCTTCTTCAGCTCCACTACCGACTTGCCCTTCCCCTCTGGGGTGGTCAACCTGATGGTTTCGGCGTTTTGAAGGATTGTGGAAAAGGAGCGTTCGTTAATCCTCGCCCTGACCAGAACCAGGGGCCTCCTCTCTATCTTCACCCTTCCAACCACTGCCCTCTGGGCCCGCCCCTGATGATCGGTAACCAAGACCTCGTCTCCGGCTTCCAGTTCGCTGAGGTAACGGGTACGGCCTTCGGGAGTCTTGATGTAGGCATGGACACAGCCGGCATTGACCCTGAAGGGCCTGGGTTCCACATAAGGATTCTCCATAACCTCAGCATGCACAAGGAAGAGGGCCCGGGAAGTGTTGCCCACGAGCATTCCCTGGCCTTCGGTCAGATTCGAACAGGTATCGACACAGACCCTATCCCCCAACCCAAGGGGCCTCACCCCTTCTACCTCTGCCTCAAGCAGCTCTACGGTCTCCTCTTCCCCTTTAAGCTCGGCCAAGATCTCCTTGAGCTCTTTGAGATCGGTGACGTTTATAAGGAGATGCCTAACCCCCTTCTCCAGGACACCGGAAAGCAAGCGGGCCTCCTCTTTGGAGGTGACCTCGGCCACCACGTTCTCTGTGCGCGCCACTAGGTTCTCAAAGGGTATGACTGTCCAATCCGAAGTCCTGACGATCACCTTCTTTTCTTTAGCCAGGCGGATGACCTCCTCTTCATCCTCCTTGTCTTTGATCTGCCACTCGATGACATCTTCTCCAAGCTTCAAGTCCCCCCGAGGGCTGATTACCGGGATCAGACCAAGCCTTTTTACTTCCTGTTCATAACCCTCTGGGACCATAACGGCATCAGCTCCGCCCTCAAGGGCAGTGGTGACAAGCTTTTTGTTCCATGGATCCACTTTTACCCATATCACCCTGCCCATGGCTAACCTCCTAAGATTTCTAAGGCCTCTTGGATCCCTGTTCCTTCATGGACTATGGCCCTTAGGGCCTTAAGGATTTTGGGTGGATCCTGATGCTGAAAGACGTTTCTTCCTATCGAAAGCCCGGCAGCCCCAGCCTCCATGGCCCCCTTGACCATCTCCAAGAGTTCCCTCTCACTTGAGACCTTGGGCCCTCCCGCTATCACTACGGGCACAAAGCACCCTTCGACCACCTTCCTGAAGGTCTCGGGACTCCCCGTGTAGGGGACCTTCACCACATCGGCCCCAAGCTCCGCTCCCAACCTCGCCCCGTGGGCGACCAGGTTGGGGTCATAGGGATCCTTCACCCCCTTTCCCCGCGGATATACCATCGCCAAAAGAGGCACCCCCCACCTGTCCGCCTCTTTAGCGACCAGCCCCAGATCCCGTAGCATATCCCTATCGAGATCGTCCCCAAGGTTTATGTGGACTGAGACCCCATCTGCCCCGAGCCTCAAGGCCTCCTGAACCTCGCCGACCAGCACTTTGGAGTTGGCAGAAGGGGAAAAGGAGTGGCTGGCGGAAAGGTGAACGATCACCCCGCAATTTCCTTCCAGGACCCCCTCCAGCCCCTTCAGGACCCCTTTGTGGATCACGACGGCATCGGCCCCTCCCTGAACCTTCCTCAAGGCCCTCTCCATATCCCTTATTCCCTCGATGGGGCCCGAAGTTACACCATGGTCCATGGGGACGATGACCGTCTTCGGGGGATGGCCTTTGAAGATCCTCTTCCACCTCACGAGTTTCCCCATTGGACACCTCCTTAGCCCCCTAAATTAAAAGGGCCGTGAGGTTTTTCTGCCTCACGGCCCTTCCCCTAAAAAAGAAGGGCCGTGGGCGTTTCCTCCGCCCACGGCCCTTCTTGCCTACTGCGCCTCTTCAGCCGTGGGCGGAGCCCCCGGCCCAATAAGGAAAGTAAAAGTAATTCTGAGCAAAAGACAACTTCATCATCGCTTTCTATTAGCCCCTTTCGGGACCTTTGTCAAGGCCCTGTCGGGGCTCGGTGGTGCATGGGTATGGACATAGGTACCACCCTGGGGA
>CAYVAU010000034.1:0-15596 GCA_964448445.1 uncultured Thermodesulfobacteriota bacterium | reverse complement strand
AAAAAAAAAAAAAAAAAAAAAAAAAAAAAAAAAAAAAAAAAATTGTGGCATCACTATTGCATAATTCCTTCGGGTTGTCGAAGAGGTCAGGAGGGAAATGTTGTGCCTTTCACGTTTTCTTTGGAAATCCTTCTAAAATTGACCAGAGAGAAACTCGATCTTCTAAAGGAAGAACACCGAAAGCTCAAGGAGCAACTGGTTTACGAGAAAGCGATTCTCAAGGACCTTGAGGAATTGAAGCTCCGCCACAGGGAAGGCTTTCTCCGAAAGTGCAGCAAAATGCTGTCTTCCCTTGAGCTTTTGTCCTTTCAGAGATTCCTCACGGCCTTACAGGGAAAGATTGACCGCCAGAGGGAAAAGGTGTCCTCCTTGGAGGGGGTTCTGAAGGAAAAAGAAGGGGAGATCCTCAAGGCCTCGCTGAACCTTAGGCTCTTGGAGAAGTTGAGGGAAAGGGAATTCAGCCACTACAAGGTAGAGCTCCGCCGGGAGGAATCCAGAAGGCTCGATGAATTCGGCCAGAGGCTCAAGCGGACTTTTTCAGAGGGTGATTTTGTACTAAAGTAAGACTTTGCCTCTTCCGAATAAGACAACATGGCAAAAATCACCCAAGGAGGAATCGAAATGGGCGGGCTCAGTCCGAGGAGGTGGTTTTTGCACAAGACGGGAAAGGAAGGTTTTAAAGGGGGTATAAGGCGGAGACTCATCCTTTCCTTTCTTCCCATCGCCCTCCTTCCAGTAGTCGTGGGGGTGATAGGTTACTTTGAGAGCAAGACCTTGTTCAAAGGTTTCGAGGTGAACACCTTCACCCAGCAAGAGATCGTCTCCCCCTTTGACAACCTCGATCTCAATGCCCGGCTTTACTGCTCAACGGGTAACATGTTCTTCAAGACCAAGCTGAAAGAGGAGGCATGGGCGAAGGTACAAGAGGGCATAAAGGCCCTCAAAGGGATGCTCCCCGAAGGGCAGTTCGGGGAATTGATCTCCCAGATCGAACAATCCTATGTCGAGTACAGAAAGACCACCGAGGAAAGGGTCTTCCTGAGGGAACATTATGAAGGACTAAAAAGGGAGGTGGGAAATAAGGCCCTTGAGGCAGAGCGCCTCCTAAAAGGTCCTCTTTTCGGCCTTTACCAGAAGACCGTTTATCCTCTTTACCTTGAAGCCCGGACCTACGAGCAGAGCTATTTGCTCGATGGAAGGGATGTATACGCCATAGCCTGGGAGAACGCGATGGGCAAGCTCCTTGAGGCCGTAAAAGAACAGGAACTCAAAGCAGCCCTGAAAGATTACGCTGATACCTTCAAGGAGCTGATGACGGTGAGCAGGCAGTTCAGGGACCTTGAGATACTCCATCAGGGAGCCGCCCTGCAGTTGCGGGACAACCTCCATAAGCTGCATCAGGCCTTAAAGGAATACCTCGGGGTCGTGAAGGGAAAGGCGAAGCTGGCCCAGGCAGCAGTGAGCATCGTCTCCTTCATCGGGGCAATGATCGTAGCCTTTATAGCCTCCTGGAGGTTTACAAACCCCATAAGGAAGATAACCTCTGCAAGCGAGGAGATAACCCGCGGCAATTTCGACATAAGGCTTGACATCCGCTCAAGGGACGAACTCGGCAACCTGGCAGGGACCATAAACCAAATGGCCCAGAAGCTGAAGGAAGAGAGGGAAAGGGAGAAGCAATACTCGGAAGAGTTGAAGAGGCAACAGGAAGCCCTCCAGGAGAAGATGAAGGAAGTGGAAGCCTTAAAGCGGGAGGCCGAAGAGAAACATAGGAGGTTGTTGGAGGAAACCGAGAAAATAGATTCCTTTATGAACCTTATGGCGAACGGGGATTTCATCACCTTCCTGAAAGAGGAAGAATTCAGGGAACTTAAGGAATTGGCCTCAAGCATTAACACCACCAAGGCCAAGCAGCGGGAGCTTCTTCTTCAGGTATCCGAGGCCGCGGAACAGGTCCTGACAGCTGCAAGCCAGGTGGCAGAGGGGAGTGCAAAGCTCGCCGAGGGAGCCTCCAGACAGGCCGCGGCCATAGAGGAGAGCTCAAGTTCGGTTGAGGAAATCGAGGCCGTAAGCAGCCAAAACGCCAAGGTCGCTCAGGAGGGCGATCGGTTCTTGAAGGAAACCCTCGATGTGGTCAGGGAAACTAGCACCTCGGTTCAGAGGCTCCTTCGGGCCATGGACGAGATCGTTGAGGCATCCGAGCAGACGCAAAAGATCATAAAGACCATCGACGAGATAGCCTTCCAGACCAACCTCCTGGCCCTAAATGCGGCAGTAGAGGCGGCAAGGGCTGGAGAGGCGGGGTCGGGCTTTGCCGTTGTGGCCGAGGAGGTCAGAGCCCTGGCCCAGAGGAGTGCAGAGGCAGCGCGGCAGACCGCGGAGCTGATAGAGGACATGAGCAAAAGGGTATCGGCCGGAAAGCAGGTCTTGAGCGATACCGAGAGCAACTTCGCAAAAGTCGCCCAGAATGCGGAAAAGGTCGCCCAGGTGATAACCGAGGTCTCGGCGGCAAGCACCGAACAGGCCAGAAGCATCGCCCAGGTAAGGGATGCCCTGCAGCAGATAAACGAGGTCACCCAGCAGATAGCAGCAAATGCCGAGGAGAGCGCTGCTGCATCCGAGCAGATGAGATCCCAAGCCCAAAGCCTAAAGGAGATGGTGGCAGTCTTCAAGCTCAACTAATGAAGCTCTAAGAGCCTGTAAGACCTTGAGCCTAAACCGAGGCGCTCAGCGTGTCCCAGCTGAAAGGACCAGTCTATGCCTTTATGGACCGCCCCGAACTTATCCTTCCCCGGACCAAGTCCCCAAAGGGAGGATATCCCTGGCTGGGCGTTCACCAGATCGGCCGAGGCCTGATCAAGGGCCACCGGGTCCCTTGACCCAAGGACCCCGATATCGGGAACGATCGGGGGATCGCTCTTGGACCAGCAATCGCACAAGGGGGTGACATAAAGCAGGAAATTCAAAAAGAGGACCCTTCCCTCCTTTCCCTTCAACGCCCCAAGGGCATGCTCGATCATCTTCTTCTGGAAGATCTCGGGATCCCTCTTCCACCTTATGTCTATGGCCTTGTGGGGACATGCCACAACACACTGTCCACAGCCTGTGCACTTATCCTCATCAATGAAGGCCTTTTCCCCTTTTAGGGTTATCGCCCCCGAGGGACACTCCCCTTCACACCGCCCACAGCCCTTGCACCTGCGCCTGTTGACCTTGGGGGAGACCTCCGAATGCTGCACAAGCTTTCCCCTTCTGCCCGTACAGCCCATCCCGAGGTTCTTCAGGGCACCGCCAAAGCCCGCCAGGTCATGGCCCTTGAAGTGGCTTACCACTACCATCGAGTGGGCCTCAAAGATGGCCCTGGCCACCTCGACCTCCTCATATACTTCCCCCTCGATCCGGACCATCACGGTGTCGTTGCCCTTGAGCCCATCGGCGATTATCACCGGTGCCCCGGTCACTTCAAACCCAAAACCGTGTCTTAAGGCCGTCTCTATGTGAGAGGGGGCATCCGAACGGCTGCCCTTGTAAAGGGTATTTGTATCCGTCAGGAAAGGCCTCCCTCCGAGGGACCTAACCCTTTCTACTATGGGCCTGAGGTAGAGGGGCCTCAAAAAGGTCGTATTTCCCTCCTCACCGAAGTGGACCTTAACGGCACAAAGGTCCCCTGGCCTTACGGCCTCCTCAATGCCCAGAAGGTCCAGCATCCTCCCAATCCCTCCAAGGAAGTCCCTTTTCCCCTTAAAGGGGAGGAAGTAAACCTCGCTCTGCATCCCCGTACACCTCCTTGAGGATCTCCTCTGCTCCTTCTTCCTTGAGCCTCCGGGCGAGGGCCCTTCCAAGGACCACCGGGTCCGTCCCCCTCTCTTCTCCCCTTAGGATCCTCCCCCCTTCGACCTCGGCCACCATGGCCCGAAGGACTATCTGCCCCCCCTCCTCTCTGGCCAAGGCCCCGAGCGGCACCTGACAACCCCCTCCCATCTCCTCTAAAAAGGCCCTCTCGCAGAGCACCTCCCTTGAGCTTTTGGGATCGTTGAGCCCGCAGAGCACATCCCTTAAGGGCCAGTCACTGCGACACTCCACTGCCAAGGCCCCCTGTCCAGGGGCAGGGATCATCAAGTCTTCCGGCAGTACCTGAAATTTCACATCCTTTATTTCAAGTCGCAGAAGGCCCGACAAGGCCACCACGATGGCATCACACCGGCCTTCTTTGAGCTTCCTTATCCGCGTATCAAGGTTCCCCCTAAGGGGTATGACCTCGCACCCTGGAAGAATCCCCTTAATCTGCACCCTCCTCCTAAGGGAGGAGGTCCCGATGAGGCATCCCTCAGGCAGGTCTTCAAGGGGACTGCCGTCGCGGCTGATAAGGACATCCCTTGGGTCCAACCTCTTGGGGATTGCCCCGATGGTGAGCCCCGGGGGGAGGGTCGTAGGCAGATCCTTCATGCTGTGTACAGCCATGTCTATTTCGCCCCGAAGAAGGGCCTCCTCTATCTCCTTTACGAAAAGCCCCTTTGAGCCAATCTTGGAGAGGGGCGAATCCTGGACCCTGTCCCCCGTGGTCCTGATCACCACCACCTCGAAGGTGAGCCCCGGGTCGAGATCCCCCATCATTTTCAGGACCTCTTCGGTCTGCCTCAGGGCGAGCTTGCTTCCCCTGGTCCCCACCTTGATCCTCATCACTTCCCCACGCAGAAACGGGAGAAGATCTCCTCAAGGACCTCCTCGGGGGTCGTCTCCCCCGTCACCTCCCCCAGTTCATCCATGACCCTCTTGATCTCCAAGGCCACAAGATCCCACTGGGGTTCCCCTCTGGCGAGTTCCCCCATCATCTTGAGCAAATCCCCCCTCGCCCTCTCCAGTACCTTCTTGTGCCTCGTGTTTATCGGAACTAGCTCAGAAGGGGCTCCAAGACCATGCTTCTCCCTGACCACATCCACCATCTTCCGCTTGAGCTCCCGGATCCCCTCCCCCTTCAAGGCCGAAGTGAGGACCACCTCCCCCACGGGGGGGATCTGCTTGGGGGAGACCGAAAGGGGAAGGTCAGCCTTGTTGATCACCACTATAACGGGCCTCCCCTTTACCTCCTCAAGCAGCGCCAGATCCTCATCGTCCAAAGGACTGCTGCCATCGAGGACCAGCAAGAGCAGCTCGGCTCCTTCGGCTTCCCTCCTGGCCCTCCTAACTCCCTCCTCTTCGACCATGTCCCTCGGACGCCCCACCCCGGCCATATCCACCAAGCAGAAGGGTATCCCGTCAAGCACCAGTGTCTCCTCTATCAGATCGGTGGTGGTCCCCGGGATTGGGGTAACGATGGCCCTCTCCCGGCCAAGCAGCCGGTTGAAAAGGGAGGACTTCCCCACGTTGACCTTTCCCAAAAGGGCCGTCCTAACCCCCTCCCTGTAGATCACCTCTTGGCGGTAGTGCTCAAGCAGGGCCTCGATCTCCTCGACCACGGCCCCGATCCCCCGAAGGACCTCCTCTCGGCAGGGAGAAGGTATCTCCTCCTCGGGGATATCGAGCCAGGCCTCAATGGGGGCAAGAACCGAAAGGAGCCCCTCCTTGAGCCTCCTAACCCTCTCGGAAAGCCCCCCTTCCAACTGCCTCTGGGCCAGCCTCAGGGCCTGCTCGCTCTGGGCGGAGATGAGATCCAGCACGGCCTCGGCCTGGGCCAGGTCAATTCTGCCATTGAGGAAGGCCCTCTTGGTGAACTCGCCCGGCAGGGCTTCCCTGGCCCCCTTCCTCAGCACCACCTCCAGGATCCTGCGCAACACCACCTGTCCCCCATGCCCGCTTATCTCCACCACATCCTCCCGGGTGTAGGAATGGGGTGCCCTCATGTAGACGACCAGAACCTCATCTATCACCTCACCGGTGTCAGGATCAATTACGTGCCCATAGCGGACCCTGCGGACCGGAAGATCATCGGGGGGGGATTTGGGGCGGAAGATCCCTTTTGCGATCTCCAACGCCCTAGGGCCACTTATCCTTATGATCCCAAGCCCCCCTATGCCAAAAGGGGTGGCGATGGCCGCGATGGTATCATCATGGCCCAAGAGGTGTTTCACGTGAAACATCCCCCTTGCGGGAGAGTTCGAGCCGCACCACCCTTTTTGCCCTGGCCTTCTTGGAGACAGCAAGCTCAAGCAGGTATCTCAAGGACTCGAGCAATTCCCTTCTGCGTTTGATGTCCCTTAAGTCCTCCCCCTCTATTCCCACGACTATCCATCCCTTCTCGCTTCTGGCCCTGACCCTGAGGGCGGGGGCTATAAAGGAGAGGATCGTATCGGCGAGTTCTTCGGCCAAAAGCGCCAGCTCCCAATCCTTGGGCGGCCTGGGTCGTGCCCTGACCACCACCTTCTTGCCGAAGACCCCGAGGAATCCCTCCTTCTCTTCCACCTCGAACTCGAGCTCTTCTCTGCCCTTACCGAGTTCCTCGCAGATTTCCTCTATGAGGCGTTCCGGGTCTCTGCCTTCCTTCTCTATGAGCCACATCATCTCCTCCTTGAAAGGTAAAGCTGATGGAGAATTCCGAAGACGTTGGAGGCGAGCCAATAGATGACAAGTCCTGAGGGGAAGTTCAAAAACAAAACGGTGAAAATGAGGGGCAAAAAGAGCATCATCTTCTGCTGCTGGGGATCCCCTTGAGAAGGGGTCAGCTTCTGCTGCAGGAACATCGTGGCCCCCATGAGCAATGGGCTTATGTAGGTTGGGTCCTTCCCCGAGAGGTCCCTTATCCAGAGGATGAAAGGGGCGTGTCTCAGGTCTATCGAGACCAAAAGCGCTCGGTAAAGGGCGAAAAAGACCGGAAGCTGCAAGAGGAGGGGTAGGCAGCCGCTGAAGGGGTTCACCTTCCGGCGCCGGTAAAGTTCCATGAGTTCCTTCTGCAGCCGCTGTTTATCGTCCTTATACTTTTTCTGTAGCATCTTGATCTCGGGGGCGAGCTTCTGCATCTCCTTCATGGCCTCGTAGCTCTTTTGGGTGGGCCAGAAGAAGACGAGCTTTATGAAGAGGGCGAGCAGGATGATGTCAAGCCCCCAGTTTCCCGTAAAACCGTGGGTGAACCTCATGATCTTGAGGATCGGTATAGCTATGATTCCGAAGGTCCCATAGTCTATGACCTTTTCGGCCGTGGGCAGAAACTGCTCGAGTTTATCCGGGTCCTTGGGACCCAGAAAGAGCCTGAAGTAGTGACTCCGGGAGGGCCCGTCCGAGGTGATGAAGCCATAAACGGTCTTTTTATCAAGGCGTCCGAGCATGAGCCTCCCGGGGCTTTTGGGGGCGATTATGGATGCGAAATAATCCTGATCGAAGGCGAACCACCTTATCTGTTCGAAATGGCGGATCTCCCCCTTTTTGATCTTTTTAGGCTTGAGTTTGGTGCGGCCTTGGGGACCGAGGAAGATGGGGCCGTAAAAGCCGTAGTAACTTTTCTTCAGGTCGGTCCTTCCGATCCAGCCCAAGCCCAGGAAAACTTCCCTATTCGCCTCTACCGACACCTCGATCTGGTAACTCTCGGGGAAGAACCTGTAGACCCTCTGAAGGACAACATCCCCCTTCCCCCATACCATCCTCAGCTCCTCCGGCTTCCCGGAGACCCTGAGGTTTGTCGAGGAGGCCACCCACGGGACTGATTCATCGTAATCGATCCCCGAGAGCACAAGGCCCAAGGGGAGGCGTTCCAATTGGGACGTGCTGACAAGCTCAACGGGCTTTGGAGGGGAGGTATCGAGCCTCTTCCCGAAGATCTTGGCTATGAGCCCCTGGACCCATCTGCCCAAAGGATGCAGTTCGACCTTATCCCTGTATCCCTTAAGAGTGATGCTCTTCAACCTGCCGCCGTAGGTGGTGAAGACCGCCCGATAAAGGGGGGTTTCGACCACAATATCGCTGTACCCCTCAAGAGGAAAAGGGGCCTTTCTTTCCTTCAGGGGTTGGATTTCCTGTTGAGCCCTCTGGACCTTCTCGGGTCCCTCAGGGGGCCTTTGGGCCTTTTGGCGGAGGAAGAGATGTTCGAAGGTGACGAGGACCATCACCGATAGCACAATGGCCAAGATCAAGCGCAGAAGCATGTCCCTTTCTTCCATCCTCTGGCCTCCTATCCCTGGCGGGGCGGAACTGGATCATAGCCCCCGGGGTGAAACGGATGGCACTTGAGGAGCCGCCGCAAGGCGAGCCAACTACCCTTTATTGGCCCGTGGACCCGTAAGGCCAGTATCGCGTATTGGGAACAGCTCGGGTAAAACCTGCACCTTGGCCCCCACAGGGGAGAAAAGAACTGGTATGCCCTTATCAGGGCTATCATCGCCTCCGAGAGCCACCTCATCGCCGTTACCTCTCAAACAGCACCCTCAGGATCTCCTCCAGCTGACGATACCCGAGTTCCTCTGCGCCCTTGTGGCCCACGAAGATGTAATCCGTTGAGGGTTTGAGCCTACACTTGTTCAGCCTGAAAAACTCCCTGATCAGGCGCTTTATCCGGTTCCTCCTTACGGCCTTGCCCACCTTTTTGGGCACGACCACTGCAAGCCGCCTAAACCCCAGGGAATTCGGGCAGAGGACCACCGTGAAGGAAGCCGTGTGGATCCTTTTGCCCTCCCGGAAGACCCTCCTGAAGTCCCTTTCCAGGTGGATCCTCTCTTGTTTCCCCAGGGTCTTGCGACACCTCAAACTGTCGTGAGACGCCATCTCCCCTTCTGGCGCCTCCTTTTGAGGACCTTGCGCCCGGCCTTAGTGGACATCCTCTTCAGGAATCCGTGGGTCCTCTTCGCGCTGATGATGCTCGGCTGATATGTCCTCTTCATCCCCTTTTCCCTTTACCTTTAAAAGGCCCCTCTTCCGAGGGGCCTAAACAAAAAGAAGCACAAGAAGCCAGAGGGAGTCAAGAAAGGTCATTCGTAAAGTTCGAAGACTACAAGGCTGCTTGAGCCTTTCTTGAAGAAAGGGGCACTAACCACCACCGCGCATAGTTCGGGCATCCGGTCATTGTCGATGTCCCCCAGTTCGAAGTCGAAGACGCATCCCGGCATCTGCTGGGTCGTCCAGGCCTCGGCCATGGCCATTCCGTCCCAAACCAAGGCGAGGACCCTCCCAGTATCGTAAACCCTCACCCTCTCAAGCTTCTGCCCTAAGGTAAAGTGGTTTTCAGCGACAATGAGTTCATCGTAGCCGTCGCCGTCCAAGTCCCCCGAAGACATCCTCACCGGGATATAGACCCTTCTGGGCATGTAATCCGGCATTCCTTTGGCATCGGCCATCACATCGGGGCGGTCAAAATAGTTATCCGATGCCCCGTAATTGTCCCCTCCCTTCCAGAGCCTCTCGCCGTCCAAGGTGAGGATCTCCAGTTCTCCGAGGGCATTGAGACGAGCGACCTCGGGCAATTCGCCGCCGGTGAAGTATCCGAAGCAAAAGGAGTATATCCACTCCACCTCAGGAGGGAGGCCCTTGAGTTCCCTTCTGCGGAGCCTTCTGCCCTCAAGCCTCAATTCCTCTATTGGGCCGGCGTAATCGGCATCAGCCCCCATGGCCTGACCCAGCAGGACCCTCCTTCCGCCCATCTGGATCACCCTCAGGTAGTTATTGATCCCCTTTTTGAGGTACCGGATCTCCTTTCCCTTGAATCCGAGAAGGAAGGAGCGCAGGTGATCTCCCACCACTGCCGTCACCGCTATCTCCGCCCTGCCATCGCCGTTGAGGTCCACGGTACCTACGTTGAGGAAATTGTAAGTGGAGGGACTCTCCAGTTCCCCTATCAGCTTCAACCCCTCCCCCGTATCCCGATAGGCCCAGAGCCTGTGGGGTTCGATAAGGACGACCTCCTTCGCACCATCTCCATCCAGATCCCCTATTGAGATCCCCTTGAGGAACCTGTGGGGGAAACGCTGAAGTTTGGAGTAGCCCAAGGCCTGATAAAGGAGCTGACTCCTCAGGGTGCCCTGAGCCCTGAAGGTGACCTGGTCCCTTCCGGTTATCTTCTCCTTCAGTTCGGATGCCAGGGCCTTGAGGCCCGAAAGCATCGCTTCCTGGGAGGGGAATTGGGAAAAAACGGCCTTTGGGGGGGCCGTCCCGGTGGAGTCGAGGACCTTTATGTCAAGGCTTATGAGGTCCCCGATCTTGAAGACCTTTCCCTTGAGCACCCATCTGGCCCCCAGTCTTTTCCCCATCCAACGGGCGGTCGCCTCATCGATGTCCTCGGGATCGACCTCGCCCAGGACCCTTGCCATTGTGGCCCTTTCGACGACCGGAAGCCCTTCGGCGATGAGCCTTGTGGACAGCAATTCCCAGAGGACCTCCCCCGTGTCGGCCGAAAGTCCCTTCACCGAGAGGGGCAAGAGCAGAACCCGTTGCTGAGCCCCTGCATCAAAGGCCAGCAATAGAAGGAACAAAACCAGAAGTTTCGGCCTCATCCTTCCCATCTCCTGAAGGATATCACGAGTTCTCGGGGGAGGACAACGAAGGTCCCCATTCAGGCCTGGCACGCCACAAAGTCCTCGGGGAAGAGCTTGGCGAGCTCCTGTCTGAGGGCTGCTTCCCTGCGGCAGTCGCCTTGGGCCTTAAGGACCTCCTTCAGCAGGCTGCGACCGAGCTCCTGGGTGGCCTTCCTCAGAACGCGCTTTATCCTAGGAATCGCCGAAGGGGCCATGCTCAACTCGTCCATCCCCATCCCCAGGAACACGAGGCTGTAGAAGGGGTCGGAAGCGACCTCACCGCAGACCCCTACCTCCTTTCCAGCCTCGTGGGCCCGTTGCACAATCACCTCCATGAGTCTGAGGATTGCCGGATGCAGGGGTTGATAGAGGTAAGCGACGTTTTCGTTCTGCCTGTCGATGGCCAGGGTATATTGTATCAGGTCGTTGGTGCCGATGGAGAGGAAATCCGCCTCCTGTGCCAGCAGGTCGGTTATGAGGGCAGAGGAAGGGACCTCTATCATAACCCCGACCTCCACATGGGGGTCAAAGGGGATGGAATCCCGTGAGAGGTCCTCTTTCACCTTTTCTATCAGGTCCTTTGCCTCCCTCAATTCCTGCAGGCAACAGATCATGGGAAGCAATATTCTCACCCTCCCATAATGACTGGCCCTTAGAATGGCCCTGAGCTGGGTCCTGAAGGCCTCCTTTTCCTTGAGGGCCAGCCTTATCCCCTTGAGGCCGAGGGCGGGATTCCTTTCCTTAGGGATTCCTATGCTTCGGGCCTGTTTTTCCCCTCCGAGATCAAAGGTCCTTATGGTCGCCGGGTGGGGTGAGACCTCGGTCACCAACTGCCGGTAGGAGTGGAAGTGCTCCTCTTCTGAGGGCAGATCCACCCGTCCCAGGAACAAGTACTCGGTCCGATAGAGGCCGATGCCCTCCGCACCGTATTGTTTGGCCACAGAGGCCTCGTGGACGAACTCTATGTTGGCCCTGAGGGCCAAGGGATAACCGTCCAGGGTCTCAGACGGCAGGGGGGCGTACTTCAGAAGTTCCCTCACCAGGAAGCGATAGTGCTGCCTCCTGAGCTCGTACTCCCTCAAGGTCCCCGCGGATGGGTTGACGATGACAGTTCCCTCTTGGCCGTCTATGATGACGGTTTCCCCGCCCTTTATCCGCGAGCTCAGCTCCCTGAGGGCCACAACCGCCGGTATACCGAGGGACTTGGCCACGATGGCCGTGTGGGAGGTCGTCGATCCCACATCGGTGGCAAATCCCTTGACCTCGGCCACATCCAACTGTGCCACATCTCCGGGGGCTAGGTCATGGGCAACGACGACCACCCCTTCTCCCACTTCCTGGAGGGTAGGGGGAGGATAACCGAGCAGATGTCGCAGGACCCTCTGCAACACCTGTCGTATGTCTTGGCCCCTCTCCCTGATGTAGTCCTCATCCATCGTCTCGAAGGCCCCGAGCAGCCTCTTCATGGTCATCTCAAGGGCCCACTCCGCGTTCACCAACTCCTCCCTTATGGCCTCCTCCACCTCTTCCATGAGCATCCTGTCCTCGAGGATCTGCAGGTGCACATCCACAAAGGAGGCCTCCTTCCTCAGGCCTTTGGAGAGCAGCCGCTCCCTTATATCGAGGAGCTCCTCCTTGGTCTCCTTCAGGGCCTCCCTCAAACGCGAGATCTCGGCCTCCGTCAACAGGTGGGAGATCCTGCGGGGGGTAAAGGAAAGCCCAGGGGTTTCGAGCAACAGGGCCTTCCCTATCGCCACCCCGGGGAATACCCCCGTACCCCTGAATACCTCCTCTTTGTTATTCCTCTTCCCCAAAGCGCCCTTCCACCAGTTTGGCTATCTCCTCCACGGCTTCCCGGGCATCCTCTCCCGAGGCCCTCACCAGGATCCTAGACCCCTTGCCGGCCGCCAGCATCAGGAGGCTCATGATGCTCTTGGCATTGGCCACTACTCCGTCCTTCTCCACCGTGACCTGGGCCTTGTAGCGGTTGGCAACTTGCACGATCAGGTTGGCTGCTCGAGCGTGGAGGCCGAGTTTGTTCTTGATTTGCAAGGACCTCACAACCTCTATGGCCTCACCACCTCCGCCTTCCTCTGCAAAACCTGGGAAGCCACATTGATGTTGTTCTTGCCGTAATTGGCGATGTAGGTCGCCAGCTCCTCAAGGGGCATCTCCTCCCTGAGGGACACGACCTTGAGCAACATCGGCAAGTTCACCCCTGTGACCACCTCGACCTTTCCCCTTTCCAGGAAGGAGAGGCTGACGTTGGAGGGAGTGCCTCCGAACATGTCGGTTAGTATGAGCACCCCTCTGCCCCTGTCCACGTTCTTTATCCCCCGTTTTATCCTTTCCCTTATCACCTCCGGGGGTTCGGTTATATCAATGGATATGGATTCCACCCCCTCCACTTCGCCGGTAATCTGCTCCACCGCCAGAAGGAGTTCATCGGCTATCCCGCAGTGGCTCACCACCAATACCCCGATCATCTCCTCACCCCCCGAGTTCCCTGTGGGTTATGATCACATCTTGGCCCCTCTCTTTCAAGAGAGAGCCCAGCTTCTCGGCAACTGCTGGGGAACGGTGTTTCCCCCCTGTGCAGCCAATGGCGATGGTGAGCCTGCTTTTGCCCTCACGGCGGTACAGGGGGATCAGAAAATCGAGCAGATCCACCATGTGCGACAGGAACTGTTGCGATTCCTGGTGTCCAAAGATGTACCGGGAAACCCTGGGATCGAGGCCAGTGAGGTTTCGGAGTTCCTTCACATAGAAGGGATTGGGAAGGAAGCGGACGTCCACCACCATATCGGCCTCCCGAGGGAGGCCGAGGCTGTAGCCGAAGGAGAGCAGATGGATCCGCAGCCTTGCGGCCAGCCCCTCGATCCTCTCGATTATTAGCCTCCTCAGTTCATGGCCTGTAAGGCCACTGGTGTCTATGACCTCATCGGCCCTCTCCCGCAAAAAGCCAAGGAGCTCCCTCTCCCTCCTGACCGCCTCCCAGAGACCCATGCCCCCTTCCTCAAGGGGATGGCGCCTGCGGGTCTCGCTGAAACGCTCGATGAGGACCTCGGTCGAGGCCTCCAGGAAGATGATCCTCAGCTGTAATCCCTTTCCCTTGAGATCCCTTATCACCTCCTCCAGATCTCCCAAGAATTCCTTCCCCCTTATGTCCACTACGGCAGCCACACGCGTTATATCCCTGGAGGAGTCGCGGCAGAGGTCCAGCAGCACCGGGAGGAGGGAGGGTGGAATATTGTCCACGCAGAAATACCCGCTGTCCTCGAGGGCCTTCAGCGCCGTGGACTTCCCGGATCCCGAGAGGCCGCTTATCAGCACCAGCCTCATCCTTCTTCCATCTTCTTCCTCAAAGCCCTGTCGAGTTCCTCGGGGGCACTGATCCCCCTTTCCTCCAGCAGAAAGTTCCTAGCCGCCACCTCCACAATAGCACTCAGGTTGCGCCCGGGAGTGACCGGTATCCTCTTTAAGGGGAGCTTCACCCCCAAAATCTCCATGGTGCGCTTCTCGAGCCCGGTTCTGTCACCCAGCTCCTCCGGATCCACCAGCTCCACCACAAAATGGACCCTCTTTCTGGGCCTCAGGGCCGAAATCCCAAAGAGCTTCTCCACATCCACTATCCCCAGACCCCTGATCTCCATGTATGAACAGCCCGGGGCCTTGCCGTAGCCGTAGAGCTTGCCGCCCGGGTCCCTTTCTAAGCATACGAGGTCGTCGGCCACGAGCCGGTGTCCCCTGAGGATGAGCTCCAAGGCGCATTCGCTTTTGCCTATACCGCTGCGCCCGAGGATCAACACCCCCACCCCGGAGACGTCCACCAGTACCCCGTGGAGGTACTCTTTCTCCTTATCCCTGTCCCTCGTCCCCTTCGACAATGGTCTGATAGAGGCCGTTTTTGTCTTGGGCTTCCAGGAGCTTTTTCCTGAAGAGGGGATCCTTCAGTAGCCGCGAAAGGCGGGCCAGGGCCTTGAGGTGCTCAGTGGTGGAGTTCTCGGGGGCCAAAAGCAAAAAGACGAGGTGCACGGGATTCCCGTCCACTGCCTCAAAATCTACCCCCTTTTTGCTCCTGCCAAAGGCGCACACTATCTTCTCCAGGTCCGGGAGCTTGCCATGGGGGATGGCAATCCCTTCTCCAATGCCAGTGCTACCCAACTTCTCCCTTTCGAAGAGGACCTCAAGGGCCCGGGCTTCCTCCTTTATCTTACCCCTTTTGGCGAGGAGCGAAACCAGCTCCCGCAAAACGCCTTCCTTCTCGCTGGAATTGAGTTCCTCTATTATCGAATCCCTATCCAAGATGTCCGCGATGCGCATCCCTCAGACTTCCAGCTCCAGAAGGCCGTAACCTCCGGCCCTCTTCCGGTAAAGGAGATTGATGGCATCGGTCCTCTCATCGATGAAGATCACAAAATCCTCCTCCCTGGCCTCCAGATCCCTTAGGGCTTCCTCCAAGGTCATGGGCTTCAAAGGATAAGGCTCGCTCTCTATCACCTGCGGCCCTGCCTCGGCCGGAACCACTACATGGGCACTCACTTGCCTCACCCTAGCCCGATCCCTACCCTTCTGGTCCCTTATCTGCCTCTCGACCTTGTCCATGACGAGATCCACCGCCGCCCTAAGATCCTCTTCATTATGCCGCCCAATCACGTTCAACCCATCGGCGCTCACATAGACCTCAGCCTGATACCGAAACTTCTCGGAGCTTAGGACCACCCTGATATCTATGGGCTCGTTCAGGAGCCGCTTGAGCCTCTGCACCTTCTTCTCCACATACTCCCTCATCCCTTCCTGAGGATCCATGTTGCGAAAGGTCACACCTACCTGCATAAACACCCCTCCTCTCTGTGGAGGACTTTAAACCAACCCCTATGGGGTGTCAACTTGGACCACCTTGCCGAGGCGGCCTATTGGATCTTGAGGAAGGGAGAACCTTACAGGGATCCAGGGCTTAGGGGCCCTTGGGGCAAGGGGGCGTGAACGCGTAGGTCGAGGTGAGCCGAGGGCGAAGAGATGTATCCGCCCAAGCGGCTCAGAAGAAAGAGGGGGTTATGGTAGGAGGAGAGGAGATGACTTGACAGGGCACACGCTTTCAGAGATGTACCGAGCCCCGACACAACGTTGACATTCAAGGAACAACTTGCTAATATCAGCATGTGT
>CAYVAU010000033.1:15502-15916 GCA_964448445.1 uncultured Thermodesulfobacteriota bacterium | reverse complement strand
AGAAGGGATTGCGACTTAATGGTCTTCTTTTTGTTACCTTGTCCTCCCACCCGTTACGAACGTGACCTGAAAAAGAAGGGATTGCGACCAATATCTCGATTATCTTCCATTCTGCTCCGTTTCTCTTGTTACGAACGTGACCTGAAAAAGAAGGGATTGCGACACTCTGGGTCAGTTAGCTCATCCTGTCTTTCCAAAAACGTTACGAACGTGACCTGAAAAAGAAGGGATTGCGACGCCGAGGCCCAGGGTTTGCGGTATGTCAAGGAGTGCAATCGTTACGAACGTGACCTGAAAAAGAAGGGATTGCGACGTTCGGGTACCCCCGGTGTACGGCTCTGGCATCGTCTCATTGTGTTACGAACGTGACCTGAAAAAGAAGGGATTGCGACTGGCCCATACGCTAGTAACAGC
>CAYVAU010000033.1:0-15492 GCA_964448445.1 uncultured Thermodesulfobacteriota bacterium | reverse complement strand
GAACGTGACCAGAAAAAGAAGGGATTGCGACGGGGAGCGGATGAGTATTTTGGTTTTGCATTCCCTCAAGGAGTTACGAACGTGACCTGAAAAAGAAGGGATTGCGACGTATTTCTCGGCGAGGAAAAAACAAAAGGGGTAGTGCTGAGTTACGAATGTGACCTGAAAAAGAAGGGATTGCGATGAGGAAGTCTTTTTCCTCCATTACTTCCCATAGCTTTTGTTGCGAACATGATTTGAAAAAAGAAACGCATAGTGGAGGTGTCCCGTGAAGAGGGCGGTCTTTGTCGCATTCGTACTTTTTGCCTTTGCGGGAAATGCCCTCGCACAAGGGTTTGGGCTTCCGGCGCTGCGTAAGGGGAAGGTCCCCTCGTGGATCAGGCCGGGGCTTGTGGTCTACTACACGGCAGAGGGTGGCACCCGCGGTGGGGGGACGGGCTCTTACCTCACGATGCAGATGGCGTATGTGGTCTGGGAGGTGGAAGGGGAAAGGGTCCTGGGCCTTGAGGTTCAGGCGAGCCCAATGGGCGTGATCTTTGCCCCCAAGCTGCTCGGCACAGGCGGCGACGGCCTCTTCTGGGTGGACCCGGAAAGGGTGCAAAAGCTGCTCGAGCCCCGAGCGCTTGAGGAGGCGAGGCGACAGGGGATCGCCATAAGCGGCAGGCCGGGGATGATCGCGGTGGAGTACTCCCCGCAGAGACACGGGGTGAGCAAGGCAGCCATCACTTACGACACCGGAAGCGGCCTGGTCCTGAGCCGTGAAGAGTGCACCTGGTCGGGAAGGGAGGTCAGGGGATCGACCTGCAGCAAGCTGAGCTACGCGCAAAAGGGCACGGTTCGCCTTCTGCGGCCGAGGGATTTCCCCCTTGCCGCATCAAGGGCTGCCACTTACTGGCTGCAGATGACCGAGCCGTACACGGGCATCACCGTGCCCTCAGGCAACATCCAGGTGCAGCCCGTGCGCCGCGAGGGGAGGCTAATGCGCTACCGGGTGGTCACCGTGGACCCCAACACGGGTGCGCCCCTTCCCGCCAAGGAGGGATTCGGCATAAGCGCCATGGGACCACATTACGTGCATCCGTTACTTGTGCGTATGGGCGGGGTGGAGCTTGTGGGCATGGGCCTTGAGGTCAGGATGGAGCAGTCCCCGGAGGGCATCACCGTTACCACCCTCTGGAACGGAGCCGTGTGGTCGAGCGAGCAGGTGGACCCCGGAAGTGGGCTCATCGTCTCCTTTCAGAACAGGACCTACGGAGGGGTGGTGTCCGGTACGGTGGGACGATGAAAGGAAGAAATTATGCTTGACAGAAGTCAAAGGGAACTTCTCGATCGCGTCCTCAATGCCCAGAGCATAGCTGTGATCGGGGCAGGGGAGCTACCGGGTAAGGTCGGTTATAACATCATCGAAAGCCTCCTCTTTTCCGGCTACCGGGGGAGGATCTACCCAGTACACCCGCGCCTTCAAAATGTCCTCGGTCTCAAGGTCTATCGATCCTTACGCGACCTCCCCGAAGGGGTAGATCTGGCAATTGTTGCCATCAATCAGTATGCGACCGTGGAGGTGCTGGATGACTGTGCTGCCCGAGGGGTTTTGGGTGTCGTCTGTATAGCCGGAGGATTCAGAGAACTCGGTCCGAAGGGGGAGGAACTGGAAGAAAGGCTCGTTGAGAGGGCTAGAAAAAATGGACTGATCCTTATAGGACCCAATACCCTGGGCTTCATCAACCCCTGGGCGAAGATAAACACGACCTTTTACCCCATGCACCTCAAAGAGGGCTCAGTGGGGCTGATAAGCCAAAGTGGCGGCATGGGCCTCACAATGGTTTACAGGGCCTTCGACGAGGACCTCGGGATCAGCAAATGGATAGGCTGTGGAAATCGCAGCAGTCTGAAATTCAGCGATTACCTCCATTACCTGGCCTGTGACCCCAAGACCAAGGTGATCGGGATCTTTCTGGAAGGGACAGAAGATGCAAAGGAGATGGTGGAACTCGCAAAGGAGATCGTGAAGGAGAAGCCCATTGTGGTTTACAAGGCCGGCCGGAGCCATAGGATAGACTTTGCAACCGTAACCCATACCGGAAGTATGGCCGGATCCTACCGGGTTTACCGAGACATCTTCGAAGAGACAGGCATCCTCATGGTCGACAGCATCGAGGAGCTAATAGCGGCCTGCAAGGCCTTGGCCCTAAGTCCATTGCCCTCTGGGGACGGCATCGGCATCCTGACCCATACGGCAGGACCAAGCATCCTCGTTCTGGATGAGCTCCTTCGGAGGGGATGCCAGGTGCCCCCTTGGAGAGAAGAAACGGTGAGGGCAGTGGAGAAAGTCCTTGGGGGCAATCCTCCAACGGTCATCAAAAACCCCTTGGATGTTCCCGGTGCCGGCTTTGATTGCGTAACTTATGGCAGACTCGCCCAAAAGCTCCTTGAGGATGAAGGGATAGGGAGCCTCCTTTGTATCTTCACCCATAACCGCCTTTGGCGCTTCCCGAGCGCAGAGCTTATCGACCTTTCCCGCCACCAGCCAAAGCCCCTTTTGGCTTACTTCGTTTCCCCTTCCGAGGGGGTGAAGGAGGAGCAAAGGTGGCTTCAGAGTCAAGGCATACCCGTTTACACTGACCCCCATCTTGCCGCAGTTGGCCTTTTCGCCCTGCACCGCCGACGCCAGGTCCTTATGGAAGAAGAAGATGAAGGCCAGGGGCCAAAATTCCCCGACCTCAAACCCTATTTCCAAAAGGCCTTAAGGGAAGGAAGGCGGATCCTGACGGAGGTCGAGGGCAAGGCCTTACTTTCAGCCCTTGGCGTGAGCGTTCCTCAATGGCAGGAGGTAAACAGCGAGGAGGAAGCGGTGGCCGCAGCCCAAAAGTTGGGTTTTCCCGTGGTCCTCAAGGTGCTTTCGCCAAAGATTGTCCACAAAACCGAAGTCAAGGGGGTCCACCTGAATCTTTCAGATCCCGAACAGGTCCGCCGTGCCTGGAGGGAGATGATGGAATCGGTTCGTTCCCTTGATCTATATGCCCGGGCAACTGTTCAGGAGATGGCACCTGAGGGGATGGAGGTGATCGTGGGATTGACGACAGATCCCCATTTTGGCCGGGTCCTCATGTTCGGACTGGGCGGGGTATTTACAGAGGTCCTGGAAGATGTGGTCTTTTGCCTTCCGCCGATTAGCCCGAGGCGAGCCTTAAGGCTTATGAAGCGCCTTAAGGCCGGTCAGGTCCTTTTCGGCCACCGCAGAAAGACCCCCGATGTAAAAGCGCTGGCCGAACTTATCAGCCTCCTGAGCCACCTTGTCGTCGCATATCCGGAAATTGTGGAGATGGACCTGAACCCGGTTGTGGTCTACCCCAAGGGTTTGAAAGTCCTTGATGTCCGCCTGCGGCTAAACTAATGGGCAGAATTTTTGGGCTTCTTTTTGGATTTCTCCCTGTACATATCGGCATCGGCCTCAGCAAAGACCTGCTGGAAGGACTTTTCGCTTTGGGGGTCCCAGGTGGCCACACCGATGGACATCAAAAGGGGCGGTTTGTCCCTGTAGACGGCATTGTGTCGCTGGATCTCCCTCTTTAAGCGATCCCTTACGGTTATGGCTCCCCGGAGGTCCGTTTCTGGTAGGACGACGAGGAATTCATCCCCTCCGTAGCGCACCGCAATGTCACTTTTCCTGAGCACCTTCTCAAGGACCTTGGCTCCCCTCCGCAGGAGCTCGTCTCCGGCCTCATGTCCCAGGGTATCGTTTACCGGCTTCAAATCATCGAGATCCATGACCATGAGCGAAAGGGGCAAACCTTTGCGTTTTGCCTTCTCGATCTCCTTGGGGAGGTATGCGGCCAGGAAGGCCCTGTTGTAAAGACCTGTGAGGGGATCCTTCATGGCCATTTCGTGCAGTTTCTCCCTCAGCTTGAGCTGTTCCAACGCGGAAAAGCTGGCCCTGAAAAGCACCTCCACCATCTCCCTCTCCGCTGGTCCGCATTGGAGTTGATTGAGGATATCGCGTTTCATTAAGTCCCCTGTGAACCCCGAAAAGTCCTTCCCCAGAATGGCCTCAAGGGCCTTTCTGGTATGTTCCTCGACCTCCTCTCTGGTCGATGAAGTCGCTATGTCGGCAAGGGCTCGATTCAGAAGCCTGAGCTTTTGGTTGATTTCAGTGATCTGGCCTAAGGTGTCAAAAAGTGTACTTGAGAGCGAATCGATTTCCTTCAATCCAAAACGCCTGCTGATCGGCATCCCCTTGGGAAGGTCGCGAACTGCCTGAAGGAGCGAGGAAAGGGGACGCGTCAAGGTCTTGGTAACGAGAACAAAGAGCAAACCGAGGATCCCTGCAACCAGCAAAAGCTGAATGAAAAGAACCTTCTTCGTGAGGTCATAGAGGTCCAGAGCAGGGCGGTAAAATATCTCCAGTGACATCCTCGTATTGCCCAAAAAGTTGGGCTTGACGAAATGGAGCCGTCCATCGCTTAAAGTAACCATCGGTTTGGTGGAATTATCGGAAATGATCCCAATGCGCTCCACCCTGAACATCTCGGCTATCTTTTCCAGATCCTCACGTTTGATGAACCTCCCCATGATCACATATCCACAAGGAGGGCCAGAACCGTCGCTCTTCAACACAGCATGGGCAGCTACCGCCAAGGGAAGGTCTTCAAACCACATGATTTTTTTCAAGGGAATGTCAGGAGACAAAGCACTGCGGAGGATGTAGAGCAACCTCTTGACCTTGTCATCGAGCAATATCTGCCCTGAAAGGGGCTCAAACCGCCCTCCCGCAACAGGTTTTCCCCGAAGGTCTAAAAAGAGAAAGACGTCGATGTCGTTATCCCGAAAAGCCGATGGACATATATTGGCCCTGACGAACTCCGGGGAACGCTCCCTGAGAAAGACATACGCTTCATCCCAAACGGCCTCATCCCGCGTTTTGCCCGAGATGTTTTCCAAAAAAGAACGGAAATACCGCTCTATTCCCTCTGAGAGATTCATCGCGTGTTTCTTTTCTACCTTGAGGAAGCTTGCATGAAGAAACCTCGTGGAAAGCACTGTATACAGAATGAGGCCTCCCAGAATCAACAAAATAAAAAACACTACATACTGGCGAATTCCCCAGGACCTCAAACTTTGTTCTCCGCAGTTTTGCCAGCTGGAAGTGAATCAACATTATAACGAACAAACAGAAAATTTTGAACAACTACCTCAATCGATCACGCCACTTCGAAGAGGAGTTTCTGGACTTCCTTTATCCTTTCCATGCCCTTTACCTCTTCGGGAAGGGCCCGAAGGAGGGTGAGGGGGATGGGGGCAAGGCGGTTTTGGAGGTAGGAAAGGTATCCCTTTTGCATTTCCTTTTTCCTTTGGTGGAAGGGGCAATCGGCCTCTGTGATCACCTGGTTTACGATGAGGTGATCCACCCAGAGGCCGTTTTCCCGAAGTTCTGAGAAGATCCGTTCGGTTTGTTTAACCCCTAAGGCTTCTGGGATCGTGACAAGCACATAGGAGACTTTCCTTTTGTCCTTTATGAAGGACTCTATCTCCTCTGAAAGCCTCCTCCAGCCGCCCACTATTTCCAGAATCCCCCTTTTTGCTTTCAGTTTTACGGCCTCCTTCGCCTTCTCCACATAGCCCATAAGTTGCAGATAAAAACGCGTAGCCCCTTCAAGGTGCTTCAAAAAAAGGGTGGGAAGTTTCAGCAATTTCAAGGTATGACCTGCGGGAGCAGTATCCCATACTATGATATCGAAGGCGCCCTTTGTGGTCAGTTCATAGATGTAATAGAGCATATACTCCTCCTCAATTCCGGGGGCACTGCCTATGTATTGGAGAACAAAATCCTCATCAAGGTCTGTGAAGGCCCTGACCACTTCGTATATTTCTCCCCCGAAACGTTCCCTCCAGCGCTTAAGGATGACCTCAGATGATATCTCCTGGGCATAAAGGTTCAGCGTTTTTGAAATTCTCTTCACCGAAGGGCCTATTTCGATTTCAAATATGTCCGAAAGGGAAGGTGTGGGGTCGCTTGAGAGGATGAGGGTGGATTTTCCCCGTTCGGCACAAAAGAGGGCCATTGCCGATGCACAGGTGGTCTTGCCAACACCGCCCTTTCCTCCCACCATGATCAATCTTTTGCCGAGGATGTCCCCAAGCATCCTTCAAAGAAGCACCAATACTGTATAGCCGATTCCGACCGCCCAGCAGTAAGGGGCAAATCTGTGAAGTTTCCCCCCTCTTACGACCTTCAAGAGGAACAGCAGGGCGAGAGAGCCGCTAAGGAAGGCGCTCACTGTTCCCATTGCCAGGGGCAATACGGGTGCCTTCGCCATCCGAGGGGCCTCAAGGATCGCTGCCCCAACAAGGGCGGGGATGGCCAAAAGAAAAGCGAACTCACCAGCCCATTGCCGTTCAAGCCCCCTGTGCAGTCCGGTCGCTATGGTCAGCCCTGAACGGGAGAGTCCCGGAAGGACCGACAGTCCCTGGGCAATCCCCACAAGGAGGGCATCCAAGGGGGAGGTCCGCAGGGCATCCTTTTCCCCCTGGGGGATCTTGCGAGTTGACCAGAGGTAAAACCCCGTGAGGGTAAGCATGGTCGAGGCCAGGATCCCCGACTCAAAGGCCCTTCTGGCGAAAAAATGCACAATTAGGCCTGCAACGGCCGTAGGAAGGGTTCCCAGGAGGATAAGCCGGTTCGGATATGCCAGAGGGTCCCTGATGAGGCTCCAGATCTTTTTGTGCAGGACGACGAGGATGGCAAAGAGGGTTCCAATGTGAACGGCTACATCGAACTCGAGCCTTGGACCCTTCCACCTGAGCAGTTCCTGAAGGATCACCAGGTGCCCCGAACTTGATATGGGCAGAAACTCCGTCACTCCCTGCATCAGGCCCAAGGCTATGGCTTCCAGGATAACTATCTCAGCCTCCTTTTGAGATCCTGAAGCATGGAATAGGGCAAAAGCAGATCCCCTCGTCCTTTTCCCAATTCGATCTCCTCCTTGGCAGAACCGTGGTAATCGCTCCCCCCCGTGATGGCGAGGTCATATTGCAGGGCCAGTCTGCGATACAGCTCCCTTTGTCCGTTGTCGTGATCGGGGTAATAAACCTCGATTCCCACAAGACCTTCCCCTTTCAGCTTCTTTACGAATTCCTCAAGCTGCTCTGGATCCAGCTCAAGGGTGAAGGGGTGGGCCAGAACGGGGAGGCCCCCGGCCTCAAGGATGGTCTTTATAGCCTCCTCGGGGCTGAACCTGAACTTCTCCACATATGCCGGTCCTCCCTTTCTGAGGAACCTTTCAAAGGCCTCCTCCACAGATGAGACATAGCCCCTTTTGACCATGGCGAGGGCAAAATGAGGCCGGCATATCTGGCCATCGGGAGCATGGGCCTTTACCTCTTCCAGGGACAGCTCAATTCCGAGCTCCCTCAGCCGTTCAAGCATTCTCAAGTTCCGTTCTTCTCTGGCCCTTTGAACAACCTGGAGCTTTTCGCGGAGGCCCCTGTCTCGGAAGTTCACAAAATACCCCAGGAGATGACAGGTCCCCTTTGGGACATCGACGCTAAGTTCAACCCCAGGGATCACCTCCAGGCCGATCTTCTCCCCCTCCTTGAGGGCCTCTGCCACCCCATCCACGGTGTCGTGATCTGTTACGGCGATGGCCTTAAGGCCGAGCTTTTTTGCCCGCCTCACAACATCGCTTGGCGAGAGTGTGCCATCGGAGGCGGTGGTGTGCACATGAAGATCTATGAGTTCCATCTCAGCTCCCCCTGAGGAGGTCCTTTAGGCCCACCGACCACTGGGGGAAGGGGACCGGTGTGAAGGAGGAGAAGAAGATCCCGATCGTGAGAACGGCCAGCAGTTTGCGCTTGAGATTCAGGGGCGTGAAATCGTCAACGGGCGGGGGATGGCGGTAACCTATCCCGACCAGAAGGGCTATCAGGACGAACCATCCCAGGTTGAATATCAGGGCTGTTGCCGCCAGGCCGACTATAGCCCATCGGAAGATTACCCGGCTGTTGGGTCCAAAGAGGGCATAGATCACATGCCCCCCGTCAAGCTGTCCTATGGGCAGGAGGTTTAAGGCCGTGACAAACAGCCCCACCCATCCTGCATAGGCCATGGGGTGCAGGACCAGGTCATAGCCTTTGGGCAGTTCGCCGAGCACCACCTTCTGGATCAGGGAGAAGAAGAGGGGGCTGCTGAGCTTTACCGTCTCCTGGGGGAGTTCGCGAACCGGTACGGGGTTCGAGAGCAAAAGTCCGAGTCCGATAGCCGGAAGGGCTATCAGGAGGCCGGCCAAAGGGCCTGATACGCCGATGTCAAGCAGCGCCCGTCGGTTCGGAATGGGGCTTCGGGTCTTTATTATCGCTCCAAGGGTTCCAAAGGGCGGGAAGGGGAGAGGGATGAAATAGTGTAGAGAGGCCGAGACCCTATGCCGCCGGCTCACCAAATAGTGGCCCATTTCATGGGCAAGCAGGATGGCCATCAGCGTTGCCGAATAAACGAACCCCCCGATCACATAGGTGGACACCACCGTCAGTGCAAAAAGGAGGATATGGGGGGCCAGCCTGCGCATTGAGGTTCACTTGCTTTTGTATCGCATCCTCTTCCTGAGCTTTCGCCGCTTGTGCTTGTTGATCTTCTTTCTCCTCCACTTTAAAACGGACCCCATCCCTTTCCCCTTCGCCTTTGATTGTCTTCCGCATAAAAGGGCCTATAAAACTAACCCATACTTCGCAAATGGTCAAGGAGCTGGGATCGCTGCTGAGAGAGGTCGACCCGAAACTTCTCACCCTCGCCTTCCGCCTCAAAACTGGTGCCGAATGCTTTTACCCCTTACCTCTGAACCCCGACAAGACCTTGACAGGGGAAGATACCCTTGATAGACCTTCCCCAAGGGGCCATGGAGTTCAGGAGGGAGACCTTTAGGATCGAGATTTTGGATCCCTCAAAGGGGTTTGAGCCGAGGGAAGTGTGGTTTGAGGTCCGGTGGGACCCCCTTACAGGAGAGACCTCTAGGATCTTTGAGGACTTCGGGAAACCCTTTGAGGCCGACCCAAGGGAGCTCTTCAAAGGGGGTATTGAGGGCTTCTGTCCCTTCTGTCCCGGGAACCTCGAAAAGGTAACCCCAAAGTTTCCGCCTTCCTTCCTCAAGGAGGGGAGGCTCAGCAGGGGAGATGTCTGGGTCTTTCCCAATCTGAGGCCTTATGATCAGGTTTCAGCGGTTGTGGTCCTTGGCAAGGAGCATTTCGTGCCCCTTGGAGAGCTCAATCTGGAGGCGGTCCTTGATGGGTTGATCCTCGCCCGGGATTTCTTCAGGAGGGCCAACCCCAGGGTTCCTTCCCTCAATTACCTGAGCATCAACTGGAATTTCCTTCCGACCTCGGGGGGCAGCATAGTTCATCCCCATTTCCATGCCGTGGGAGGTCCCCATCCGAGCAATTACTTGAGGAAGGTGGAAGGGGGTTGCAGGAGGTATCTTGAGGCCGAGGGAAGGTCCTTTTTTGAGGACCTCGTGAGGGAAGAGAAAAGATCGGGCGAGAGGTTTCTGGGTGAGGTCGATGGGATCCCCTGGTTTCTGGCCTTCGCTCCCAAGGGACCCTCGGAGGTGCTGTTTGTCCTCCCCGGGATGGAGAACTTCATGGATGTGGAGGAAGACACCCTGGGGGCCCTCACAAGGGGCTTAGGGTGTCTCCTTTCTTACTGGAGGGATCACGGGGTTTACAGCTTTAACCTGGTGATTTACGGCGGCACGAGGGCTCCAAAGGGGGCCTTTTGGGTTCACGGCAGGGCTGTGGTGAGGAGGGTACTCAACCCTTGGAGTACCAGCGATATGCACGCCTTCCCCGTCCTTCAGGAACAGCCCGTGGTCGGGGTCCCCCCCGAGGCCCTCGCAAAAGAGATGCGACCCTATTTTAGGGGTGAGGATGTTTCAACTTCCTCCGCCCAAAAAGCGCGGTGAGGTGAGCCTCGAAGAGGCGATGACGAGGAGGCGGACCGTAAGGTCCTTTTTGCCCAATGCCATTGACCTCTCCGAGCTCTCGCAACTTCTGTGGTCGGCCAATGGCCTTGTGGATCCCTCCGGAAGGAGAACGATACCTTCCGCAGGAGCCCTCTATCCCCTTGAAGTCTATGTGGCCGTTGGCCAAGGGGGGGTGAAAGGGCTTGAAGGGGGCGTTTATCGTTATGTAATTGAGGATCACGCCCTCAAGAAGACCCTTAATGGGGATGTGCGGAAGGCATTGGCCCAGGCTTCTCTCTGGCAGATGTGGATGGCCGATGCCCCGATCACCTGTGTTCTGTGTGCCGAATACAGAAGGACCACCGTGAAGTATCGCGAAAGGGGGCTCAGGTATGTGATGATGGAGGTGGGCCATGCGGCCCAGAACCTCTTCCTTCAGGCCGTCTGCCTTGGCCTTGGGGCGGGGATTGTGGGGGCCTTCTACGACGAAGAGGTAAAATCCGTACTCGGCCTTCCCGAAGATCACGAGCCCCTGCTGCTCATGCCCGTTGGGCATCCGGCATGAAACTCCTCCTGGAGGGAAGACCCGGGGTTGGCAAGACCACCGTCTTGCTGAAGGTGGTGAAGGCCTTGGGTTCAAGGGCGGGGGGATTTATCACCCAGGAGGTGAGGAAGGGCAGAAGCAGAGTGGGCTTTGTGGTCAGGGATCTTGACGGGAGAGAAGCCCTGATGGCCCATATATCCTTCAAAGGTCCCAGGGTGGGGAAGTATGGGGTTTCGGTCCAAGCCTTTGAGGAGGTGGCCCTTTCAGCCTTAAGGGAGGCCATGGAGAAAAGGGACCTGGTGGTGATAGATGAAATAGGCAAGATGGAGCTATTGTCGGAGGCCTTTAAGGGGCTGGTGCTGGAGATCCTCGGGGGAGAAAAACCGGTCCTTGCCACCCTTTCCCTCGCCAGGGATCCCTTCCTGGAGAGGGTGAGGGGGATGGGAGGGGTTGAGATCCTCAGGGTCACTCAGGAAAACCGCGACCTTCTGCCAGGGCGGATCCTGCAAAGGCTGAAGGAGGTGATCGGATGAAGGACTACTACAGGATTCTGGGGGTTCGGGAAGGGGCTTCACCCGAGGAGATAAAAAGGGCCTACAGACGGCTGGCCCTAAAATACCACCCCGATCGCAATCCCGGCGATAAGGAGGCAGAGGAGAGGTTCAAGGAGATCGTGGAGGCCTACAGTGTCTTGAGCGATCCCGACAAACGCAGGCACTACGACTTTTCCCGAAGGTCCGGTGCCCATTTCGCCTTCGATCATGAGGAGATCTTTTCCGATCCCCGGATGTGGAAACGGTTTGAGGAGATCTCGGAGGAACTCAGGCTCAGGTTCGACTTCCCCTTCCTTTACATGCTCTTTTATTCCACCGGTACCATCCCCAGCAAGAGGTCGGTGTTCGGGATCCTGTGGGGCCTTTTTAAGGGGAGTTTGAAGGCGGCCTTCAGCAGGAATCTCGTCCTGCCCCTGTTCCTGAGCCCCGATGACCTCAAACGGGGGAAGGTCACCCTGAGGCTTTGGGGTTTCGGAGAGGGGGAAGTCCTAGAGGTCAAGCTCCCGCCGGGGATCAGGTCCGGGACCAAACTCAGGTTAAAGGGCAAGGGCAGAAAGATCCCCTTTTTGCCCCGGGGGGACCTCTATCTGGAGGTGAGGCTCCTCGGTGGCAGTTAGGGATGACTTTAAGGCCGTCTACTATGATCCATCCCTGGAGGGGTTCCCCTGGGGGAGGAAGGAGATAGAGCGCTTTTCGCCCCTCGATCCGAGACCGAAGAAAAGGGAAGAGCTGAAGGAGGAGATCCTCACCTTGAGCCCTGACCCCATAGGCGATGGCAAGAAGGTCCTTTATCTTGCTCCCCATCGGGGTTCGCTGTTTAAACCCTGTCCCGGTACTAGGGGCTACAGCTGCTGTGGCTATTGGGTGGGCAATGTGGTCGTTGGATGCCCCATGGATTGCACATACTGCATCCTCCAGACTTACCTCAATGAGCCCTTCATCACCTTGCAGCTCCCCTGGGGAAAGTTTTTCGATGAACTCAAGGAAAAGGCCAGAGGTCCCAGACCCCTTCGGGTTGGAACCGGCGAACTCTCCGATAGCCTCGTCTTTGAGCCCCTTTTGGGCTTTGTGGCCGAAGCCGTGGAATTCTTCGCACGGTTTGATGGGGCGGTACTCGAACTCAAGACTAAGACCGACAGGGTCCAAGCACTGCTCCCTCTGGAGCATGCTTCAAGGACCGTGGTCGCTTGGTCCCTAAATCCTCCCAGGATCGTGGAGGAAGAAGAGAGGGGGACGGCAGCCCTTATGGACCGTTTGAAGGCGGCCCGTCTCTGTCAGCAAAGGGGTTATCCCGTGGCCTTTCACTTCGATCCCCTGCTGCATTACCCCGGCTGGGAACGCGATTACCAGATGCTGATCGATGAACTTTTCCGCTGGGTGGACCCAAAGGGGGTGATCTGGATAAGCCTCGGGACGCTGAGGTTCCCCAAGGGTCTTGAGGGGATAATCAGACGGCGGTTTCCCAGGAGCTGGATCCTGAGCGGGGAGTTTGTGCTCGGAGAGGATGGGAAACTGAGATATCTCAAACCGCTGAGGATAAAGATTTACAAGAAGGTATTGTCTTGGCTTAAGGAGTATCCCATCGGAGGGTTCATTTACCTGTGTATGGAGAGGGAGGATGTGTGGGAAGCCGTTTTCGGTTTCAGGCCCGGGGGCACCAGGGGCTTGAAGGAACGGCTTGAATCCCACACCGAGGAGTTTTTGAGGAAATGGTGAAGGCTATAGGGTTACTTTCGGGGGGATTGGACAGTATCCTTGCTGTAAGGCTCCTGCAGGAGCAAGGGGTGGAGGTCATAGGGTTGGCCTTCAAAAGTCCCTTCTTCGGGATCAAGAGGGCTAAGGAGGCTTCGAGGTTTTTGAAGATACCCCTTAGAGTGGTGGACATCACCGATGAATTCCTGCCCCTGGTGAGGGAACCAAAGCACGGGAGGGGATCGGCGATGAATCCCTGCATAGACTGCCATGCCCTTATGATTAAGAAGGCCGGCGAAGTTATGAGGGAGGAAGGGGCGCAGTTCGTCTTCACCGGAGAGATCCTCGGGCAACGTCCCTTTTCCCAGACGAGGAAGGCCCTGGAGGTGGTGGAGAGGGAATCGGGCCTCCAGGGGTTGGTGCTCCGCCCCTTGAGCGCCAAGCGGTTGCCTCCCACCATAGCCGAACAAAGGGGGTGGGTTCAAAGGGAGAAGCTTTTAGGGCTTCACGGCCGGGGCAGGAAGGTCCAGCTCGAGCTGGCAAAAAGATACGGGATAGAAGATCCTCCTTCCCCCGCCGGTGGTTGCCTCCTCACAGACCCCACCTACTCACGGAGGCTAAAAGACCTTCTCGATCATCTGGATCATCCTTCCCGCAGGGACTTAGAACTCCTCAAGATAGGACGGCACCTGCGCCTCTCTCCCCAGACGAAGGTCATCGTGGGAAGGAGGGAAGGGGAAAACAGGAAGATCCAAGAAATGGCATCTTCAGCCGATCTCCTTCTCGAAGTCCAGGGATATCCCGGTCCCTTAGCCCTCATCCCCCAAGGGGGAAGGGAGGTCGATTGGCCGAAGGCTGCGGCCATCTGCCTCCGTTACTCGGATGCCCCCAAGGACCGATCCGGCAGGGTCCGGTGCCATGGCAGGTGGGAAGGGGTGATCGAGACATTTCCGATGGCACCGGAGGAATGCGAGAGGTTTTTGTTGTAAGGACTACGTTATTTGTCCGCAGTGTCAAGGTTTGGTAAAATTTTTACATGCATCGGCAAGGTCTCTTTTTTGTATTGATCCTTTGTGGCCTCCTGTTGGGATCCTCTGCATGTGGACGTCTTCCCTGGTCCAAAAGGGATATCTATGGGAAAGAGGAGAGGAGGCTTTTTGCCGACAGGGACCTATATGTCATAGATGGTCGCTACTACGTAAAGGTCAAGGAGAGGGGCGGAGGGAAGGAGAGGTTCATAGAGATCAGGGAGTTTTTGAGCTCCCCTGACAGGTGGGAGCCTGTCCTTCCGGTGGGAGAAGCCAAGGAGGAGAAGTCGGAAGGAACGGAGGTAATCCTTTCCAAAAGGCCCAGGAGGTCCCTTTTTGGCCTCCTTCCGTCAAGCCCCCCGTACCTCAAAAGAAAGGTCCTGGTCCTTCCCCTTTCCTGTCTCTCCGGCTCACCCGGCTTCTCAGACGAAGCGGTCACAGAGCTCTTCTTGAGGGTTCTGTCTCAAAAGGCCCTTGTGAGTTTGCCCATTGGGCCCGAGGCCTTGGGAGGGGAAAAGGTGGAGGCTGCCGTCCCTTTCGATACCACGAGGGTCAGGTCCCTCGGGGAGGTGACGGGGGCTGAGGCCGTTATATTGGGGAGGCTTTATGGCCCTTTCGAGTCTACCTCGGGGGCCTTCTGTCAGCTCGAACTGAAGCTTTATGAGACCATCGAGGGTACGCAGATTCTGGACCTGTTCCTTCAGAAGACCGCCGATTCCCCCCAAAGGGCCCTTGAGGCCATCTTTCAGGAAGCCGCCGAACGGGTGGAGAGGGCCCTCGGCCGGGCTGGATGGTTCACTAGGGTTGCCAGGATCGATGGCGATAAAATTTACATCCTTGCAGGAAGACAGAGCGGGCTCAGGGAAGGGGATGTGCTTTTGGTGAAGGAGGATCCGCGAAGGAGGTCAGCGGTCAGAATAAGGGTAGTCGAGCTATTGGGGGCGGATATGGCTTTGGCCGAAAGGATTGAGGGAGGGGATTTGGAGGCCTTCTCCCTGGTGCTTTACGAAGAGGCCAAGGGATTTGGGGAGGGATCGTGAGCAGGGAGATGTTTGAAAAGGGTGCCTATGTGGTCTATCCGGGGCACGGTGTGGGCGTTATAGAGGATGTGAAGGACATAAAGGTAAACGGGGAGGATCAGAAGGCCTACGTTTTGCGTCCCTTAAAATCCAAAACCACCCTCATCATCCCCTTAAAGAGTGCCCAAGCGGTGGGGATGAGGGAGGTGATAAAGTCATCGGAGGCCGACCAAATCCTCGAGCTCCTCTCCAAGCAGGAGGAATTCAATAACAACAATCTGAGCCAGCCGTGGAATCAGAGGTTCCGCCAGTACACCGAGAGGCTCAACAGCGGATCGGCCTTCGAGGTGGCCAAGGTGTTGAAGGAGTTGCACCTTTTGAGGAATTACAAGAAGCTCTCCTTCGGAGAGAAGAAGCTGATGGAGACGGCCTTGAGACTCCTCGCCCAGGAACTCGCCGTGGCCAAACAGGCCGAGGAACAGGAGATAAGGAAGGAAATCCAAGAGAGGCTTCCTTAAAGGTTTCCGAGGCCTTATCATTCTGATCACATAAAATGTGGAGGAAAGGATATGAGAGGGCTTTTTTATCTTTTTCTGCTCATAGTGCCGGCTCTTGTGGGCATAAGGGAAGGAATGAAGCTCTGGCCCCTCCCCCTGGGAGGGATCCTGGGAGGAATGCTGGGCCTGGCAGCGGGGGCCCTGGGCATTGGGG
>CAYVAU010000032.1:0-17198 GCA_964448445.1 uncultured Thermodesulfobacteriota bacterium | reverse complement strand
GGCATCGACAACCCTCCCCTCCTCATCCAGGGTGTAATCGTGAATCAAGAGGCCCCTTGGCGCCTCCACTGCCCCAACACCCCTTCCCGCCTTGGGCTTCCCCCTGTACCAGTCGGCCTTGGGGGGAGTTTTGAGAAGCTGATCTACGAGCCTTAAAGAATCCTCAATGGCATGGGCCATCTCGACGACCTGAGCGAAATTGTTCATGAAGGAGTTGTAACAGACGGGCTTAAGCCCCAGTTGCTCTGCCACCTCTTGGGCCAGGGGCGAAAGCAGCCGGGAGTTTATGTTGAACCTGGCCAGCGCCCCGACCATGTAAGAGCTGCGCAGGGACCTGGCCCTTTTTGCCGTCGAATGGGGCACGATGAACTCCTCGATCTTGGCCCGATAGTCCCTGAGGGGGGTCTTTCTGTCCTCATCCGATGAGGCGATCTGCCCCCCGTAAAAGGCATACTCATCGGGCCAGTAGAGGGCTATGTATTCGGTCTCCCTCCTGAAATCGGGAACATCCAGGGAGGAGCAGAGCTTAACAAGAGCCTTGATGTCGGAGATGGCCTCCCTCAGCCTTCCCTGCAAATGCCTCAAGGTGTCGGCATCCGGGACCTTCGTCCAACCGCCCACCACCGCGTTCACCGGATGGGTCGTCCTCCCCCCTATGACATCGGACATCTCGTTGGCCAGCCGGTGAAGCCTTATGACCGTCAACAGCTCCTCCCTATGGGTCTTTGCCAGGGGCACTACACTTGGAACCCCCAGGAAATCGGGAAGGGCCAGATATCCCACATGAAGGATGTGACTTTGGACCGTCTCGGCATGAAGCAGGAGCTTCCGCAACATAAGGGACTCCTCGGGGAGTTCGATCCCCAGGGCATCCTCGACGGCCTGAAGGGAAGCAAAGGCATGGGCTATGCTGCAGATCCCGCAGATCCTGGAAGCCACATAGGGGACATCGCTGAAGTGGAGTCCCCTGACCATAGCCTCGAAAAACCTCGCGGCCTCGGTCACCTCCCACCGCATCTCCTTGACCTGGCCGCCTTCCACCTTCACCACGATGTTTCCATGTCCCTCAACCCTGGTCAGGTGCTTGACGGTGATATCGAGGTTCATCTTGCCACCTCCAAATACCCCCAGAATAGCCTGTATTTGTTGAGGATATCCTCCGGCCTGAGCCCGTATTCCTTCATCACTTCCCTGTGGGCCTCAGTGTTGGGGTCATCGACCGTGCCGCGGCATCCTATACAACGGGCCCCAAAAGAGGGACACCTCGCCCCGCAACCAGCCCTCGTGATCGGACCAAGGCAAAACAGCCCCTTCTCAAAGACACAGACGTTTCCCGCCTTTTTGCACTCCACACAGACCGGATAATTGGGGAGCCTCGGCTCCTTGCCCAAAAGCAACTGCTTCACCACCCCCAGGAACTCCTCCTTGTCTATGGGACAGCCGGGAATCACATAATCCACCTTCACCACCGCCCCCAGAGGCCTCGCGGGGATACTGGGGAACCATTCGGCCTTATCCCCGTAAACATAGCGCCTCACCTCATCCTGATCCATGAAGTTCTTGAGGCAGTTAACCCCCCCTAGATGCGCACAGGCCCCCAGGGCCACCAGGATCCTGGAATCCTCGCGGATCTCCTTCAACCTCCCTATTTCGTCCTCGCGGGTTATGGAACCCTCCACAAAGGCGATGTCATAGGGGCCATCCTGGTGCTCACTTCTGGCCTCCCTCCACGTCACCACATCGACCACCTCGAGGAGATCCAGGAGCCTCTCCTCGAGGTTCACGATCTGGAGCTGACAACCCTCACAGCAGCCAAACTCAAATATCGCGACCTTGGGCTTCATCTAAACCCTCCTCTCAGATTGCCTCCGGCAAGTCTTTGATTTCACTGTACTTGAACACGGGCCCTTCTCTGCAAACGTAAAAACCGTTTATCTGACAGTGCCCGCACTTGCCAACGCCGCATTTCATGTGCCGCTCAAGGTCCACATAGATCCTGTCCTCGGGAATCCCCATCTTGAAAAACTCCTGAAGGATAAACCTGTACATGATCGGGGGACCAACCGTAATGGCGATCGTGCGCGAGGGATCCACGGTCACCATAGGACAAAGGGTGGTGATGACCCCCACATGACCCTCCCAGGTCTCATCCCCCCTGTCCACCGTGAGCAGACACCGCCCTATACCTTGCATCAGCGATATCTCATCCTTGAACAATATCTCCTTCGGCTCCCGGGCCCCATAAAGGATCGTTACCTCCCCGTAATCGGACCGATTGTCCATGATGTAATGGATGAACGACCTCAAGGGGGCTATCCCAAGACCACCTGCCGCAATCAGCAGATCCTGACCCTTGGACTCCTGCAGCGGAAATCCCCTCCCGTAAGGACCCCTTATCCCCACATAGTCCCCAGGACGAAGCCTGTGGAGGGCATTGGTGACATTGCCAACAGCCCTCACACACATCTGGAACTCCGGACCGCGGGTCGGCGAGGAACATATGCTGATGGGACACTCCCCAACCCCAAAGACCGAAACCTCCACAAACTGCCCGGGCTGATGACCAAGGACCTCTCCCCCCTCAAGGCGCAAGGTGAAAAGCTTCTCCCTCTCGGTTAGCTCCTTCACCTCAAGGATCTGGGCCAAACGCGGTTTGTAAATCAGATCCATCTCATCCCTCCGATTGAATCCGGTTATAAAGGCCATTGTAAACTTCGATGGGGTTTATCTTCACCAGGCAGTGTCTCGTGCAGCGGCCGCAGCCGACGCATCCCAGCTTGCCGTAGCGATCCACCAGGTATTTGCCCTTTCGCAGAAACCTGTGTCTCAACCTCTCGGCCCTGCTGGGTCTGAAGTTCTCCCCTCCGGCCACCCTTGCAAAATCGACCAACATACAGCCATCCCAGGTCCTCAGGCGCCTGCCCTCCTTCAGGTTTATCTCCACCTCATCCAGGACATCGAAACAATAACAGGTGGGACAGACCAAATTGCAGGAACCGCAGCTTAAGCACTTCCTCGCCACCTCCTCCCAGTAAGGGCTACGGTAGCCGCGCCACAGGAGCTCGGGGAGTTCCTCCCTCTTGGGCTTGATCCTGTTGGTGAAAGCCTCCTCCCGTTCCCTGTAAATCCTCTCCAGCATCTCCTCTTCCCGAGGTGTGGCATCCCTGACCTCGGCATATCGCTCCAAGATCCCCAATCCCCTGTCACTTCCCGTCCTCACAGCATAAAGGCCGTTCTGCAAGTCGGTAAGGAGGATGTCATACCCCTCATCCACATATAGGGTACCCATGTCCTTGCAAAAGGCATACTCGTCACAGGGCCTAAGGCAATCCATCACGACAAAAACAAATTTCTTCCTCCTCCCCTCATAGAGGGCATCTGTAGCATCCCCCATAAAGGCCGCATCCAACAACCACAGGGAATGCAGATCACAGGGGTGCATCCCGAAAAAGACAGTGGGAGGAATTTCCTCAAACTGCGTCTCCACTTTAGGCCTCCCATCTATCCTGAACCTCAGGTATTCTTCCCTCGGGGGAAGGAGGAATGCCTTGAGAGGATAAAGGGTTATAGGGTAATCGAGGACCACCTCCTGAGGATCCCCGATTTCGGCAAACGCAAAGAAGCCATCCTCGGCCTTCACCCCCACTACCCTGTAATCCCCCTTCAATTTCCTCAGGAAACCATAAAGACCCTCAACCGTTATAACCTTCAAGGTCATCTGCTTCCTCCTCGGGAGATTGTGATGTTATTCACAAGCCGATGGAAATTGTAATGGTATTTCTCTGGGTTGTCAACAGATCATTTTCTTTTTATCAGGACCTCTCTGGGTCTGACTCCGTCCGATGGTCCGACGATTCCCTCGCGTTCCATGCGTTCGATGAGCCTTGCGGCGCGGTTGTAGCCGATTTTGAAACGCCTTTGTAGTGCTGAGACTGAGGCTTGGCCCGTTTGGATCACGTAGTTTACGGCTTCCTCGTATTTGGGGTCGTCGTAATCGGGCATCCCCTCCTGGGGGGTGGATTCCTCCTTGAGGATTTCCATGTTGTATTCGGGTCTCCCCTGGGCCTTCCAGAAATCGGCGACCCTCTTTATCTCCTCTTCGCTCACGTAGGCCCCGTGGATGCGTTTGAGGCGGGAGCTACCCGGGGGCAAAAAGAGCATGTCGCCCTGGCCCAGCAGGTGTTCGGCTCCGGTGGTATCGAGGATGGTGCGGGAGTCGACCTTGCTGGACACCTGGAAGGATATCCTGGCCGGGAAGTTGGCCTTAATCGTTCCGGTGATCACGTCCACCGATGGCCTCTGGGTGGCCAAAATGAGGTGGATTCCAGCAGCCCGGGCCATTTGGGCCAGTCTGGTGATGGATTCCTCGACCTCCCTCCTTGAGGTGATCATGAGGTCTGCCAGCTCATCTATCATGACCACTATGTAAGGAAGAGGCTTCTCCCCTCCTTCCCTGAAGATCCGTTGATTGTAGCGTTCGATGTGCTTTGTGCCCTTTGAGGCCATGAGGGAATAGCGGCCCTCCATCTCCCTGACGACCCATCTAAGGGCTGAGGCAGCCTCCCTCGGGTCGGTAACCACCGGCAGCAACAGGTGGGGCATATCTTCATAGGCGGAAAGCTCAAGCATCTTGGGATCGATCAGCAAAAACCTGACCTCATCGGGGGTCGCCCTGAAGATGATGGACATGATCATGCAGTTCATCGAAACACTTTTTCCCGAACCGGTGGAACCGGCCACAAGCAGATGCGGCATCTTGGTGAGGTCCATGGCAAAAGGCCTCCCTTCTATATCCTTGCCCAGGGCGAGGGTCAGTTTGGAAGGAGATCTCTGGAAGGCCTCCGAGATCAGGATATCCTTGAGATAGACGGTCTCCCTCACGGGGTTTGAAACCTCTATTCCCACAACGGATTTCCCCGGTATCGGGGCCTCGATCCTGACGCTGTAGGCGCTTAAGGCCAGTGCGAGGTCGTCCTCCAGGTTCACGATCCTCGAAATCTTCACCCCAGGGGCGGGCTCAAATTCGTAGACCGTCACCACAGGCCCGGGCCTGACCTCCACCACCTTCCCCTCGACGCCGAAGTCCCGAAGTTTGTTCTCGAGCAACTGGGCGGTCGTCCAGAGCTGGCGCTCGCTCAGGGTCACCTTCTCCCTTCCGCCTCCCTCAAGGAGCTCAAAAGGAGGCAATCTCCATCCACCCGATTCCGCATATTGTTCCGCCTGCCCTTTTATGGGACTTTCGGTCTTCTCTGCGGCAACTATCCGGGGTTTCCTCACCGCCTCTCGCCTCTCATCGGTCTTCCCCTTCCTCAGGTCCCTGGGGAGCCTAGTCCCTCTTTTGGCCAGCCTCCCCACCGAAGCGAACAGTTCAGAGAGCGACACGCCTGTGATCATAAGGAAGGCCACCGAGAACCCGAAAAATCCAAGGAGCCATGATCCGGTGGCATTCAGGTATCTCAAGGAAAGGGTTGCAAGCATCTCCCCCAAAATCCCGCTGCCATGTCCCCAAAGGCCAAAGATCATGAGCATAAAGCCGAAGGCCAAAACGACCCCCCAGAGCCTTGATGAGACAAACCGCGGTTTAATTCCTGCGATTATCATTCCCCCCGTCATCCCCAAAAGCACCGAAAGAGGGTAACTGCAGAGGCCGAAGATCTGAAGGAGCAGGTCCGAGAGGACCGCGCCCACAAGGCCCCCCAAATTCCTGACCTCCTGGGGATTGGTCACGTAATGGCTCAAGGAGGGATCCCTGGGGTCATGGGAGAGGAGGCAGACCAAGAGGAAGACGGAGCAAAAGATCAGAAACAGCCCAAAGATCTCCCCGACCCTTCCCTTTCCCTCCATGATCACATCCTCATTATGACCGGGATGATGATGGGGAACCTCCCCATCTCCTTCTTGAAGAAGGCCTTAAGCACCTTCCTCACCTCCTCCTCCAGTTCGGTGTCGTCGGATGACCCTCCCCGGCACAGCTCCCCCCACCTTTCGAGCACCCTCTCCCTTGCCATCTTCAGCAGATCACCGGCCTTCTGCTCGAACAGGACCCCCTTTGTGATGATCTCCGGACCCGATATGATCTCCCCCGTCTGTTCCCTTATGGCCATGACCGATACGACGATCCCGTCTTCGGAGAGGTGTCTGCGGTCCCTCAAGACCACATCCTCGACATCCCCTATGCCCTTGCCGTCCACAAACACCCTTCCGACCTCAATCCTCGGACCGAACCGGACCTCGCCGTCCTCCATGAGGATTGACTGACCATCTTCGCCAAGCAGCACCCTTTCGGGCGGAATCCCCACCCTTTTGGCGATCTCCCTTGAGGCCTGAAGATGTCGGAATTCGCCGTGCACGGGAAGCAGATACCGCGGTTCCACAAGTCCCAGGAGCAACTCGAGCTCCTTGCGGTGGGCATGGCCAGAGGCATGCACCGGGGCAAGCTCTGCATAGATCACCTCGGCCCCCAACCGGCAGAGGTTGTTGATCATGTGGGTTATGGAGCGCTCCTTTCCGGTTATGAAGCGCGAAGAAAGGATCACCGTGTCACCGGGCTTCACCTTGAGATACTTGTGGCTTCCGGCGGCCATCAGGCTCAAGGCCGACATGGGCTCGGCCTGGCTTCCGGTGGTTATCACCAAGAGCCTCTCGGGGTCAATTCGCTCAACCTCCTCAAGCCTCACCAGGTCCTCGGGGAGTTCGATGTAACCGAATTCGGAGGCCAGTTTTGTGTTCTCCAGGAGGCTCTTCCCCACCAGGGCCACTCGCCTCTGGGTCCTCTCGGCTATCCGAATAAGCTGCCCTATGCGCCTTATGTTGGAGGCAAAAAGGGCCACGATAACCCTCCCCCCTCTGCCCTTGATTATCTCCTCCAGGTTCCGGGCCACCTCGAGTTCAGACAGGCTCGATCCCTCGCGGTCCGCATTGGTGGCATCTGCCAGAAAGAGCGTAACACCCCTTTTTCCCCATTCGCAGAACCTTCCGAGATCGGTCCTTTCCTGAGGGGGAGCGCTTGGCTCTATCTTGAAGTCAGCCGAGTGCACTATGATCCCCTCTGGGGTTTCGATGGCAAGTCCCACACAGTCGGGGATCGAATGGCAGACCCTTATGAACTCAATCTCAAAGGGGCCTATCTGCACCCTATCGCCGGGTTTGACTACGTAAAATTCCCCCAGGGAATGCCCCTTCTGTTCCTTCAATTTCTGCTCCAGCAACCCCAGGGTGAAGGCGGTCCCGTAGATGGGCAACCCTCCGAGGTCCTCCCACAGGAAGGGGTAGGCCCCTATGTGGTCCTCATGGCCGTGGGTGAAGATGATGGCCCTGAGTTTCTCCCTTATGGAACGCAGATAGGTTATGTCGGGGATGACCATGTCCACCCCGAACATGTGGTCCTCGGGGAACATCAAGCCTGTATCGATCAGAAAGGCGCAGTCGCCATGCTCGATCACCATCATGTTCAGCCCTATCTCCCCCACCCCACCTAAGGGTATCACCTTCACCGGAGCTGACATCCCCCGGCCTCCTTGAGGCCTTCCTCGATGGCCCTGCGCACCTCCTCCATTAGGGCGTCCCTCTGCTGGGGTCCTAAGCCTTCGGTGGGGATCGGCCGCCCTATAAGCACCGTGACCCTTTGGGGCCTGATCCTGAGGCTTCCCCGCGGCATTATTTCATAAGTCCCCTTTATGGCTACCGGCACGATGGGTACCCCTGCCTTAAGGGCGAGCCTGAATCCCCCTCTTTTGAAGGGACCGAGGCTTCCGTCCCTTGACCGGGTACCCTCGGGGAAGATGAGCACCGAAGTGCCCGAACGGATCCTCTGGGATGCCTCCTGGATGCTCCTTTGGGCCTCGCGGGGATTGGTCCTCTCAACCGGTATATAACCCGCACAGCTCATGGCCCATCCCAAAAAGGGGATGCGGAAAAGGCTTGCCTTGGCAAGCCATCGGAACTGAACGGGTAAACAGGCCGAAAGCACGAAGATGTCAAAGGCGCTCAAGTGATTGCTCATGATTATGGCTGGCCCCTTGGGGATGTTCTCTGCCCCCTTGACCATCACCTTCGTGCCCGAGGCCCAGAGGATCAGCCTTCCCCAAAGCCTTGCGTAGCGGTGAACGGTGTTGCCCTTGCGGTCGAAGGGATGGGTCAAAAGGGCGAGGATGCTCAAAGGGATGGTGCTCAGGATCACGGTCAGCCATACCAGGGAGGTCCTCATCCAAACTCCCACAAGGACATTATACCAAAAGGGTCAAACCCTTATGGGCAAGGCAGTGAAGCAGCGAGGACAGCGGGAGTCCCGAAGCTTTACTCCCCTCACCCCAAAACCCACCCTCTCCACGATGAGCAATCCACAGTGGGGACAATAGGTGTTTTGGAGGGGATGGCCCGGGAAATTGCCCACGTAAATAAAGTCGAGCCCTTCTTCCTTTCCGATCTCCCAGGCCCTCTGGACCGCCGCCAGAGGGGTCGGTGGGGCGGTGAACCTGTAGGCGGGATAATAGCCGGTGACATGCCACGGGGTGTCCGATCCCAGCTCCCTGCGGATCCTCCGCGCTATCCCTCGCAGTGTCCCTTCATCGTCGTTCACCCCGGGGATGATCAGGGTGGTCAGCTCGACCCACACCCCTTCCCCTTTGGCGTAGCGCGCATTCCTCCACACCACTTCTCCATTGGCCCGACAGAACCTCCTGTAGGTCTCTGGACTGCCCTTTATGTCTATGTTCATCGCGTCAAGGCCGCTTCGTATAAGAAGCCTAAGGGCCTCAAGGGTCATGTAACCGTTGGTTACATAGGTGTTATACAACCCCTTTTCCTTCGCCAGGCGGAAGACATCCAGGGAGTATTCCAGAAGCAGGGTTGGTTCGTTGAAGGAAATGCTTGTGCCCTCTGCCCCCATCTCCTCGGCCAGCTCAAGGAAGGCCTCAGGGGCCAGGTAGTAACCCGTCCCAATCAGGTCCGGTCTTTTGCTTATGGAGTAGTTCTGACACCAGGGACAGGGGAAATTGCAGGACCATGTACCAACTGTCAGGCACATGGTCCCGGGCCTGAAGTGATATATGGGCTTCTTCTCGATGGGGTTTAAGGCTATGCCCGACTCCCCTGGGGCTATCTCGCCATAGACCAGGGTATAGAGGGTGCCGCCCACATTCTTCCTGGTCTTGCAGAACCCCTCCTTCCCCTCCTCCAGCAGACACCGTCTCTCACAGGTCAGGCACCTAACCTTCCCTTGATACCTTTCCTGAAGCAGGGCGGGCCGTATCCGGGGATCCCCTTCCATCCCTCAGGAGATCGACCTCACCAACACTTCCGTCCCCACCCCCCATCCCCTCTCGGCATGAAGGGACCTCTCCCTCATGGCCAGCTCGAGCCTGCCGTGGCTGCCCAAAAGGGCTACCACCTCCCCCCATCCTCCCTCCTCATAGGTGGACTTGAGCCCGCGGATCCTCTCCCCTCCGACCTCTATCAACAGCTCCCCTTCGGGGAGGTCTTCAGGCCTCAAGTTGGTTATGAGATTTCCGAAGCGGTCCACATAGATTACCTGTCCCAGGACGCCTCCATCTGTGTCCTTTGGCAGAGGTATTGGTAAAAAGGTGAGGTCCTCGGGTTGCAGTTCGGGGCCGAAACGCTGAGGTTCCACCCCCAGGGAAAGGTGGGCAGCTATTGGGGCGAACACATCGCGCCCGTGAAAGGTGGAGCTCACCCGGGGGAGCATGTAGCGCCTCTCCCTTATTTCGTAGGCCCTGAAGGAACTCCTCTGCAAAACCAGGGTGAAAAGGCCGTTATCGGGTCCCACAAGGTATCTGTCTCCGCACTGAACCACAACACCCCGCCTCCTCCCCCCAACTCCCGGATCCACCACTATGAGAAAGATCGTCCCCTGAGGGAAGTAATCGAAGGCCGATTCCAGCACCAGGGCCCCGGCCGTTATGTCGTGGGGATCGACCTCATGGGCCACATCCACTATCCTGCAGGAGGGGTTTATTCCCAGGATCACCCCCTTCATCGCTCCCACATATCCGTCCCTCCAGCCAAAATCCGTTATTAAGGCGATCAAAGGGGCGGCCATAAGACCCCCTTCTCGGTGATGATGGCCGTTATAAATTCGGCAGGGGTTACATCGAAGGCGGGGTTCAACCCCTTGACCCCCTCGGGGGCGATCCTCCTCCCCCCCACCTCCAGGACCTCCCTTGGGTCCCTCTCCTCGATGGGGATCTGGTCACCTCCAAGCAAGGAGAAGTCGAAGGTCGAAAGGGGAGCAGCGACATAAAAGGGTATGCCGTGCTGTCTGGCCAAAACCGAAAGGGTATAGGTGCCAATTTTATTGGCCACATCCCCCCTTGAGGTGATTCTGTCAGCCCCAACGATCACTGCATCCACCATCCCCCGGGACATAAGATACCCTGCCGCCCCTTCGACGATGATGGTCACCGGTATCCCCTCCCTGGTGAGCTCCCAGGCGGTGAGCCTTGCACCTTGAAGGAACGGCCTGGTCTCTGTGGCGTAAACTCGCCTGATCTTGCCCTCTTCGAAACCCCGCCTTATAACCCCTAAGGCCGTCCCGTAACCTCCCGTGGCCAGTGCCCCTGCATTGCAGTGGGTCAGGACGCTACTTGCGGGTCCAAGGAGTTCGGAACCGTGAAGGCCGATTGCCCGGTTGGCCTCCACATCCTCCCTCCAGATCCTCAGGGCCTCTTCCTCCAGGGCCTTGACGAGATCCCCGAAGGGGCTGTCGAGGATCCCCCTCATCCTCTCCAGGGCCCAGAAGAGGTTTCTGGCCGTGGGTCTGGTCCGGCTCAGGACCTCGATGGCTCGAAGGGCTGCTTCCTTGGGCCTTTTTGGGTTCCTCCTTGCCTCAAGGGCAACGCCCAGGGCCGCCACAATCCCTATGGCCGGTGCCCCCCTGATGACCATTTCCCTTATGGCCCTGGCCACAGCTTCGGCATCCTCACAGCGGACATAGACCTCCTCTGAAGGGAGGCGCCTTTGATCCAGCAAAAGCACGGCGTCCCCTTCCCAGAGGATATGTTCCACGGGTTACCTCCTGGCCCTCTTCTTCCTGGTCCTTTCGGTCTTTTCCCTCACCGGTGCCCCTACCTCCAGCAATCTCCTTTCCAGCTCCCTGATCCTGTCCCTCAATTCCGCTGCCCTTTCGAACTCGAGCCTTGATGCCGCCTCCTTCATCATCCTGCGCAGTTCCTCTATGCGCCCCTTAAGGGCTTCATGGTCCGAGAGGTAGACCTCCTCATCCTCTCCCATCTCCGGGATCTTGGGATAATCCATTTCGTAAATGGAGCTCAGGATATCGTGAATGCCTTTTCTTATGGTCTCAGGGGTTATGCCGTGGGTGCGGTTGTATTCGGCCTGGATCCTTCGGCGGCGCTCGGTCTCCCTGATGGCCGAGGCCATGGACCTGGTTATGGTGTCGGCGTAAAGGATCACCTTTCCGTTGGCGTTCCTCGCCGCCCGACCGAAGGTCTGAATCAAGGCCCGTTCTGAACGCAAAAAGCCCTCCTTGTCCGCATCAAGGATTGCCACAAGCGACACCTCCGGCAGATCAAGACCCTCGCGCAAAAGGTTTATGCCTATCAAACAGTCGAACTTCCCGAGCCTCAGATCCCTCAGGATCTCGATCCTTTCGAGAGTATCCACCTCCGCATGCATGTACCTCACCCTAAGTCCCCTCTCCCGGTAGTAATCGGTCAGGTCCTCTGCCATGCGCTTTGTTAAGGTCGTCACAAGGACCCTCTCGCCCCTCTCGGCCCTCTTCTTTATCTCCCAGTAGAGATCCTCCACCTGCGCCCTGGCGGGCCTTACCTCCACCTCCGGATCCATCAGCCCGGTGGGCCTTATGATCTGCTCGGCCACCCGCCCCTGGGCCTTCTCGAGTTCGTAATCGCCGGGGGTGGCGGACACATAGACCACCTGCCCAATCCGCTCCTCGAACTCCTCGAACTTCAGGGGGCGATTGTCCAAGGCCGAAGGGAGCCTGAAGCCATACTCCACCAGGGTCTCCTTGCGGGAGCGATCCCCGTAGTACATCCCCTGAAGCTGGGGGATGGTCACATGGGATTCGTCTATGAAGATGATGGTGTCCTCGTGAAGATAATCCAGGAGGGTGGGAGGGGGTTCCCCTGGAAGGCGTCCTGTGAGGTGTCGCGAATAGTTCTCGATGCCCTTGCAGTATCCGACCTCAAGGAGCATCTCGATGTCAAACATCGTGCGCTGTTCAAGCCTTTGGGCCTCAAGCAATTTGCCCTGCTCCCTGAGCTCCCTGACCCTCTCCCTCAGCTCTTCCTTTATCCCCTCTATGGCCAAAAGGAGCCTTTCGCGCGGGGTGACATAGTGGCTGGCAGGATAAACGGTGTAGGATTCAAGTTCCCCTATGACCTTGCCGCTTAAGGGGTCAAATTCCTTTAAGGACAGTATCTCATCCTCCCACAGCTCGATTCTTAAGGCCCTCTCTTCCTCGTGAGCCGGAAAGACCTCGATGATGTCGCCCCTTACCCTGAAGGTCCCCCGGAAGAAGTCGTAATCGTTGCGCTGATAGAGGATCTCAACAAGATAGGAGAGGATATCCGACCTCCTGATCTTCATTCCCCTTTTCAGGGGCAATTTCATCGAGGCGTAATCCTCCGGGGAGCCGAGGCCGTAAATACAGGAAACACTTGCAACAATGATGACATCCCTCCTTTCAAGCAGGGACCTTGTGGCAGAATGTCTGAGTTTATCGATCTCCTCATTTATGAGGGTGTCCTTTTCGATGTAGGTGTCGGTCTCGGGGATATAGGCCTCCGGCTGATAGTAATCGTAATAGCTCACGAAAAACTCCACGGCGTTTTCGGGGAAGAGCTGCTTGAATTCGCCGTAAAGCTGGGCGGCAAGGGCCTTGTTGTGGGATATGATCAAGGCCGGGCGGTTGAGCCTCGAGATGACATTGGCCATGGTGAAGGTCTTTCCCGATCCGGTAACCCCAAGAAGGACCATATGCCTTGCGCCTTCCCTGAGCCACCGGCACAGCTGCTCTATGGCCTTGGGCTGATCGCCCTTGGGCTCGAACTCCGTTACCAGTCTGAACCTATCCATCTACATCCCACCTGGTTCCTTCGGGGGTATCCATCAGCCTTATGCCATAGGAGGCAAGATGATCGCGGATCCTGTCCGCGGTCTGAAAGTCCTTCCTCTTTCTCGCCCTATCCCTTTCTTCTATAAGCCTTTGGACCTCTTCAGGGGAGATCCCAAGCACCTTGAGCTTCCTCATCCTCTTGGATTCGAAAAACTTCTCCGGATCATCCCCAAGGATTCCCAGAACCCCCTGGTAGGGCTCAAGGGCTCCGAGGATCCTTTCTGCAACGGGCTTGGGCATCGGCCCCTGGATCCTGTTCACCTCCCTCATGAGCTCAAAGAGTCCCGCCAGGGCCCGAGGGGTGTTTAGGTCATCGGACATGGCCTGGTGGAATCTATCGGGGAGGCCTTCTGAGAGCTCCACGACCTTCCCCCATCCCCCCTCATCGGATCCTTCGGCCCTTTTGACCCTCAAAAGGACCGTGTAAAGCCGCTCAAGGGATCTTCCTGCCTCCTTGAGCCTTTCGGGGGTGTAATCGACGGGACTGCGGTAATGACGGCCCAAAAGAAAAAGCCTCAAGGCCTCAGGATGGTATTCCCTGAGGATCTCCTTAAGGGTCACTATGTTCCCCAAGGACTTGGACATCTTCTCGCCCCGGACCTGCACAAAACCGTTGTGGACCCAGTAGCGGACGAAGGGCTTCCCGGTCAAGGCTTCCGACTGGGCGATCTCGTTTTCATGGTGGGGGAAGATCAGGTCCTGCCCCCCTCCGTGGATATCGAGGGTTTCGCCAAGGTACTTCTGGCTCATCACCGAGCACTCAAGGTGCCACCCGGGGCGACCCTCCCCCCACGGGGAACTCCAGCTGGGTTCTCCGGGCTTTGAGGCCTTCCAGAGGGCAAAGTCCAGGGGATTCCTCTTTTTGGGATCGGGCTCGATCCTGGCCCCTGCCATCATCTCCTCGGGGCTTCTGCCGGAAAGCTTTCCGTATCCGGGGAAGCTCTCCACCGAAAAATACACGTCCCCATCGGCCACGTAGGCATGCCCCTTCTCTATCAAGCGCCTTATCGCTTCGATCATCTCGGGGATGTGTTCGGTGGCCCTGGGTTCGACATCTGGCCTCTCAAGGCCCAGGGGATCGGTATCGGCGTAAAACTCGGCGATGTATCGCTCGGCTATCTCCCTAAAGGTCACGCCCTCCTGCTGGGCCCGGTTGATGATCTTGTCGTCTATGTCGGTGAAGTTCCTGACATAAAGGACCCTGAAACCTAGGTACTTCAGATAACGGTAAAGCACATCGAAGACCACAAGGCTTCGGGCATGCCCTATGTGAGTAAGGTCGTAAACAGTAACCCCACACACATACATCCCCACCCGAGGGGGCTGCAAGGGCCTGAAGGGTTCCTTACGCCTCCGGAAGGTGTTGTAAAGCCAAAGGTCCATCTCTCACCTCTCCAAAGCCCGAAGGGCCTTTTTTAAGCGGTCCCTTATTGTCCCTTCGTCAAAGAACTGGAGCAATTTCCTCAATTCAGGACCCTGCCTTTGCCCTGTAAGGGCGACCCTCAGCGGCAAAAAGACCTCCTTGGGTTTCTTGCCCGAAACCCTGAGGACCCTCTCCAATAACCCCTCCTTTCCCCTATCGAGTTCCCGCAGGGCGATCTGGATGACCTCACCGTCCCCCAGCAGATCCCGGTTCTGCCATTCAGGCTCCCTGAGCAGGGAGCTCACCAGTTCCCTAAGCTCTGAGAGGGTCGATACCTCGTCCCGTAAAAGCTCCAGGGCATGGGGATTCACCCCTGCGGGGGACCCCACAAGCTCCAGAAGCTTCTCTCCTCCCAGTCCCTTCAGGTGTTCGCGGTTGAACCAGAGGAGCCTGCCCATGTCAAAGACCGGATGGCTCCTTGAGATCCCCGAGAGGGAAAAGGCCTCCTTCATCTCCTCCCAGCCGAGGATGCGATCCCCCGTTGTCCCTCCTAGGCTCAGCAGGTAATTGGCCAGGGCCTGGGGCAAGATACCCATCTCCCTGAGCTCCTTGAGGGAGGTGGGACCGTGGCGTTTGGAAAGGACCTTCCCATCGGGACCCAGGAGCAGGGGCAGGTGGCCAAACTTCGGGACATCCCATCCAAAGGCCCTGTAAAGGAGGATTTGCCTTGGGGTGTTGGGAAGGTGGTCTTCCCCCCTTATCACGTGGGTCACCCCCAGGAGGTGGTCATCGATCACGCAGGCGAAGTTATAGGTCGGCAACCCCTCTGGCCTCATTATTATGAAATCCCCCAGTTCCTCCCCCCTGAACCTCTGGGGTCCGAAGACCTCGTCCTCGAAGGTCACCGTCCCCTCGGCCCTGAACCTCAGCGAGGGGACCCTTCCCTGGGCCCTCAATCTTTGCTTTTCCGCTTCGGAAAGCCCAAGGCATCTGCGATCATAACGGGGCGGAAGCCCCCTCTGGAGGTTCCTCTGCCTCAATTCCTCAAGCTCTTCTCTGCTGCAAAAGCACTCATAGGCCTTGCCTTCCTCAAGGAGCCTCTGGGCGAATTCCCGGTAAGTTTCCAGGTGTTCTGACTGTCTCCACACCTTCCCCCGAAAGCCCAAAAACCACTTGAGGTCCTCTAGGATCGCCTCTTCGAACTCCGGTTTCGATCTCTCGGGATCGGTATCCTCGATCCTCACCAGGAATTCGCCGCCGAACTTTTCGGCCATAAGCCAGTTGAGGAGCGCCACCCTCGCATTCCCAACATGGAGGTAACCGGTCGGGCTTGGGGCAAACCTGGTCCTCATGGCCTCATCAAGAGTACCACAACCATTGCCCCGATACCCTCGTCCCTTCCCATGAAACCCAATCCCTCCGGGGACTTGGGCTTAATGGAGATCTCCTCAGGGCTTATCCCCAGTATCGGGGCCAGCCTCTGCTTCATCTCCCCCACATGGGGAGCAAGCCTGGGTCCCTGGGCGATGATCACAGAATCCACGCTTATGACCTCCCACCCCCTTTTCCTCACCTCCTCCATGACCTCCTGCAGGAGGTACACGCTTGAGATTCCTTCTAAGCGCGGATCCGAAGGGGGGAAAAGTGTGCCGAGATCCCCCAAGCTTGCCGCTCCAAGCAATGCATCGCAGAGGGCATGGATCAGCACATCGGCATCAGAATGCCCAAAAAGGCCCTTTTCATAGGGGATCCTGACCCCGCCAAGGACAAGGGGTCTCCCCTCAACCAGCGGATGGACATCCCAGCCCAGTCCAACCCTAAGACTTCTCCTTTCCAAAGATGATCCTCCCTGAGGACGTCTGAAGGACACTGGTCACCGTTATCTCCACCTCCTGCCCTATCAGCTTTTTGCCCTCCTCGACCACGACCATCGTCCCGTCCTCCAGATACCCCACCCCCTGATCCGGCTCTTTCCCTTCACGGATAACATGTACCTTCAGGCTTTCTCCGGGAAGGACCACGGGCCTTAGGGCCTGGGCGAGCTCGTTCACGTTCAGGACCTCGATCCCGTGAAGCCTGGCCACCTTGTTGAGGTTGTAATCGTTTGTGACGATCTTTGCCCCCTTGCGCCTTGAAAGCTCTATCAACTTCTGGTCCACCTCCTTTATCTCGGGGTAGTCCTCGTCGATGATCCTAATGGGGGCCTTGGAATGCTTCTGGAGCCTATCCAGGACATCAAGCCCCCTCCTCCCCCGGGCCCGCCTTAAGGGGTCCGTCATGTCGGCTATGTACTGCAGTTCCCTCAGGACGAACTGGGGAATGAGGATTGGACCCTCGAGGAACCCGGTTTCGCAAATATCGGCTATTCGGCCGTCGATTATGGCGCTTGTGTCAAGGACCTTGGGAACGGTGGGAACCTCTGCCCTCCGGAACAGGACCGAAAGCTCCCGTCCCTTCCTGACCCCCACCATCACCCCAACGACCATAAGCAGCATGAGGAAGAAACCCGATGTCAGGGGTGGATAGAGGTCTTCAAAGAGCTTCCCCAGGACCCAGAAGACCATGAGGCCTCCCACCCCTCCGGCCACCGAGCCCAGGGGAACCCTGGCCACCGCCTGCCCCAACCCAATGCCCAGGGCCCCTGCTGCCAGGCCCAGCATTCCCCCTAGGATCCCCCCCAGGGGGAGGGGCCAGAGCTTCATTCCTTCCCTTATGCCCACA
>CAYVAU010000031.1:0-17359 GCA_964448445.1 uncultured Thermodesulfobacteriota bacterium | reverse complement strand
GTGAGGGGGGAGGGACGCGGGGGGAGGAATCAGGAGTTTGCCCTCGCCTTCGCCCTTGAGGTTCAGGGATGGCAGGGGATCCTGTGCTTGAGTGCGGGAACCGACGGGACCGATGGCCCAACGGATGCCGCCGGGGCCTGGGCCGATTCGGATACCGTAAAAAGGGCCAAAGAGAAGGGGCTTGAGCCCGAGGAGTTCCTCCAGAGGAACGATTCCTTCACCTTCTTTGAGGCTTTAGGGCAGCTCTTTTTCACCGGTCCCACAAGGACCAATGTGATGGATCTTAGGATCGTGATGGCCACCTCCGGGGCCCGGTCAGCTTGATTTTTCCCCTGCCCTTTGTTATCTCCCAAAGGACAAACACGGAGGGAGGGGTCGCAATGGCTGAGCAGAAGCCCATCGAGAAGATGACCGTCAAGGAATTGAGGGTGCTGGCCAAAGAGCTTGGAGCAGAGGGTGTCAGTGGGATGCAGAAGGAGGAGCTCATAGAATTCATCCGCAAGGTGAGGGGAACGCCCACCTCAGTGGGTGAAAAGATCGTCAAGATAGGAAAGAAGATCGTCAACGTAAGGGCCGTGAAGCAACAGATAAGGCAGCTTAAGGCCCAGCGGGAGCAGCTCTTAAAAGAAGGGAAAAGGGAGGAGGCATCGCTTTTGAGAAAAAGGATATCCAAGCTGAAAAAACTCACCCGCAGGGCCCACAAAATTCTGTCGTCCCAGAAGGCCTCGGCATGAAGAAGATCGCCCCCTCGATCCTTTCGGCTGACTTTGCCCACCTTGGCCAGGAGGTGAAGGAGGTCGAGGAGGGGGGAGCCGATTGGATTCATGTGGATGTAATGGATGGGCATTTTGTGCCCAATATCACGGTGGGGATCCCGGTGGTGGAGTGCTTAAGGAAGGTGACAAAGCTCCCCCTCGATGTGCACCTTATGGTGCTCGAACCCGACAGGTTCCTTGAGGACTTCGCCCGGGCAGGGGCAGACATCCTCACGGTCCACGTGGAGACATGCCCGCACCTGAACCGAACCTTGAAGAAGATCAAGGAACTGGGACCTTTGGCCGGGGTGGCCCTGAATCCCTCGACCCCCCTCTGGACCCTGGAGGAGGTCCTGGAGGACCTGGACATGGTCCTCATAATGAGCGTCAATCCGGGATTCGGGGGGCAGAGCTTCATCCCCCAGAGCCTGAAGAAGATAAGGCGCCTGAGGGAATGGTTAAGGGAGAGGGGGCTTGGAGGGATCATGATCGAGGTCGATGGGGGCATAAAGGTGGAGAATGCCAGGGAGGTGGCCGAAGCGGGAGCCGATGTGCTGGTGTCAGGTTCGGGAATCTTCGGCCAGAAGGACAAGATCTGGGCCTTGCGCAGGATGAGGGAGGCCATTCAAGGGGTCTGAAGATGGGGCAGAACCTCTTCACCAAGATCATAAGCCAGCACCTGCTTGAGGGAGAACCGATCCCCGGGGAGGAGATAGCTATAAGGATCGATCAGGTCCTGACCCAGGATGCCACTGGGACCCTGGTTTATCTGGAACTTGAGGCCATGGGGGTTGAACGGGTCGTTCCCCTGACGGTGAGTTATGTCGACCACAACACGCTTCAGACCAGTCCCCAGAATGCCGATGATCACCTCTATCTCAGGACGATCGCCGCAAAGCTTGGGGCCTATTTCTCCCCTCCGGGCACGGGAATCTGTCACCGACTCCACCTTGAGCGGTTTGCCGCACCGGGCAAGACCCTCCTTGGTTCCGACAGCCACACCCCCACCTCTGGGGGGGTGGGGATGGTGGCAATAGGCACAGGGGGCCTTGAGGTGGCGCTGGCCATGGCAGGAAGGCCCTTCTTCATGACTATGCCCGAGGTGATCCAGGTGGAACTGCGGGGCAAACTCCCTCCATGGGTCTCGGGAAAGGACGTGATTCTGGAACTGCTGAGGAGGCTCACGGTTAAGGGCGGCTACCGCAAGGTCCTGGAATACACGGGCCCTGGGGTCTCGGAGTTGAGCGTTTCGCAGAGGGCAACCATAGCCAACATGGGCGCAGAGACCGGAGCGACCACCTCCCTTTTCCCCAGCGACCACCGCACCCGTGCCTTCCTCTGGGCCCAGGGACGAGGCAAGGACTGGATCCCCCTCTGTGCCGATCCCGATGCCGATTATCAGGAAAAGATCATCCTGGATCTCTCCGGCCTCTCACCCCTCATCGCCCTCCCCTCAAGTCCTGACAATGTCGTTGAAGTGGTGGAGGTGGAGGGCAAGAAGGTGGATCAGGTGGTCGTTGGCTCCTGTACCAACAGTTCCTTCCATGACCTTGCCCTGGTGGCAGAGGTGATCGACAGGGAGGGAAAGCACCCCGAGGTGGACCTGGTGGTGGCTCCGGGTTCAAGGCAGGTGCTGGAGTTGCTCGCAGAAAGCGGCCACCTTCAAAAGCTCATAAAGAGGGGGGCGAGGATCCTGGAGCCTGCCTGTGGTCCGTGCATCGGAATGGGTATGGCGCCGCCTTCGGGGGGCATCAGCCTCAGGACCTTCAACCGCAACTTCAAAGGCCGAAGCGGCACAAAGGATGCCGAGGTTTATCTTTCAAGCCCTGAGGTTGCCGCAGCCACCGCCTCAAGGGGACGGATAACCGACCCGAGGAGACTTGGTTCCCCACCCCATATCCCCGTTCCCATGTACTCTTGGAGGGCTCAGGAGCTTATCATCCCACCACCGGAGGATTCCAAAGGGGTCGAGATAAGGAGGGGACCAAACATTAAGCCCCTTGGGGATTTCGAACCCCTGCCCGAGATCCTTGAGGCCGAAGTGCTCTTGGTTGTAGGAGACAACGTTTCCACTGATGATATCCTTCCGGCAGGACCCGAGATCCTCTCCTTAAGGTCCAATATTGAGGCCATAAGCCGCTATACCTTCAGGGGGATGGATCCGGACTTCGCCAAGAGGGCCAGCTCCGCAGGCACCGGGGTGATCGTGGCCGGGGAAAACTACGGTCAGGGATCGAGCCGGGAACATGCCGCCCTTTCGCCGAGGTGGCTCGGGGTCAGGGCCGTTATCGCCAAGGGATTTGCACGAATCCACAGATCCAACCTGATAAACTTCGGGGTCGTCCCCCTTATCTTTGAAAACCCCGAGGATTACGGAAGGCTCAAGCAGGGAGAAAGGATCAGGCTCACCCTGGGAAACCTCAAGGGCGAGATTTACCTTGAGGTGCCCTCAAAGGGCCTGAGGATCAAATTGAGACACGACCTGACCCCCAGGGAGAGGGACATTGTGCTTTCGGGAGGTGTGCTCAATTGGATAAAGGGATGATGGAAGAGGCAGTAGCGATCCTTCGGGACTACATACGCATCGATACCTCAAACCCACCTGGAAGAGAGGAGGAAGCTGCAAGGTTTCTAGGAGGGATCCTTCAAAAGGAGGGAATTGCCACAAAACTTCTCTTCTCTGCCCCAGGCAGGGCAAACCTTTTGGCCAAGCTCGGCGAAGGCAAAGGAGCCCTTTTGCTCCTGCATCATATGGATGTGGTGCCGGTTGAGAGGGAGAGGTGGTCGGTGGACCCCTTCGGGGGGGTTATCAAGGACGGTTACATCTTCGGACGGGGGGCTCTGGACACTAAGGGGTTCGGGGTCGCTCAGCTTATGGCCCTGCTTAAGCTGAAACGGGAGGGAGTGAGGCTTAGGAGACCCGTTTGGCTTTTGGCCACAGCCGATGAGGAGGCAGGGGGGAGGCTGGGGGTAAAATGGTGTCTTGAGCACTTGCCCGAGTTGAGGGATGTCGCCTTCGTGCTGAATGAAGGGGGAGGGATTGTGCTTAACCCCGATGGGAGCCTCCACCACTATGAGATCTCCACGGCCCAAAAGCTGGTGGCCCAGTTTGGGCTTAAGGCCAGGGGCAAGGGGGGACACGGATCGATTCCCCATCGGGAGAATGCAGCCGAAAGGCTTGTTAAGGCCGTAGAGAGGCTCACAAGCTGGCAGGATCCGCCCAGGGTCATACCCCTGGTGAGGGAATACTTCCGGAACCTCGCCAGGGTGACCTCCCCCGAACGGAGGGAAGTCTTCCTCAATCTGGACAGATACATCCGCGATCCACAAAAGGCCAAGTTGGTCCTCTTGGAACCCCAGTACAATGCCATGCTCCGAAACACCCACACCCTCACAGTCCTTAAGGCGGGCCAGAAGGTCAACGTAATACCCTCACAGGCAGAGGCCCTCTTTGACTGCCGCCTTTTGCCGGACACCGACCCCGAGGAGTTCTTCAGAAGGCTAAAAGAGAGGATCGATGACCCCGAGGTGGAGCTTTACCCCCTTGGGCCCGTGGATCCTTCTCCGCCCTCACCTACTGATAACCCCCTTTACCAGGCCATCCTCAGGGTCGCTCAAAGGAAGGACCCAGGGGCAGTGGTCACCCCCTTTCTGATCGCGGGGGCAACCGACAGCCGCTTCTTCCGCTCCCTAGGGATCCCCTGTTATGACTTCTGTCCCTTCAGGCTCAGGCAGGAAGATATGAGGCTTGTTCACAACCACGATGAAAGACTCTCCATTGAAAACCTCCTCTTTGCCATCGATTTCATCTACGAGCTAATTTTGGAGGTGGCTACCTGAGGAGTTCCAGCATCTCCCTTACCGCCTGTTGCATCCCCACCAAGACTGCCCTTGCCACGATGGCATGGCCGATGCTCAGCTCCTCTATCTCGGGAATCTGGACTATGGGGCGCACGTTCCAGTAATTCAAGCCATGGCCGGCCCTCACGCTCAACCCAAGGGCCTTCCCCTGTCTTGCCGCTTCCATGACCTTCTGTAGCTCCTGCTGCTGCCGCTCATGGGTCCTGGCCTCGCTGTAGAGCCCCGTGTGGATCTCCACGGCATCCGCCCCCATGGCCTTTGCGGCCTCGATCTGCTTCGGATTGGGGTCCACAAATATGCTCACCGTGATCCCCGCCTCCTTGAGCCCTGAGATGATCCCCTTAAGCCCCTCGCCGTACCCGATGACATCCAGACCCCCTTCTGTGGTTATCTCCTGCCGCCTCTCGGGCACCAGGGTGGCCATATCAGGCCTCACCTCTCGGGCTATGCGCACCATCTCCTCCACCGGGGCCATCTCAAGGTTCAAGCACGTCTTAACCACCTCTCTGAGGACCTTGAGGTCCCTTTCCTTTATGTGCCTTCGGTCCTCCCTCAGGTGGACCACGATCCCCTCGGCCCCGGCAAGCTCGGCAAGCACCGCCGCCTCGACCGGATCGGGGTAAAAGGTCCGCCTTGCCTCCCTAAGGGTAGCCACATGATCCACGTTTACGGCCAACTTCTTCATCTCCAACCTCCTTCCCCAATATGTCCTTTGGCGATCTGATAAAGGCGATCGGCCATCCCCTCTATCTGCCCCCTGTCCTCCCCCTCCACCATTATCCTCAAAACCGGCTCGGTACCCGAATAGCGGACCAGGACCCGGCCCTTGCCATCAAGGGCCTCCTCGGCCTCCTTTATGGCCTCAAGGAAACCGGGGATGTCCTCAAAGGGGGGCTTCCTCATAACCCTTAGATCCTTCCTCACCTGGGGCAAAGGGGTCATCACTTCGGCAAGCTCCGAAAGATCCCTGCCCGTCTCCCTCATTATTGCGATGACCTGAAGGGCCGTAAGGAGCCCATCACCGGTTGTGGTGTGATCGAGAAACACGATGTGCCCCGCCTGCTCCCCTCCCAGGTTATACCCTCCCCTTTTCATCTCCTCCACCACATACCTGTCCCCGACCTTCGTCCTCAGGACCCTTATGCCGCGCCTGGAGAGGGCGATGTCAAGGCCCATGTTGCTCATCACCGTGGCAACTACCGCGTTCCCCTTCAGAATGCCCCTGTCTGCCATCTGAAGGGCGCATATGGCAAGGATCCTGTCCCCATCGAGGATCTGTCCCCTCCTATCCGAAAGCACCACCCTGTCACCATCTCCATCAAGGGCAAGGCCCATATCGGCCCCGTAAGCCACAACGGCCCTGGCCATCTTCTCGGGATAAAGGGCTCCACAGCCATCGTTGATGTTTGTGCCATTGGGGGCGGTCCCCAGCGTTATCACCTCCGCCCCGAGCTCCCAGAACAGCATGGGGGCTATCCTGTAGGCTGCCCCATTGGCGCAATCAAGCACGATCCTCAAACCCTTCAGGTCCAGATCCTGGGGGAGGGTCTTCTTCAGGAACACCAGGTAGCGACCCAGGGCATCCACCATCCTCATGGCTCGCCCGATGCGGTCCCCTGTGGGACCAAGATCTTCAAAACCCTCCTCAAGGACCATCCGCTCCAGCTCTCCCTCGAGTTCATCGGGGAGTTTATAGCCGTCGGGACCGAAGATCTTAATACCGTTGTCGTAGAAGGGATTGTGGGAGGCCGATATCACTATCCCCGCATCGGCCTTCATATCCCTCACAAGGAAGGCTATCCCGGGGGTGGGAAGGGGGCCTATGAGGATCGCCTCACCCCCCATGGAACAGATCCCGGCCACAAGGGCCGTCTCGAACATATATCCCGAGAGCCTCGTGTCCTTCCCCACCAGGATCCTCGGATGGTCCCTCTGTCGGGACAACAGATGCGTCAGGGCCTTTCCGACCTTCAGGGCCACATCCACCGACATGGGAAAGCGATTGGCTATACCCCTTATGCCGTCAGTCCCGAAGAGCTTCACGGGGCCTCACCTCCACCCTCACCTTCACCCTTTTCGGTTCAAGGGAATGAAGGGGCAGGATCCCCACCGAAAGGGGGACCTCAAGCTCAAGGGTCTCCTTTGCACCCCCCAAATTGATGGGCTCGGTCCTTACGGCCTCAAGATCCCTCACCACCTCCTTGGCCCCCGAAACCCTCACAAAGGGGGGATCGACCCTGATGGAGTCGATTTCATAACCCTCGGCTGGCCTTCCCCTGAGTTCCACCTTCACGGGCACGCGCTTCCTTTTTAGTTCTGAGATCCGCACCTTTACCTCTGAGGGACTCAAGGCCACGACCTCTATCCCCGGTGGGATCCTCACATCCTGGGGCCTGAGCAGGAAGGTGTTGAGTCCCGATCGCGCATCCTTCAGCTCTATGGGTATCCTCACCTCCTCGGGCTTTAAGCGATTGAGCCTGTGCATCAATCCCCTCAACCTAACCGCAACATCGGAGGGATCGACCTTGCCCACGATCAGGTGATCGGGTACCCCCTCCACCTCCACGGGCACTCTTATGGTCATTTCCCCCTTGCTCGTCCCCTTGACGAAGGCCCAGAGCAGAAAGGCCAGTATCAAACTCACGGCCTTAAGGCCCACGTTTTCAGTGAGAAGCCCTCTTAACCTTTCTCTCACCCCTCCTGCTCCTCTCCACTATCAAGAGATTGCTCAGAACGGTTCTCAACCTGCCCATCTCCAGGTTCCTTGTAAGTTTCCCCTTTATGGCCAGGGAGATGCTGCCCCGCTCTTCCGAAACCACTATCACCACGGCATCGGTCCTCTCGGAGATCCCCAGGGCCGCCCTGTGTCTGGTCCCAAGGAGCCTACTCACCCTAGGGTTTTCGCTTAAGGGAAGGAAACACCTCGCCGCAGACACCCTTCCCCTTTGCACAAGCACCGCCCCATCGTGGAGGGGAGATCCCTTGTTGAATATGGAGAGTAGAAGTTCCCTCGAAACCCTTGCATCCAGTTCCACCCCCACATCCACGTGCTCCTTCACATCCGCCTCCCTCTCCAAGACGATCAGGGCCCCCAGCTTGAGCCTGGCCATGGCAACCGATGCCTCAACCACCTCCTCGATCAGAAGGGGACTGTAGGGGGGAAAGCGCGCGCCGAGAAAGGGGGTCTTCCCCACTGTGGAGAGGGCCCTGCGGATGTCATCCTGGAAGATCACAATTATGAAGATGATGATCGACTCAATGAAATTGCTAAGGATCCAGTGAATGGTCACAAGCCCCCATCTCTGGGCCACAAGGAAGGCAAGGATCAGAAAGGACAATCCCAGGAGGATCTCCAGGGACCTCGTTCCCCGCAAAAGTAAAAGGATCCAGTATATGAACACCGAGACCACCAGTATATCCACCACATCGCGCCATCCTATCTGGGCGAGAAGCTCCCATAGGATCATTTAGCCTCCAAACCCCTCCAGGGCATCCAGCATGTCCACCACCTGACGCGCTGCCCCGACATCGTGAACCCGTACGATGTGGGCACCCCGCAGCACAGCGTGGGCCACAGCCGCAAGGGTCCCATAAAGCCTCTGGGAGACATCCACCCCGAGGATCTCCCCGATAAAGGTCTTCCGGGAAGGACCCACGAGGATGGGTTTTTCGAGCTCTTCAAGCTCCTCAAGCCGCCGGAAGATCTCGATATTGTGCTCAAGCCTCTTTCCAAAGCCTATGCCCGGATCGATCACTATCGCATCGGGGCTCACCCCCGCTGACTCCGCCCTCCTTATCCTCTCCCTGAGGTAGGCCTTTATCTCTCCCATCACATCATCGTATCGGGGATCCTTTTGCATGTCCTTAGGGGTCCCCTTTATGTGCATCAGGATCACGCAGGCACCGTGTCTGGCCACAACCCGGGCCATTTCGGGATCGAACCCCAGCCCACTTATGTCGTTCACGATGGAAGCCCCCGCCGAAAGGGCCTCCTCTGCTACCTTGGCCTTGTAAGTGTCAATGGAGATGGGAATGCCAATCCGGGGGGCTATGGCCTCTATCACCGGAAGGACCCTGTGGAGCTCCTCCTCAAGCGGAAGGGGATCAGAACCGGGCCTTGTGGACTCGCCACCTATATCGATGATGTCGGCCCCCTCCTGGACCATCTCAAAGGCCCTCTGGACAGCCGCTCTGGGATCGAAATAAAGCCCTCCGTCGGAGAAGGAATCGGGAGTGACATTTAAGACCCCCATCACCAGGGTCCTCTTTCCGACCTCCAGCTCCCCGCCCTTTATGCGAAGCCTGTAAACCTTCCTGCTCCTATGCCCCAAGGATCCTGTCAAGTTCCTCCCCACTTATTGACTCCCGCTCAAGGAGGGCCTGGGCCAAATGGTGGAGCTTGTCCATGTTTTCCTTGAGGATCCCCTTGGCCCTCTCGTAGCACTCGGACACTATCCTTTTTACCTCCTCGTCTATCTCCTGGGCGGTTCGCTCGCTGTAGTCCTTGTGCATCACCAGTTCCTTGCCCAGAAAGACCTGCTCCTCCCTCCTGCCAAAGGCCAAAGGGCCGAGTTTTTCGCTCATCCCCCACTCGCATACCATCTTTCTGGCGATCTCTGTGGCCTTTTCTATATCGTTCCCCGCCCCGGTGGTGATGCGACCAAGAACGAGCTCCTCGGCGGCCCTGCCGCCCAGAAGCACCGTTATGGTCGCCAGAAGGTAATCCTTGGGATAGAGGTGACGGTCGTCCTCGGGCAACTGCTGGGTCAAGCCCAGCGCTTGCCCCCGCGGGATTATGGTCACCTTGTGGACAGGATCCGCTCCCGGAGTGAACCTGGCCACAAGGGCATGACCTGCTTCGTGATAAGCTATTTCGCGTTTTTCCTCCTCACTGAGGATCATGCTCTTTCTTTCGGTGCCCATAAGGACCTTGTCCTTGGCCTCCTCGAAGTCGGCCATGCCGACGCGGTCCTTGCCCCTTCTGGCTGCAAGCAGCGCCGCCTCGTTCACCAGGTTCTCGAGATCCGCCCCCGTAAAGCCGGGGGTCGACCTAGCTATAAGCGAAAGGTCCACATCCTCGTCCAGGGGAACCTTGCGGGTATGGACCTTGAGGATGGCCTCCCTGCCCTTGAGATCGGGAACCGGAACCACGATCTGTCTGTCGAACCTGCCGGGCCTCAACAGCGCCGGATCCAGGATGTCGGGACGGTTGGTAGCCGCTATGACCACAATGCCCTCGTTGAACTCAAATCCATCCATCTCCACCAGGAGCTGATTCAGGGTCTGCTCCCTCTCATCATGCCCCCCTCCAAGACCTGCCCCCCTGTAACGCCCCACCGCATCGATCTCATCGATGAAGACGATACAGGGGGCATTCTTCTTGGCCTGAGCGAAGAGGTCCCTGACCCTTGCCGCCCCAACGCCTACGAACATCTCCACAAAATCCGAACCGCTGATGCTCAGAAAGGGGACATCGGCCTCTCCAGCTATGGCCCGCGCCAAAAGCGTCTTTCCAGTACCGGGTGGCCCCACAAGGAGCACCCCTTTGGGAATCCTGGCCCCGAGCTTGGTGAATCTGGAGGGATCCTTGAGGAATTCTACGATCTCCCTGACCTCCTCCTTGCACTCGTCAATGCCGGCCACATCCTCAAAGGTGACCCTACGGCCCTCCTCCTTGTTGAAAAACCTGATACGGCTTTTGCCAAAGGAGAAGGCCTTACCGCTTCCAGCCTGCATTTGTTTCATAAAGTACAACCAGAGACCGATGAGGAAGATGAAAGGGAGCCAGTTCACAAGGAAGGTCTGCAAAAAGGGCGTTTCGTTGGGCTTGGCCCTTATCCTCACCCCCTTGGACCTCAAAAGGGGCACCACCTCCGGATCAGGGGGAAGAACGGTCTTAAAACCCCTACCGTCCTTCATGACCCCGGTGACCCTATCGCCCTTTATGGTCACAGAAACCACCTTTCCCTGCTCGACAGCCCCAAGGAAATCACTGTAAGGAATCTCCTTCTGCCCCCCTTGGGGAGAGAGGCTATTGAAGAGGAAAATTGTAAGGGCAGCTATGACAAACCAAACAAGCAAACTGCGATGCATCGTTATTCCCGTTTAAGGATAACACCCGCCTGCTGGCTTTATCAACATAACCCTTTTTGAAGATCGGAGGACGATTGGGAAGGGGCCGGGGGAGCATCCGTCTCTCCCCCGGCCCACATCCTCATTGCTGTTCTTTCCAATACCTCTCCCTGAGCTTCCTATGGAGGATCTTACCCGTAGCGGTGCGCGGCATCTCCTCATCGGGAATAAAGTCCACGGATTTGGGGATCTTATAGCTGGCGATTTTGCCACGGCAGTGCTGGATGATCTCCTTGGCCAGCTCCTCGCTCGGCTGATACTGTTCCTTTAAGACCACCACGGCTTTTACCGCCTCACCCCACTTGGGATCGGGCACCCCAATTACGGCCACATCCTTCACCGCAGGATGGGTCGCGACCACCGCCTCAACCTCGGAGGGGTAGACGTTTTCGCCTCCTGTGATGATCATATTGGCCTTCCTGTCCACCAGGTAGTAGAAGCCGTCCTCGTCCTTTCTGGCCATGTCCCCCACCGTAGCCCATTCGCCCCTGAAGGCGGCCTTGGTCTTTTCGGGGTCCTTCCAGTACTCGGTGAACATGTGGGGGGTCCTGGCGTAAAGTTCCCCAACCTCACCCAGCGGGACCTCATTACCATCCTCATCCAGTAGCTTCACCTCATCCACCCCGAAGACCTCTCTACCAATGGATCCGAGCTTCTCCAGCTGATCTTCGGGCCGAAGGAGGGTCACAATGCCCGTTTCGGTCGAACCATAAGCCTCCCAAAGCTCGGCGTTCTTGAAATAGTCCATTATGGCCAGTTTCAACTCCTTCCTGGCGGGGGCAGAGGAAATCAGAAGGTGCCTGAAGGAACTAACATCGTACTTCGCCTTGACGCTATCGGGGAGCGAAAGGATGATCACATAATGGGTCGGCACAAGCGAAGTGAAGGTGGGGCGGAACTGGGAGGCGGTCCGCAGAAAATCCTCAGGATCAAAGCTCACCATGTTGTAAACCATCACCGGGGCACTCAAGAGGGTGAAGGGGAAGGAATAATAAACCGAGTTTATGTGGCACATGGGCATGACCAGCATGACCTTGTCGGTTGGGAGCCACCCGTGGTTGACCGCCGTTATGTAGAAATGGGCCATATTGGCCTCGTGGCTCCGAACCACCCCTTTTGGCCTCCCAGTGGTCCCGGAGGTGTACATGATGAGCCAGGGGTCGGCCGAATCCACCACCACATCGGGCTCATTGGGCGACCCCTTCTCCATAAGCTCCTCGTAATGGATGTAACCCTCTGGGGCCTTGCCTTCCCCAAGGTATATGAAATTGGTGGGGGGAATGTGCAGCTTGTCCCTTATGGAGTTCACCGTGTCAATGAAGGGGGCCTCAACTATAAAGGCCTTGCTCCCGGAGTGGTCGATCACGTACTCGATCTCAGGGGCGGCAAGCCTGAAGAGCACCGGGACGGCGATCTGTCCACCCTTGGCACAGGCCGCATAAAATTCCATCCACTCCACTCGGTTGTAAGCGATCATGGCCACACGCTCACCATACCCCACCCCGAGATCACTCAAGGCATTCGATAACCTGCACGCTCTCTCATTCCACTGCTTGAAGGTCCAAGTCTTGTACTTGTCCTGACAACCTATCTTGTCCGGATAATTGCGGGCATGAAGCCTCAAAACCGCTCCTATATTAGGCCATCTGCTCTTCAACCTCATCATCCCCATCACCTCCTTTCCCGAAGTCATGCCATGGGACCAAATCTGGCCATAAACCTTTCTTTTACATCTTTGTTAATAAGGTTCTTCGGCCACTGGCCCCTTAAGACCCTCAAGGTCTCTTCTGTGGCGATCACCGGCATGGAGGCTATTGCCTCCTTCGAATAGAAGGCAGAATGTCCCGTTATGATGACGTTGTCAAACCTATAAAGGGGATGATCGGGGGGAAGCGGCTTTGTCTCCTCCCCCACCACATCGAGGCCTGCCCCTGCTATACGTCCCTCCCTTATCGCCTCATAGAGGGCATCGGTATCGACGATCTCGCCCCTGGCCACATTTATCAGATAGGCCGTCTTCTTCATCTTCCTGAACTGCTCCGCCCCAAACATGCCCCTGGTTTCCGGGGTGAGGGCACAGTTAATGGAAATGTAATCCGACTCCTTAAGGAGCGTATCAAAATCCACAAGCTCCACCCCAAGCCCCTTGGCGACCTCCTTCGGCACATAGGGATCATAGGCAATGACCCTCATCCCAAATCCCTTGGCCTTCTCGGCCAGCGTCCGACCTATGGCCCCAAGGCCAACAATCCCCAGCGTTTTGCTCTTTACGCGAAAGACATTCCGCCAGACCTTCTTTATCTCCTCATCCATAAAAGGCGCTCCCCAGAAGCCTTCTTTGACCTTCCTCTGCAATTCGAAGATCCTGCGTCCAAGGGCTAAGATTAAGGCCATCGCGTGATCCGATACCTCATCCTTACAGTATGGACCCAGATTGGCCACACAGATGCCCCTCTCGGTGGCCGCCTGAAAATCCACGTTTTCCGTCCCCAACCGAGCTATCATGATGAAACGACACCGCTTAAGCCCCTCTATGACCCTGCGGGTGTAAGGGGCCTCTTGCGAAATCACAACATCAGCATCGGCGGCCGCCGCTAAGAGATCATCCTCACTGCAGGGCTCGGTCACCTCATCCACCACGAGCTCCGCCCCAACCTCGCTAAAGACCTCTCTCCGCAACGGAAGATTCCTAGAAGGAACTGTAGAGACAACCCTCCACCTAAAATTCCCCTCGGACATTTTCACCTCCTAAACTTAATTTGTGACTTTCCTGAACTGAAGATCGGAAAAAAGGAGGAAAATACTTTTTGAGTCTAAAGAAGGCGACCCTCCTTTGGTAACGAGATTTTATTTTCACTAATTATTATGCCAAAACCTGGAGGGTCTAGCAAGTCGGACATCAGGGAAATTTCCCCTTCGATATGCAGCGAGTTAATGGTAAAAAGAAAGCGACGAGATCATGGAGCAGAGAAGGGAAAACGCCCAGAACGGCTTTTTGAGGTTAGAAAGGGAGCTGAAGCGGGGCCCTCTGAAGCCCTTTTACTTGCTTTGGGGGCAGGACCGTTACCTTTTGAGGAGGGCCGAAGGACTCATCCTCGATAAGGTCCTTCCGCCCTCCGAAAGGGAGCTCAACCTAAGGGTGTTCTCTGAGGGGATCGAGGTGGGGGATATCCTCAACGAACTCAAGACCCTGCCCTTTTTCGCCAAGGGCAAGGTCGTAATCCTCAGGGAGGCCAGCGGGATCCTCCGGGACTCGGGCCAACTCCTCCTTCGGTACCTGCAGGCCCCCAATCCCCACGCGGTTCTCATAGCCGAAACGGAGGAACAGCCCCCGCAGGACTTCCAACCGTGGTGTTACCCCCTGAACCTCACCCCCAGGGACATCCTTTATTGGATCAACCGCCTCGCCAGGGAAAGGGGACTGAGCCTGAGCCGGGAGGCAGCCCACCTCCTCAAGGACCTTGGAGGAGGTGACCTCTGGGCAATCTCCCTCGAGGTGGAAAAGATCGCCCTATACAAGGGACAGGGATGGATAAGCCTGAAGGATCTCGAGGAGATCCTCGGAGACCTGAGGCTCAGGACCGCCTTCGACCTCATCGATGCCATCGAGAGGGGGAACCCGAAGGAAGCCCTCCTCATCGCCGAAAGGCTGTGGAGACAGGGAGAACCCTCACCCAAGGTCCTCGGGGCCATAGCCTGGAGGTTGAGGGAGAGGCTGAAGGAGGGACCAAAGGAAAGGCTTCTTCGGATCCTGAAGGGGCTTTACAGCATCGACCACAGGGCAAAGCGCAGTGGGACGGCCTCAAGGTTTCTGATCGAGGAACTGATTCTCGAACTACTCCATTAGACTTGCTGGGCCTTCTGCAGGGAACTGACGAGGCGGCTTAAACGCGAAACCTTTCGGGAAGCCGTGCGCCAGTGCAAAACCCCCTTGGAGACGGCCTTATTTATGATGGAAACAGCCTTGGGGAGGAGGTCCCTGGCGAGTTCCAGATCCCTGGATTCGACGGCAAGCCTCACCTCCTTGATTGCGTTCTTCACCATCGTCCTGTAATGGCGATTCCTCAGGCGCCTCTTCTCATTCTGCCTCGCCCGTTTCAGAGCCGATTTGTTCCTCTTGGCCACTCCAAACCTCCTTTTTTACTTATACCCGATGGGGACAACAATTGTCAAATCCGGTTGCCCCCTCCCCTAAATCCGGTTATTTTATAGAGCGACTGCCCTTGCCCTTGGGGGAAGGAAGATGAAGGTGGCTCTCATCTTCAGCGGATTGGGTATAAGTTTGCATCACTATCTAAAGTATGGCAGGTGGTACGACAAGGGGAAAAAGATATGGGGATGTCACGGAAAGTTCGGCCTCTTCATGGCCACCATAGGCAGCCTCATCGAACTGCTCACCCTTCTTTGGTAAATCGGGTTTGATAAATTTGGGGGCGATCCTTATAGTTTCCTCAGCATGGAGGAAGGTTTCCGCTCGGGATTTGTGCCGATAGTGGGAAGGCCCAATGTGGGAAAGTCCACCCTCTTGAACCGGATAATCGGGCAAAAGGTGGCCATAACTTCCCCCAAACCCCAAACCACTTGGGGGAGGATCTTGGGGATAAAGACCCGGCCCGATTACCAGATCATCTTCATCGACACCCCCGGGATCCATCGGGCGAGGGAGAACTTCAATGTCCACATGGTCCGGCAGGCCCGCGAATCGATGAAGGACGGCGATGTGATCCTGCATGTGCTCGATGCCACCTCCCCCTTCTCGCAGGAGGAGGAACAGATATGGGAGGACCTCAAGGCCAGGAGAGTTCCTGCGATCCTGGCCATAAACAAGATCGACCTCCTCAAGGATTTGGCAGAACTGGAGGAGATCGCCGAAAGGTGTAAGGAGAAGTACCCCTATGAGCACATCATCGGCGTCTCGGCCCTCCTTGGTCAGGGGGTGGACAGGCTTGAGGAGGCCATCTCATCCCTTCTGCCGGAAGGCCCTCCCCTTTTCCCTGAGGACATGGTTACCGACCAATCGGAACGCCTCCTGGCGAGGGAGATCATCCGCGAAAAGATCTTCCACTTCACCCATCAGGAAATCCCTTACAGCTGTGCCGTGGTCATCGACCAGTACCGGGAAGATCCCGAAAGGAATCTGGTTTACATCCAGGCCACCATAAACGTGGAGCGCGATTCCCAAAAGGGCATAGTGATAGGCAAGGGAGGAAGGATGCTCAAGCAGATCGGCACGGCTGCCCGGCGGGAGCTGGAGGAGATGCTGGGCAAAAGGGTATATCTGGATCTGTGGGTGAGGGTTCAGGAGGACTGGCGGGAGAAGGACTTCGTGCTGAGGGATTTCGGACTGCTTAAGGGATGAAGCTCAAGGGGGACATCCTCAGGGATGAGAGGCTCAAACGGGGGCTCTCGGTAGAAGAGGTGGCCCAAGCTACGCGGATCCGCCCAAAGTTCATCCGGGCCATGGAGGAAGGGAGGATCGGGGAACTCCCTCCTGGAATCCTGGCAAAGGGTTTCATAAGGGCTTATGCGAGATTCCTGGGGATAAACCCTGAGGAAGTCCTCCAGCAACAACCCCCTCCCCCTCCACCTCCAAGACCCCGGACAAGGGCCCTCAGGATGTTAAGGGTCCTGCCTCTGGCAATGGCCGCCTGCGGCCTCCTCCTCTGGGGGACGTTCAAGGGGAGAAAGGAAGGACCTCCCGCCCGGGAACCCCAAGGGGCCGTCTCCGAGCCCAATACCCTCAACCTCACCCTGCCACTGCCAGGGATTCCTCCTTCCCCGGTTCCGAAGGAGCACGTGCTGGAGATTGTGGCCACCGAACTCGCCTGGATAGAGATCAAAAAGGGGGATGAACCCCCCTACGACATAACCCTTTATCCAGGGGATCGCTACAGCGTCAAGGACCCAAAAGGCTTCTCCCTGAAGATTGGAAATGCCGGAGGGATCAAGTTGATCTTCGATGGAAAGGAACTTGGAAGGCTCGGTAAAAGTGGCCAGGTGGTGAGGATAAGGCTTCCCTAAAGGGCTATGACGTCCTTTACCTCCGGGACCTTTTCCATCAGGATCCTTTTAATACCCTGCTGAAGGGTCATGGTGGCCATAGGACAGCCCATGCAAGCGCCCCTCAGGCGGACCTTGACCACCCCGTCCTGGACATCGACCAGCTCCACATCACCGCCATCGGCCTGAAGCATCGGCCTTATCTCCTTCAGCACCTCCTCCACTTTCTCCCTCATGACATCCTCCTATTGGTGGACCCTCAAGGTGAGGATCTCCTCCTTGCTGTTGAGCTCTATGTCGCGGCTTCCGCAAACGGCACAGTTGACCATCGCGAAGGCCAGATCCCCTTCCATCAACTGGATGTCCTCCAGTTGCTGGAGGTGCTCATCCTCGGGTTCCCCTATAATGTCAACCAGCGCCTCCTGCTGATCCAGTTCTACCTCGAGGACCTTCTGGATGGAGCACCAGACATTAAAACGACTCACATTTCCGCATCTCAAACATCGCGCCATCTTCCCTCCCCGGCCATCTTTACCATGAAGGGCCCGGCAGATCAAGCCTTTGTATTGTCCATAACCTTTGGCACTCGGGATGATTTTCAAGGAGCCATC
>CAYVAU010000030.1:10906-17794 GCA_964448445.1 uncultured Thermodesulfobacteriota bacterium | reverse complement strand
CCCCGAGAGGGCACAGATTACCTTCCCCTGCCTCACCCTATTCCTTATGCGCTGGATGGCTTCCTGCATAAAGGACCGCATATTCCAAGTTCTCTCCGCCCCGCAGATGAGGAAGAGGAAGTTGCGGAGGACATCCCTGCCTATCTCAGTATGCACCACCTCCGGGTGGAACTGCAGGGCATAAAAAAGCCTCTTGCGATCGGCTATGGCCGCATGGGGGGAGTTGGAGGTATGGGCAAGGGTCTCAAACCCCCCCGGAAGCCTCTCCACGCGATCCCTGTGGCTCATCCAGACCTTGTAGGACCTGCCGGCCTCAAGACCCGAGAAGATCTCATCGGGCTCATCGATCACAAGCTCAGCTCCCCCATACTCCCTCTTGGGAGCATGGGAGACCTCCCCTCCAAGCAAATGGACCATCACCTGCATCCCATAACAGATCCCGAGGATGGGAACCCCCAAGGAAAATATCCCCGGATCGGGAAAAGGGGCCCCGGGGTCGTAAACGGAACTCGGCCCCCCTGACAGGATCAAACCCTTCGGCCGGAGACCCTCCAGCTGCCGGATCGAAATATCCGGGGGATGGATCTCACTGAAGACCCCCAACTCCCGGACCTTGCGGGCAATAAGCTGGGTATACTGGGAACCGAAATCGAGGATGACCACCCGCTCCATGACCTTTCAGGAAACATACACACAGGGATCACCCGCGGTCAACTCCGCCCAACGGTAAGGGGGAATCTTCACCCCAAATTTCAACACAAAGTTGTACATACCCCCTGACCCCGGTCAATGGATATTGCTTTTTTCGAAAACTGGGCATATTAAAAAGAGAAAAGTTTCACAAGGAGGCAATTTTGAAGGAAAACAAGGTTCCTGAAGTCACCATTAGGCGGCTTTCCACCTATCTCAGGTATTTAAAGGAGCTGGAGGATAGGGGTGAGACGGTGGTATCCAGTGCCCAGCTTGCCAAGGCCTGTGGGCTCAATGCCGCTCAGGTGAGGAAGGATCTGGCTTATTTTGGCGAATTCGGGATAAGGGGTGTGGGTTACTATGTGAAGGACCTCTATGAACACCTGAAGAAGATCTTGGGCCTCAACAGGGAATGGCGGCTTGCAGTTATCGGGATCGGGAACCTCGGGACCGCCCTTCTGAATTTCAGGGATTTCCTCAAGGAGAACTACAAGATAGTGGCCGCTTTTGACAAATACCCCGAGAAGGTCATAGGGAGGGTGGCGGAGCAAATGGGACGGCCGGTGGAGGTCCTTCACATAGACCGTCTCAAGGAAGTGGCCAAGGAGCGCAAGATCGACATAGCCATCCTTAGCGTGCCGCCTTCGGAGGCCCAGAAGGTGGCCGATTTAGTGGTGGAGGCCAATATACGCGGAATCCTGAACTTCACCCCCGTGCAGCTCAAGGTCTCCAAGGGGATCATAGTCAAAAACGCCTATTTCACCACGGTGCTTGACAACCTAGTCTATTACCTGCAGTTCCGGAGGAAGTAAAGGTGGAGCTGGTGAGAGCCAGGGTGAAGGTCTTCGGGCTCGTTCAGGGGGTATTTTTCCGCCACAGCACGCGGCTTGAGGCCCAAAGACTTGGGATAAAGGGCTGGGTGAGAAACGTTCCGGATGGAAGCGTTGAGGCGCTCTTTGAGGGGCCCAGGGACAGGGTGGAGGAGATCATCAAGTGGTGCCATAAAGGCCCCCCCGGAGCCGTCGTGCAAAGGGTACAGGTAGAGTGGGAACCATACAGGGGGGAATTTGAGGGCTTTGAGATCCGCTACTGAAAGGCCTCCTTGAAGGCCTTCTTGTACTGTTCCATCTTTTCCCCCACCTTGACAGCCCTCTCGCCCGTCTCCTTCAAGAGCTTCCCCCCACCCCAATAGATGAAAAGAAAGGCCAGGATGATGCCCACAATTACCCCTAAAAGGAACCGCATCCTTCCCCCTCAGCCCCCCACGTAGACGTAAACTACGCGATCCTTGGGACCGTCAAATTCATAGAAGAAAATGCGCTGATCCGGCCCGAGGAGCATCTTGCCCCCCTCCACCACCCCTACCTCAGTGGGGGCAACAAAGGCCGCCTTCGTCTTCTCGCCGGCCTCGCGAGAAGCCTTCAAAGCTTCAAGCATCTCCTGCCACTTGGGAACTTCCCCTTCGGAAAGCACAGAATGGATGCTCACAGCCGCAGTCTCATGGGGAACATAAATGATCACAAAACCCTCCTGGACCCCGGACCGGGTAACCGCTTCCTGAACCCATTGGGTTATATCAACCGCTTCCTCCCTTTGAGTGGTGCGGAAGGGAATCTTCATCAGCATACCTTTACCTTAACACAGCTTCCCCCAAGAAACAAGAAAGATTTCCATGGACGCGGGGAAAATCTATTTGAAAAATCTATTTGACAAATAGAAAAATTTGGAGAAAATTTTTTGGAGTTTTTGGGGGAGGTGGGTGATGATTCCTTTTTGGGGTTGGATTGGTGGGGGTCCCTCGCTTTGCTCTTTCGCAAATTCATTGCCCCTTTCGTCTAAATGGGGTTAATGTAAAGGAAGGAAGATGAAGGTCTTGGATGTGAGGGGAGAGGCCTCTCCTATGCTGGCGGCTGAGGAAAACGTCAAGCGTTTTGGTCGAATCCCAGGGACATGGGATCGTGCAGGTCAAGGGGGAGGTGGTTGAAGAGACTCACCGAGTGCGTGAGGAGTTCGGGTTGAGCCGCAAAGTTGGGTCCAGGGGACCTGGACAGGATCCTCTTTGGGCTTGAGTTCCCCAAGGACCCTCGTGTCATCGTCGGCATAGAGGGGCTGGATGATGCGGGGGTTTATCTGTTGCAGGAGGGTCTGGCACTGGTTCAAACTGTAGACTTCTTCACTCCCATTGTTGATGATCCCTTTTGGTTTGGGCAGATAGCCGTCGCCAATGCCCTTTCGGATGTCTATGCCATGGGGGGACGGCCCATTACCGCCATGAACATCGTCTGTTTCCCCCAGGATGGCGATCTATCGGTCCTGAGGGAGATATTGCGCGGGGGGGTGGAGAAGCTCAAGGAGGCAGCGGTGGCCCTCGTAGGGGGGCATTCGGTCGATGATCCCGAGATCAAGTACGGGTTATCGGTCACCGGGGTCATTCATCCCGAGAAGGTGGTGAGGAATCGAGGGGCGAAGCCCGGGGACGTGCTCCTTTTGACCAAACCCCTTGGGACCGGGATAATCGCCACCGCCATAAAGGCGGGCTTTGCGGGCGAGGAAACCGTGAGGAAGGTCATAAAGGTCATGGCTTCCCTCAACAGGGATGCCTCCGAGGCGATGATGGAGGTGGGGGTGAGTGCGTGCACCGATGTCACCGGTTTTGGCCTTCTGGGACATGCCTGTGAGATGGTCGAGGGGAGCGGGGTGGGGTTTGTGATCTTTGCCTCCAGGGTCCCCATCTTGGAGGAGGCCCTGGAGTTTTCCAGGATGGGTCTCGTTCCAGCGGGTGCCTACAGGAACAGGGAGTTCCGCAAGGGCATGGTGGAGGTGTTGGGGGTTGAGGAGCCGATGCTCGATGTCCTCTTCGATCCCCAGACTTCGGGAGGGCTCCTGATATCGGTGGCGAGGGAGAAAGCCGATGGGCTCATGGAGGGGCTGAGGAAGAGAGGCGTTGGTGCCGAGGTGATAGGAGAGGTGACTGAAGAGGCGGGCAAGGTAAAGGTGGTGATATGAGGATCATCTACCTCGACAATGCTGCCACATCCTGGCCGAAGCCAAGGGAGGTGATTGAAGCCATAGAGGAGGCGTTGCTCCGCAAAGGAGCCAACCCTGGCAGATCGGGCCACAGGCTCTCGGTTGAGGCCGCGCGCATCCTTTATGAGGCGAGGGAAACTCTGGCGGAGTTCTTTGGGGTCGTGGATTCCTCAAGGATCGTTTTCACCAAGAACATAACGGAGGCGTTGAACGTCATCCTTTACGGCTATCTCAGGCCCGGCGATCACGTGATAACCTCGAGCATGGAGCACAACTCGATGATGCGCCCCCTGAGGGATCTGCAGAGGAGGGGAGTGGAGCTTACCGTAATCAGGGCCTCTTCCACGGGGGAGATCGATCCCGAGGATGTGAGGAAAGCCATAAGGCCGAAGACCAGGCTCATCGCCATGGTGCACGTATCCAATGTGACCGGAACGATCCTCCCGGCCGAAGAGGTGGGGAGGATCGCCAGGGAACATGGGGTTCGGTTACTCCTTGATTGCGCCCAGTCTGCGGGGACCCTTCCGATAGACCTGAGGGAGATGCCCGTGGATATCCTTGCCTTCACCGGCCATAAGTCCCTCTTCGGACCCCAGGGAACGGGGGGCTTTTGTCTGGGGGAAGGGCTTGAGAGGGAGGTAACCCCCTTGATGAGGGGGGGCACGGGCAGCAGGTCCGAGGAGGAGCAGCAGCCCGAATTTTTGCCGGACAAGTACGAAAGCGGTACTCCTAACACCCCTGGGATTGCGGGCCTTGGGGCCGGGGTGAGGTTCCTTATGAAGGAAGGGATGGGGAAGGTCAAAAAGAAGAAGGAACTTTTGACCCGTATGCTGATAGAGGGGCTAAGGGAGATAAAGGGGATAAAGATTTACGGCCCCTTGGATCCTCGGAGACAGATAGGGATAGTTTCCTTTAATGTCGAGGGGAAGGAACCCTCGGAAGTCTCCGCGATCCTTGATGAACGCTATGGGATCCTCTCAAGGCCCGGTTTGCACTGTGCCCCCCTCGCCCACAGGACCATAGGGACCTTTCCCCGAGGCACGGTCAGGATGGGAGTAAGCTACCTCAATACCCCCGAAGAGGTAGATGAGGCGGTTAGGGCGGTCCGCGAAATAGCTCGCCTTTGAGGGCGGATTGCGGATAAAGGTACTGCCGGAAGATTTCTCGGTCAGGGAACTCATAGATCTGCCCATGCTGAAGGAGGGCCAGTATGCCCTTTATAGGGTCAGGAAGCGGGGGATTGACGGGATCCTTTTGCAGAAGCGGATCGCCCAAGCCCTAGGGGTCAGCCCGTCCAAGGTCATCCTCCCGGCCTTGAAGGATTCCAGGGCCATAGCCCTTCAGTATTTCAGCGTCGGTCCCCTCCGCAAGCCCCCAAGGGCCGTTTCGGGGGCGGGTTTTGAGGCCGAGCTGGTGGGGTTCTCCGCCAGGCACTTATCCCCCAGGGATTTAAGGGGAAACCGCTTCCGGATCACGGTGAGGGATCTCCCAAGAGAGGGCCTTCGGTCCCTCAAGGAGGCATGGGAAAAACTCTCCCGTAGGGGATTTCCCAACTACTTTGACCTTCAGAGGTTTGGTTCGTGGAGCCCTGAAGGTGGATTTCCCGGTAAGGCCCTCATCAAGGGGGAATGGGAGAAGGTCTTGAGGTTCTACCTTCTTTACCCCCTCCTTGGGGAGGGTGTGAAGGTGCGGAGCTTCAAGGCTGCGGCCAAGGACCTTTGGGGGGACTGGCCAAAGCTCAAGGAGCGCTGTCCGCGCTCGAACCTAAGGAGCGTGCTCACCTTCCTCTGCGATCATCCCCGTGCCTTCAAGAAGGCGGTAAATCTCATAACCCCGAGGATCCTCTCCCTTTGGCTTTCGGCCTATCAGAGCTACCTCTGGAACGAGGTTGTGAGCAGATTGCTGCAGAGGGCCTTCGAGGAGGGCTCGGTCAAGTTCACTTATATTGAGCTCCCCTTCCAGAAGCTCACCGTAGCGGTTGGGAACCTCCCGGAGGGGTTGTCCTCGCAACTTTCCGGGATCGAGCTCCTCCTGCCCACGGCTCGCATGAAGCCCGAGGGCCCCTTGGGGGAGGTGCTCCTTGAGGTACTGGAGGCAGAGGGACTGGCACTCGAAGATCTCAGGGCAAAGGGGCTCAAAAGGGCATATCTCGGCAGGAGCAGAAGAAGGCTCTGGATTCGGCTGTTGAGCCCCCTTTGGGGAGGGGAAGGCGAGGATGAGCTATACCCCGGAAAAGGGAAAGTCACGTTGGAGTTCACCCTCCCTCCGGGGACCTACGCCACCATGGCCCTCAAAGTGCTGGGGGTGTTATCGGGTTTAGGCCCTGTGAGAGGGAGTGAAGAGGTCCCAGAGGGTCTTGACAGGGTTGAAGGTCTCCTTGGGGACCTCGATGAAGACCGTGAGCCAGCCAGCCATTGAGCCATTCCAAAGGCCGGGCCACTCGAGCACCTTTAGGGTCTTCCCCCTGTGGTTCTTCTGGGTGATAATCACCATGGTGTCGTCCACAAACCGCGAAAGCGGAAAGGGCTTGTCCTCCAAGTCCCTCAAGCAGCATACTATGTCCACGGGATTGAAGTGGGTGGAACCCTCCCAGAGCCGTTTCTGTTGCTCAGAGGAGGCGTCCAGCTGGGCCCCCTCCACAATCTGCAGATATTCCCTTCCCCATTTGTCCTTGACCCAGAAGGGGCCACCTCCCGGTTGGCCCTCGTTGGGAACCATGCCACAGACCCTCAAGGGACGGTTGAGTTCCGAAAGCAGCCACAGGCGCTTCTCCCTCCTGCTCCAGCTGGGCCATTCAAGGGGAGGCTTAATTGATAGTTCTTCTTGGGCAAAATCCAGGATACCTTTGGGGATTTCCCCTCGGGAGAGCTTCCGCAGGAAGTCCTTCAGGGTCCGCTCCAGCCTGACGAGATAACCCCCCAGGACCTTCTTCCAGTAGGTCTCAAGGGGCTTGAGCCTGTCCGGGGCCACATTGTCCACATTCTTTATGTAAACGAGGTCACCCTGCAAAGCCTCCAGGTTCCCCAACAGGGCTCCGTGTCCCCCGGGCCGGAAGAACAGCTCCCCGGTCTCGGTTCTGAAGGGATTACCTTCCTCGTCCAGGGCTATGGTATCGGTGGAGGGCTCCTGTGTGGAGAAGGTCACATCGAATTTGGCCTTTAGAAGCCCCTC